>CAZZDW010000095.1:0-13913 GCA_964652945.1 uncultured Phycisphaeraceae bacterium
CTACCAGGGTATCTAATCCTGTTTGCTCCCCACGCTTTCGTGCCTCAGCGTCAGGTAAGGCCCAGTCGGCTGTCTTCACCTTTGGCATTCCGGTAGATCTCTACGCATTCCACCGCTCCACCTACCGTTCTGCCGACCTCTGCCTACCTCAAGCTATGCAGTTCGCCCTGCAATTCCCCGGTTGAGCCGAGGGATTTCACAAGACGCTTGCGTAGCCGCCTACGCACCCTTTAAGCCCAGTGATTCCGATTAACGCTCGGGCCCCCTGTATTACCGCGGCTGCTGGCACAGGGTTAGCCGGCCCTTCCTCTGGGGCAGTTCAGTATTACCGACCCCTGACAGCAGTTTACACGGCGTAACCGCTTCATCCTGCACGCGGCATTGCTCCGTCACGCTTTCGCGCATTGCGGAATATTCGTTACTGCAGCCTCCCGTAGGAGTCCGGACAGTGTCTCAGTTCCGATGTCGCGGGCCATGCTCTCACACCCGCTACCCGTCTATGGCTTGGTGAGCCTTTACCTCACCAACTACCTGATAGGCGTATCGCTGCTCCCAAGGCGATGAATCTTTGCTCCGGAGAGATCATGGGGTATTACCTGCAGTTTCCCACAGCTATCCCCCACCTCGGGGTACATTCGATACTATTACTGACCCTTTCGCCACTCTGACATTGCTGCCATCGTTCGACTTGCATGTTTTAGCCATGCCGCCAGCGTTCAATCTGAGCCAGAATCAAACTCTTCACTTGAATAGAAACGAGCGGCTTTCACCGCTCGCCAAACTTCAATGAGAAGTTGTCCTGACAAACCCGGTCTGGTGTACCGGGCCGGTCTTGCGTTCCACGCCTTTGACAGCGCTTCACGCGGCTTGTCGCTTTCGCAACAAGACCAGTTTTATAAACTCGTTTTCGAAAAAAGGGGTTTACTAACTTTGGCTTGTCTAACGGTACGCGATTGCGACTCATACGGGCTGTGACCCCCATATGGGCCTGTTTGTTCGGGCTCGACGTCCCCGCCAAGGGACACGGCGTACACCGCTTCGAGCCCGCACATCCTCGCGGACCATCCAACTGTCTTCACTTTCCAAAGAGCGTCGCTTTTCGCCTTCCATCCGGTCGGCGAAGAGCTGTGTTCCGGTTGCCCGGACCCGGTTTTCCCGGTTGCCGCCGCGGGTCAGTTCCCGCAAGTGGCGAGGGAGAGTGTAGCCCCCCGTCCGCCCTGGTCAAGCACGCGGGGAGCGCCCGCCGGACAAAAAAACGATCTTTCTCGTCTCCCCCAACGGCACCCACGGCTCGTCCACAACTCATCCACGACGGGGAGACCCTGACGACAAAAATTGGTCTTGGGTCTTGGGCGCGGGGGGCGGGGGCTGAAGAACGACTCTACGCATCGCGGGGCTCGCCGCGTTTGGCTGTTTCCAACGGCGTCCGCCCCAGTACGGCCGCCCAGATCAGGGTCTGCCCCCCGCCACGGGCGTCCAAGTGGGCCCGCACCGCCCGGCACGCGGCTCTGAGCGTCGCCCCCGTCGTCATGATGTCGTCCACCACGATCACCAGCCCGCCGCCGCCCCCCTCCTCTCGTTGCCCCCTCTGCGGTGGCGCCCCCGACCGGTTGAACGGCCAAGGGGATTTGCGGGGGTGGATGGTGCCGGCGACGTTGCGTACCCGTTGGCTGGCCGCCAGGCTGGTCTGTGCCGGGCGGTGCCGACGGCGGAGGATCGGCGAGAACTCGGCGTCGAGCGATCGGCAGACGCCGCGGGCGACGACGGCGGCGTGGTCGATCCCGCGGCTCATCCTGCGCCACGTCGACGAGGGGACGGGCACGACGATCGGGCGTGTGCCGGCGGGCAAGGGGTCGAGCCCGTCTTCGCGGGCGTCGTCGAGCGCGGCCCTGATGGACTCGCCCAGCAGCCGCCCCAGGTCGTCGCCGAGCCGTCGCCACGCGGTGAACTTGACGTCGTGGATCATCGGCCGAAGGGGGTGGCGGTACTCGCCGAGGCGGACGACGCGCTCCCACCCCCCGCCCCCCCTCCCCCGACGGCAGAGGCGGAGCCGATCGGCGGTCGGCGAGCCGGGGCGGCACGCGGCGCACCCGTCGGCGAGGGTGGCGTCGTGCGGCCCGACGGACAGGCCGCAGCGCGGGCAGTAGGCCCACAGCGGGTCCGGCGTGAACCCCGCGGCGGCGAGACGCTCGCTCATCGGCGGCGTCACCACGTCGAGCCACGTGCGCTCGATAATGCGCCAGAGGGATGGCTGAGGATCCACGACCACGGGGCTCCCCCCCGGCCCCGCCCCCCCACCCGCTTTCCGCGGGCGAGTCGATCGGTCTGCCTCCGAGACTTCGCGAGCGGGCTGGGGCTCGTTCTCTCCGCCCTGGATGTGGTCCGACGCGGACGCCGTCGACCGCTTCGGAGGCCAGACGAACCGCGCGGGCGTGTTGGTCTCGGAGACAGACACGAACCCAGCATATCGCGGGGCGCGTTCTTCTCCAAGACCCACAACGACCGTCCACTCCCGGCATGGTCACATCGAACGAACTCGGATTGTCCGTGGCACAGGCGTCCCGCCTGTGCAGGAACGCTGGAGCCGAACGGCACAGGCGGGACGCCTGTGCCACGCTCAAACAGCTCCCGTCACCCTGCGCACGACTCATGATTTCTGCAGGGAAGCGGGACGCCCGCCCACCCAGGACACCGAGCGGGTATCCTCTCTGCGTGAATCTTCTCCCTCCTCCACGCTTGCTCCCACTGGCGCTCGCATGCATGCTTGCGTTCCCCTTGGCCGCGCTTGCCCAACAGACCGAGTATGAGCTGCAGGACAATCCTGCCGCGGGGGGAGCGGCGGGTGGTGGAGCGGGGGGGGCGAGCGGGGCGGGGTGGCAGAAGACCGACGCGCCGCCGGCCGGCAGCGACGAGGCGCTGATCGCCCAGGCGCGGCGGCTGCTCGCCGAGGACCAGCCGCGGCAGGCCTACGGCATCCTCGATAACTGGATCGAAGAGCACGAGCGCACCAGCCACCCGCTCTTGGCCCAGGCCTTCCGCCTCCGCGGCGACGCGCTGACCGCCTCGGGGGACGAGTACAACGCGCTCTACGACTACGAGCGGGTCATCAAGGAGTTCCCGGCGAGCACGGAGTACGTCATCGCCAACGAGCGGGAGCTCGACATCGCCGTGCGGTACATCAACGGGCTCGACCGCAAGTGGCTGGGGATGCGGATCGTGCCGGCCTCGGACATCGGCGAGGAGCTGCTCGTCCGCGTGCAGGAGCGGATGCCCGGCAGCCGGCTGGCCGAGCGGGCCGGGATCGAGCTGGGGGACTACTACTACCGCACGCGGCAGCTCGACCTGGCGGTCGAGGCGTACGACGTGTTCCTGCTCAACTACCCGCAGTCGAGCTACAAGGTCAAGGCGATGCAGCGGCGGGTCTACGCGACGATCGCGCAGTACAAGGGGCCGAAGTACGACGGCTCGGTGCTGGTGGACGCCGCGGCGCTGATCACGCGGTTCGCCTCGCTGTATCCGGCGCAGGCCCGCTCGGCCGGGCTCGACGAGACGCTGATGACCCGGCTGGACGAATCCGCGGCGGAGAACCTGTTGCAGACCGCGCGGTGGTATATCCGCCGCGACGATGACCCCAGCGCCCGCTACGTGTTGCAGCGGCTGGTGAAGCAGCACCCGAGGACCGCCGCGGCGGAGGTGGGGATGCAACTGCTCCGCGACCGCGGCTGGCCCTTGGGCGTGCCGTCGCTTTCCCCCGCGGCGAGCGACGCGCCCGCGACCGACGCGGCCCGAGACACGGTGAGCGGGCCGACGGGGGCCGAGGCGTTGCCCGCCGGGGCGGCGGCGATGCCCGGGGACGCCGAGCCGCAGCCCGGAACGGCGGATCAGCCGCCGGTGCCGGTGCCGTCTTCGCCGGAGGAGCCGGATGCGGCCCCCCCCACGCCGCCGACGCAGGCGCCCGAGCCGATCCCGGACCAGCCGGGGAACTGAGTATGACAAGGTTTATTTTTGATCGTTTTTGGTGCTTTCATACGAGACGCGACCGTCAGGGAGCGTGTCGGTCAACCTCATGCGTTTTTACACGCTCGCTCACGCTCGCGTCTCGTATGAGAGCGCCAGGATCAACGCACGGGGCACGCTCGCTTGGGGGGGCGCTGGTGTTTCGCATGAGCGCGTTCATGTTGATGCACAGGAGCACGGCAACCGTTCTCGCCGCGTGTGTGAGCCTTGCGCTCGTCGCGGGCTGCGCCTCCGACCCGACGCAGGGGTACAGCTTCGGCTCCACCTATGACCAGTCCATCCAGACGGTCTCGGTGCCGGTCTTCGGCAACAGCTCTTTCTCGCGTGGGCTCGAGATCCAGCTCACCGACGCGATCATCAAGGAGATCCAGGCGACCACGCCGTGGCGCGTCGTCACCGGCGACGGCGGCGGCGGGGGGCAGGCCACGCTCGCCGGGACGATCACCTCGACCGAGCTCGACAAGCTCTCGACGGCCCGCACGTCGGGCCTGGCCCAGGAGGTCGCGGTGCGGGTCTCGGTCGACTTTGACTTCAAGGACAACCGCACGGGGCGGGTGCTGGTGAGCCGCCGGTCGTTCGTCGCCTCCGAATCGTTCGTCCCGGCCCGCGGCGTGGGGGAGCGGCTCGAGGCCGGGCAGCACGCCGTGGTGCAGGAGCTGGCCCGCGACATCGTCGCCGAGCTGCGCTCGTCGTGGTGAGCACGGAGGAGGGGGACAACGGCAATATCGCTGAACGAATCCCGATCCCGACGTGAACCGTGGCACAGGCGTCCCGCCTGTGCAAACCCTCTGGAGTCGTACGGCACAGACGCCCCCCCCAACGCTGTGCCACGCCTGGAGCGATTCATGCGTTTGCCGAGGGGGCGCGGAATATGCGCCGGACGCCGGGACCATTTCTTCGCCCCGGCATCTCAAGAATGTGCCGGGGGTGAGTCCTAGCGTTTCCGAGCCGATAAGAATATGTGGTTTGGTAGCACGGCACTCCGTGCCGTGTCCCGGCTCGCCCCCCAGAGCCGGGCTACCACGAAACGATCCCGTGCGCCCACGACGGCGTATGGTGGTAAGAGGAACTGTAATCTGATGCCTGTTTCATTCGACGACCATTCCGATACACACCGACCGGCCCCGGCCCAGCCGCTGGGGCTGTGTGCGGCTTCGATCGACGAGCAGGGCCCGACCGACGGCCCGCCGCTGAACCGGCGCGAGCCGGCGCGGGGCGGCGGGCCCGGCAACGGGGGCGGCGGGCCCGGGGGCGGGGCCACGACCAACCGCCCCAACCGCGGCGGGGTCTTCGGCATCGTCTCCATCCTGCTGGTCGTGATGATGGGGTTCCTGCTCATCACGGCGATCGAGGACCACGCCCGCACCATCACCTGGAGCGAGTTCGCCACGCTCTACGAGACCGGGCAGATCGACAAGACCAGCGTCGTCGTGCGCGACTCGCAGGTCATCAGCACGCAGTTGCCCGGCGAGAAGCCGGAGCGGCAGAAGGTGGTGGTGAACCTCGACCCGCAGAGCCGCGACTACAACATGCAGCGGATCGACGCGCTGACCGAGGGGACGTACAAGGTCGAGCCGGAGTCGCCGTGGAAGCAGATCCTGATCTCGGTGCTCCCGTTCCTGCTGATCGTGGGGGTGGTGTGGTTCCTGATCGCGCGGGGGCTGCGCTCGGCGGGGGGCGGGCCGGGGGGGATGCTCGGCAGCTTCGGCAAGAGCCGCCACCGCGTGCTGGTGAAGGAGATGACCGGCGTGACGTTCAACGACGTCGCCGGCATCGAGGAAGCCAAGGACGAGGTCACCGAGGTCATCGAGTTCCTGAAAAACCCCAAGCGATTCATGCGCCTCGGCGGGCGCATCCCGCGGGGCGTCTTGCTCATCGGCGAGCCGGGCTGCGGCAAGACGCTCTTGGCCAAGGCGATCGCCGGCGAGGCCGACGTGCCCTTCTTCTCGATCTCCGGCTCCGACTTCGTCGAGATGTTCGTCGGCGTGGGCGCGTCGCGCGTGCGCGACCTCTTCAAGCAGGCCAAGGAATCCTCGCCGTGCATCATCTTCCTGGATGAGATCGACGCGGTGGGCCGGCGGCGCGGCGGCGGCTTCACCACCGGCGGGCACGACGAGCGCGAGCAGACGCTCAACGCGATCCTCGTCGAGATGGACGGCTTCAACTCGACCGACGGCGTGATCGTCGTCGCGGCGACCAACCGCGCCGACGTGCTCGACCCGGCGCTGACGCGCCCCGGTCGCTTCGACCGGCAGATCATCGTGCCGCGGCCGGACGTGAAGGGGCGGCTGGAGATCCTGCGCGTGCACGCGAAGAAGGTGAAGCTCGGGCCGGACGTCGATCTGGAAAAAGTCGCGCGGGCGACGCCGATGTTCTCCGGCGCGGACCTGGCGGCGATCATCAACGAGGCCGCGATCGCCGCGACGCTGCACAACAAGGACTTCGTCGAGCAGGAAGACCTCGAAGAGGCCCGCGACAAGGTGAAGTTCGGGCGTGCCCGCAAGAGCCGCGTGCGCGAAAAAGAAGACAACAAGCTCGCGGCGTACCACGAGGCCGGGCACGCGATTTTACAGGCGCTGCTGCCCGACGCCGACCCCTTGCACAAGGTGACGATCATCCCGCGGGGCGAGTCGGGGGGCGCGACGTTCAGCCTGCCGCAGAAGGACCGGATGGGGTACGCCGCCAAGTGGCTCAACGCGACGATGCGGGTGCTCTGTGGCGGGCGGATCGCCGAAGAGAAGGCGATGGGCGACATGTCGAGCGGCGCGTCGATGGACATCGCCCAGGTGACGCAGATCGCGCGGAGCATGGTGCTGGAATGGGGCATGAGCAACCGGCTCGGCTTCGTCCGCTACGCCGGGGCCGACACGCGCGAGATGTTCCAGGCCGACCGCGACTATTCCGACGAGACGGCGCGGCTGATCGACGAGGAGATCCGCCGCATGGTCGACTCGTCGTACGCCGACGCCAAGCGGATGCTCGAAGAGCACTGGGAGAAGGTCGTCGCGGTGGCCGAGGCGCTGCTCAAGCACGAGACGCTCTCCGCCGACGAGGTGCACCGGCTGATGCGCGGCGAGCCGCTCAACAAGCCGACGGTCAGCGAGCTGCTGGCGGCGGAGGCGAAGAAGTCGGCGGCCTCCACCCCGCCTCCGCCCAGCTCGGGCAAGACGGACACGGACCTGCCGCCGGGGATCATGCCCAGGCCGGCGTAAGCTGGACGAAATGGCAAAGAGCAAATAAACAAATGGCAAATTCGACGCACGTCATTCGGTTGACGGCTCGAGTTTGCCATTTGGCCCTTTGCTCTTTGCTTATTTGTTACGCTCCGGCGTGCTCGTTCAGCACGCGCTCGGCGTACTCGTTCATCGCGTCGCGGAGCTGCTCGAACGACTCGAGCACGTACAGAATCGGCTGGTAGTGGTCGATCTCGAAGCTCGTCTCGCACACCCGCTCGAGGTCGAACGGGCGGCGGTCGACCTCCTTGGAGTTGAGCGAGTGCTCGCTCTCGCCGTGGCTGGAGATGAGGCCCGAGCCGTAGATCTTGAGCCGGCCTTCCTCGCGGATCAGCCCGAACTCGACGGTGAACCAGAACAGCCGCCCCAGCCGCTCGACGTGGTGCGGGTCTTCGCACTTGAGCGCCGCCTGGCCGTAGGTCTGCAGGAAATCGGCGAAGACCGGATCGGCGTGCAGCGGCACGTGCCCGAAAACGTCGTGGAAGATATCCGGCTCGGGCAGGTAGTCCATCTTCTCACGCGGGCGGATCACGATCGTCGTGGGGAACTCGCGATTGGCCAGGCAGGCGAAAAAGCCCTTGGCCGGCAGGTACCCCGGCACGGCGCGGCTCTGCCAGCCGGTCAGCGGGGCCAGGTACGTGTTGATGCCGTGGATCGTCTGCCCCTTCCACTGCTGCTCGCCGTCGAGCATCGGCACGCGGTCGGAGATCAGGTTGATCGCCTTGAGCCCGTTGATGAACGTCCGCGAGGCCTGCTTTTCCAGCATGTCCCAGCGGCGCATGTACAGCTCCTTCCACACGGCGTGGTTCTCGTCGGTGTAGCGGTCGTACCGCTGCGTGACGTAGAACTTGCTCGGGTCGATCTGCTCGCTGGGGAGGTTGGCGGAGCGGTCGGCCTCGGCCTGGGCGCGGGCGCACTCGTCGCCGTCGATGATCTGGGTGTACGCGATGTCGGCGCGCATGGAGGGCTCCTTTTCCTTCGGGTATTTTACACGCACGCCGCCGCCGCGGATGCCCCGGCCCTTCCCGCCCGATAAGAGGCGTGCGCGATGGTTGGGACATGGGGATGCCTATGCGTTGGCGGGTCGGATTGGCGCTTGGTAGCACGGCACTCCGTGCCGTGACTCGGCTCGGAGAGCCGAGGCACCAACGCCAAGCCCCTCGGCTTTCGGATCAGCTAAACTGGGTCGATGCTCACTCGTCTTTCGTCACGCGGGTTGTTGGTCGTGCGGCTGCTTGCCGCCGGGCTGGCGGGGGTGTTCGTGCTTGCGGGCTGCGCGAGCCAAGGCCGCGGCGAGGCGGGCGATGCCGCGGCGACCGCCGAGTCTTCTGCCGAACTGGACCTGCCGCCGGCCCGGTTTGCGCTGTCGATCACGGTCCTGGACATGACGGGTCGCTCCCCGACCGCCGCGGCCTCACGCGGCACGCCCACCTGGGGCCGGCCCGCCCGCTACGTCGTCGAGTCCGACTGGCTGCTGCGCTCGGCGGTGGGGCCCAAGGTGACGCCGGCCGGGCTTGTGCCGCCCCTGCCGACGGACTACCCGCCGATCACGCGTCAGCTCGGGCACGAGCAGGCGGCCGCCCTGTGGGGGCTCGTCAAATCCTCCGGCGTGATGGACGGCTCGGCGGGGCGCCGCGTCAGCCGCGAGCCGGACGTCTTCGACCCGCGCGACGCGGCGGAGCTCGCCCAGGAAGGATCGGTCGTCATGCTCGTCGAGTACCGGGCCGGCGAGAACGACGGGCGCGTCGTCGCCAATGCCGCGGCGGCCGGTTCGGCCGGGCTGCGGGCGCTGGTCTCGCGCCTGGCCGAGTGGGCGTGGGTGGAGTGACGGACTGGAAGGGAGCAGGGAAGAGGGAGCAGGCAGCAGGCAAGGCCGCTCGCTTGTGGGAGCAGACGTTGAAAGCCGCGGAGGTTGGCCCCGCGGCTTTCGACACGCACGGTCAACGCGCTTGCGTATCGTCGAGTTGCAGGTCGTCGATCTCCGGCGTGTCCCACAAGCCGCACTCGGGGCAGATGTTGGTGAACGTGCCCTGAAGGTCGTACGCGCAGCGGCGGCAGCGCCGATCGCCGGCGTAGCGCGTCGCGGCCGCCGCGGCTTCCTGGAGTGCCTGCGCCCGCTCGACAAAGTCCGAAACCGCCAAGCCGTGCGGGAAAGACCGCCGCGGGATGATGTACACCATCCGGTTTGACAGGCGGATGAGCACGACCTCGTCCCCTTCATGGATGCCCGCGACGCCGGTCCCCCACCGCCACACGCTGGTGTTCATGGCGGATTCGGCGTAGAGCCCCTCGTCGGTCAGCCGCAGCGACTGGATGACCGACAGGTTGGGGTAGGCCCCCTGGGCGATCGCCTGCTTGGTCGTCGCGATGGAATCTTCGACCAGCTTGGGCGAATGCTTGACGAGCCTCTGCAGGCCGTTGATCGTCCATACAAGGCTTATCCCACAGGCGACGCCGACCGAGAGGTTCGCATCAACTGGCACCGACAAGCCGTTGAGATCAGCGATCGCCAGAAAGAGAAGCGCGGTGATGCCGCCGATGGACACGATAAACGCGCGGTTCGTTTTCTTCCATTGACGCTGGTAGTCTGACAACGCCGCCGACTCGGACATGAGCATCTTCATGGACGCGGCATAGTCATTTGGTGTGACGCGGAACGTCACGGCGTGCGGCGTCTCTCCTATCTGCTCGGCAACGTGCGCGTCTGAACCCATCGGGTGTCCTTCGGATGTCGTGCGATCGAGAGCTGATCGGCACGCTCGGGGCGGCACGCCCCGGCTCGCTTGACAATGCGGACGACAGGAATCGAACCTGCACGGCCTTGCGGCCACGGGAACCTAAATCCCGCGCGTCTGCCAGTTCCGCCACGCCCGCTGGCGTGACAACTGTACCCGCCTTCCCCTTGTGACCCTCTTCCCCCCTGCTCCGCCGCGGATCGCCGTTCTTCGAAGCAGCGTTTGCGAAGCCGCTCGAGCCACCGACGCCCCACGCCCCACGCTTGGGGCGCCTGTATTTCAGTGGATCCGCACCATCTTCTGGAACTCCGCCAGGCGGGCGTCGAGCTCGGCCTTTTTGAGCGATTCGAGCCGGGAGAGGCTGAACGACTCGATGTTGAAGGAGGCGACGACGGTGCCGTGGGCGAGAGCGCGGATGAGGGTTTCGAGGTCGACGCCCTTGGCGTGGTCGCCCTTGGGTCCCTTGGCCCCTTGAGCGGCGAGGTACCCCATCATGCCGCCGGCGAAGGTGTCGCCCGCGCCGGTGGGGTCGACGACCGTCTCGGCCGGGTAGGCCGGCAGGGCGCCGATGCCGTCGCGGTGCACGATCAGCGAGCCGTGCTCCCCCTTCTTGACGACGACGAAGCTCGGCCCCATGTCCAGCACGTGCTTGGCGGCGGTCACCGGGTTCTTCTTGCCGGTCAGCAGCTCGGCCTCGTCGTAGTTGAAGACCAGGCCGTCGACCTTCTTGAGGAGGGCGAGGAGGTCGTTCTTGGCCGTGTTGATCCACAGGTCCATCGTGTCGGCGACGGCCAGGGCCCGATCGGGGAACTGGTCGAGCAGGCCCATCTGCACGCCGGGGTGGGTGTTGGCCAGGAAGACGTACTTGGAGTCGCGGAAGTGCTCGGGGACCGTCGGCGGGGCCTCGGCCACCACGCCCAGCTCGGTGTAGAGCGTGTCGCGGCGGTCCATGTTGTCGTGGTACTTGCCGCCCCAGCGGAAGGTCTTGGAGCCCGGCCGAATTTCCAGGCCCGAGGCGTCGATCGTCCGGAAGTGCTGAAAAACCCGCTGGAAGTCGCGGGGAAAATCGTCCCCCGCGGCGGCGACGATGCGGACCGGGCCGTGGAAACTCGCGGCAGCCGCGAAATATGAACAAGACCCGCCCAGGACGTTCTCGACGTGCCCGGTGGGTGCGTAGATCGTGTCGATCCCGATGGTGCCGGTGACAATGAGTGACATGAGGGGAGCCTAGGGAGAAGGGGCGCGAAGGCAAGCCGGGATGCGGAAGAAGTTCCTGTGCGGGTCGGGTTCCGGGTTCCGGGTCTCGGGGTCCGGGTGAACGCACGCACGCGTACTTCGTACTCAAGCAGCTCTTCGAACACCAGCGATTTGGCCCGCCCACCTCTCGCTTGCGCTTCGGGCTCGTTGTGCCTTCACCCGGATCCCGGACCCCGAGACCCGGAACCCGACTCTCCTACGATCGCTCCCACCCGGAGAAAACGCCCCCATGGAAGCTGGCATCGTCGGTCTGCCCAACGTCGGCAAGAGCACGCTCTTCAACGCCCTGACTAAGGCCGGGGCCCTGGCGGCGAACTACCCCTTCGCCACCATCGAGCCCAACGTCGGCGTGGTCCCCATCCCCGACCCGCGGCTCGACCAGATCCGTGCGCACATCAAGAGCGAGAAGATCGTGCCGGCCATGCTGCGCCTGGTCGATATCGCCGGCATCGTCAAGGGGGCCAGCGAGGGCGAGGGGCTGGGCAACAAGTTCCTCTCGCACATCCGCGAGGTCGACGCGATCGTGCAGGTCGTCCGCTGCTTCGAGAAGGCGGGGGGGGGCGGGGGCGAGGACATCACGCACGTCGACGGCTCGGTCGATCCGGCCCGCGACGCCGAGACGATCAACACCGAGCTGATCCTCGCGGACATGCAGATGGTCGAGAGCGCCCTGCCCAAGGCCGAGCGAGCCGCCAAGAGCGGCGAGCGCGAGAGCGTCGCCCGCTACGAGGTCCTCAAGAAGGCCGACGCCCTCCTCAACGAGGGCAAGCCGGCCAGCCTGCTCAAGGTGGATGACCCGGAGCAGGTCAAGGCCGTCAAAGGGCTCGGGCTCATCACCGCTAAGAAGGTGCTGTATGTGGCCAACGTCTCGGACGATGACGTGAAGGGCGAGGGGCCGCTCGCGATGAAGCTGCGGGAGTACGTCAAGGCCAAGGGCGGCGACCCGGTCAACGACGTGGTGCCGGTGTGCGCCAAGATCGAGAGCGAACTGGCCGAGCTCGACGACGCCGACCGGGCCGAGCTGCTCGAGTCGATGGGCATGGCCGAGCCCGCGCTCAACACGCTGGCCCGTGCGGCATACCACCTCTTGGGCTTGCAGTCGTATTACACCGCCGGGCCGAAAGAGATCCGGGCGTGGACGGTACCCGTGGGCGCGACGGCCCCGCAGGCGGCCGGTGTGATCCATACCGATTTCGAGCGGGGCTTCATCCGGGCCGAGGTCTACTCGGTGAGCGACCTCGTCGAGCTGAAGACCGAGAAGGCGATCAAGGAAGCCGGCCGGCTGCGCGTCGAGGGGAAGTCGTACGTCATGAAAGACGCCGACGTGTGCCACTTCCTCTTCAACGTGTGATATCTCGGTGAACCGTGACACAAGCGGGACGCCTGTGCCACGTCATACGGCTCGACGCACACGCGAGTGTACCGATGCTTCGTTACAGGTCTTCGGCCCGCTTGACGACCGTGTAGCCGCGGTCGGATTTGGCGGCGGGCGTGCCGGGCTGCGGCGAAGGAGAGTGTTGTTCGCCGATCGCCTGCATGATGCCGGTGGGGTCTTCGTCGACGAACTGGATCGTCTTGATGACGACGGGCCTTCGGTGCGACCATCGGCCGACGGGGTTGAGCTGGTCGAGTCGGTCGAGCGTGGCGTCGAGCCCCTGGTCCCACACGCCGCCGCCCGTGCGGTTGATCGAGCGGGAGAGGAGGAAGACGGCCTCGGGCTTGAGGGCCAGGGCGTGCTCGAGCCCGTCGAGGGGGTTGGAACGGCCCATCGGCTTGATCGTTTTGAGCCACGCCGAGAGGCGCTGCTTGGCGAGCGGCGTCGCGCGGACGAGGATCGGCGTGAACAGCTCGGTGCCGACGCGCTCGCCGTTGGGGGGGGCGTCCTCGGCGTCGAAGCTGTCGAGCGTGCGGAAGAGGACGACGCCGAACTTCTGCGAGGGGCTGAGGCGGGCGACGGAGCGTTCGACGGCCGCGATGACCAGCGGCAGGCTGGTCACCATCGGGCCCGACGCGTCGACGACGTAGACGACACTCCGCGCCGACGACGAGCCCAGGCCGCCGAAAGCGACGGGCCGGCCGCTGACCGGCGGGGCGGTTTCGGTGCCGGGCGCGCCCAGCGGCGAGGCGTCGTCGAAGAGCCCGGTGAGCGAGCCGAGCGCCGCCGTGTCGGCGTGCGTGGTCGTCGAGCCGTCGTGGTTGGCGTCGTCGGCGCTTGGGTTTGTCGAGGTCGCGGAATCGGCGCGCGGGTCGGCCGGTGTGGGCTCGGCGGTGGACGACTCCGCAAAGCCGGCGAGCGTGGGCTTGCTGACCGTAGTCGGCGGCGGCGGCGTGCCGGCCGACGCCTCCGGCGGCGTGGTCTCCGCGGGCAACGGCGGCGGCAGCGGTGAAGGCGGCGCATCGCCCAGGCCGACGTCGTCGAAGGAGACCCGCACCTCCGGGGCCAGCACGGCCGGGTCGAGCACCACCCGCCACACGATCAGCCCGAGCGTCGCCAGCAGCCCCGCGTGGATCACGGCCGAGACGAGCATCGGCACCCACGTCGAGGCGAGCGGCCCCCAGACCTTTCGCCGCCGGCGGGCGCGGGCGATCACCGCTTCGAGCGCGAGTGTCCCTTCGCGAGATGGAACGGGCCGACTTTCCATGATGCACGTGTCAGCACGCCGCATGTCTT
>CAZZDW010000096.1:0-13803 GCA_964652945.1 uncultured Phycisphaeraceae bacterium
CGCCACTTCGCCACTTCGCCACTTCGCCACTTCGCCACTTCGCCACTTCGCCACTTCGCCACTTCGCCACTTCGCCACTTCGCCACTTCGCCACTTCGCCACTTCGCCACTCTGCCACTTCTCTCTGCACTCACTCTTTGTAGTACCACCGATCGAGCGAGCGCGTCTCCTGCCGGCCGGTGTCGGGGCGGACGTACGTGTCGGCGTACCCCTTGACCGTCCGCGCAAGCCGCGGCTGCTTGGCCATCACCTCGGGCGTCACGTCCAGGTGCGAGCGCATGTACACGTCGATCAGCCCCGGCCCCGGCGTCTGCCAGCGCACGTGCCCGTCGCAATACCCGATGTTCAGCCCGGCCGTCCCGTGCGCGTCGTCGCGGTCCGGGTAGTCGTTGAGCGTGCCGGCGATCAGGAAGCTCCCCTTGTCGGAGTCTTTGAAGAGCAGCGTCTGATCGGGCAACGGCACGAGGTGCCCGCGCTTGAGCACGTAATCGTCGAGCGTCGAGTAGTCGCCCCCGCCGTTGAGCCGGGCCCAGCCGCGCTGCACGTTGTGCGTGCCGTAGCGGAGCCCGTTGCGGACTTGGCCGTCGGGGTACTTGCCGGCGCGGACCCACGCGAGGACCTCGTAGGAGTGCCCGCCGCTCGAATCGCCCGGCCCGTTGAGCGCGGCTCGCGTGAGGTCCTTGAGCACGCTGGGCCGCGCGTCGAACGGGTCGCGCCCGACGCCGAAAACGTCGCGGCGGACGACGTTGCGCGTCGACGGGCAGATCGCCGCCTGGGGGTCCTCGGCGTACGTCGGGATGAGGTACGACAGGTCGTGGTCGGCCTGGTCGTAGGTGGGGATGAACAGGCCGAGGCGCGTGTCGATGGCGTACATCGCGGCGGCTTTTTGCAGGCTGGCGAGGTTGGCCGCACACCCGACGCGACGGGCGGCCTCGCGCGCCGAGCCGAGGGCCGGCAGCAGCAGGCCGACGAGCACGGCGATGATCGCGATGCTCACGAGCAGCTCGATGAGGGTGAAGCCGCGTCTTCGAACAGACAGGCGCGTCATGGGGGCCAACTCCGATCACCCCGCCGCATCCACACGGCAGGGCCACAGGAAGAGTCCGTCCACACCGCCGAGCCGGGTCCGTCCGGCGTCAACCATTTCCCGTATGTTCCGGCACACGCCGAAAGAGGGGAGAGCGAGGAGAGCTCACGATAGTGTACGTTGTGCCGGTGTTTGGCAAGTCCGAAACAGGGGGGATACCGTATTTTTGAAGCAAATACGCGTTATCTGTCCCGGTCGTCCGGCAAAAACTCGGCGGCGGGCCGTTTCACCGGCTGAGCGCGTGTACGTCCTGATTTGCGTGCAAACTCGTCATACGCCCCGCGCCCGCCTGCGGCACCGTGAACTGCCTTTCGAGGTACCGGGCGACGTAGTCCACGATGCTGTCACACTCGGGGATCTCCGGGTTGCTCGTGAAGCCCATCGGCTCGAACCGCATCCCCTTGAAGCGGGCGATCGCGTCC
The DNA here is from genome assembly GCA_964652945.1 of uncultured Phycisphaeraceae bacterium. Taxonomy (GTDB): domain Bacteria; phylum Planctomycetota; class Phycisphaerae; order Phycisphaerales; family UBA1924; genus CAZZDW01. The sequence goes on from CAZZDW010000096.1 coordinate 1,510, forward strand.
TCCACGCTCAGGCCGAACTGCAGCGACAGGCTGAACGCCCGGCAGAACGCCTGGCACATCCCCGAGAGGGTCGAGCCCTCCTTGGACATCTTGATGAACAGCTCGCCGGGGCGGCCGTCTGGGTGCAGACCGACCGTGAGATAGCCCTCGTACGCGCCGATCGCGAACTTGTGGGTGATCGAGGACCGCGTCTCCGGCAACACCTGACGATGCACCATCATGCCAGCACCCCTGCCGCCCGCCCCCGGTTTTTCTGAGCCAATGCCACACCCGCCCGGCGGTGTGAGCGCCGACCGGCCGGAACTCGCGTTCCTGAACTGCTGAAGGTTGCCCCTGCTCCGCCGTGAGCCGACTCGGATCCTCCGATAGGTTCCGGTATCGGCCTCGGCCGACCCGGGAGCACACAATATCTCGGGCTGATCGTCCGCGTATATCCCTTCAGATTGTGTAAAGACTGTCAACTAGCCCATTCACCGACCACCATTCTAGCACATTCCGACCAATGTGCATACGATCTCGTGATGTTTTTGACGGCCGCCTGAAACCGGGCGGCGGGCATCCCACGTCCCGGGTGAAGGACGGGCCAAGAAAATCCGAGCAACTCAACCGGGGCGGGCGAGGTCGATACACTTGTCCGGGAGATTCATGGTTCCTGTCGCGTCCGACCAATCCCGCTCCGCCCAGCCGTCTACACGGCCCAGCCTGCCAATCGCGGGTGTGACGCTGCTGCTGCTGGTCACGCTGGCGTTCAGCGGCTCGGGGTTCGGGGTGGGGCGGATCCGTGAGGGCTCGCCGACGCCGCTGCCGCTCACCGGCGAGCAGGGGCCGCGGCAGGGGGAGACCAACCGGCAGGCCCGCGTCGTCCGCATCACCACGGTGGCGAGGGCGGTCCGCCGTCAGGAAGAACGCCCGCCGGCTCAGCACGAGACGCGGGCAAGTCGACCGTTGATCAACCGTCGCACGCCCGAGGCGATCACGCCGAGCGTGGCGGCGTGTGCACGAGTGCAGATTTCGCCGAGCGATCGCGCCCGGCAGGGGACGATGGGGCTCTCGCCGCCCGTGATGGGTTGAGAAGGTTGGTTCGCGCGAACGCTTGTCGTCCAATCGACCATGAGTTCGTAAGCGTCTCTTCTTTGCCGAGTGTTCAGCACGCTCGCTTACGCTCGCGTCTCGTATGAGAGCGAGCCGTACGACATTTCACCACAAACGCCCCTCTGTGGTCGCGGCGACGATCCTCTGCGGAGATCGACGCCCCCTCCATACGTCACCTCATCACGAGCACATTCTCATGGCAGTCATCACTCAGAAGAAGCAAGAGCCCTCCGGCGGCATCCCGCTCATCGGCAAGCCGCTCGCCTGGCTCATCGGCACGCGCAACGAGCGGTTCGTCAAGCGCTACACCCAGCGGGTCCATCAGATCAACGCGATGGAGCCGGAGATCAGGAAGCTGACCGACGCGCAGCTCCGCGCCAAGACGGCCGAGTTTCGCGACCGCCTCGAGCACGGCGGGGGGACGCGTCCGGACGATCTGCTGGTCGAGTGCTTCGCGGTGGCGCGCGAGGCGATGGACCGGGCCGTCGGCATCCGCAACATCTTCAACCCGGCCTTCCGCGACCGGTTTGACGCGTCCAAGCTCCCGACCGATCTGCGGCAGACGTACGAGAAGCTGAAGGCGGAGGCGGACGCGCTGCCGCCGATGCTGCCGTCGACGTTCGACCCGAGGAAGCTGACGCCTCCTGGTGCGCCCCCCGGCGCGGTGCCGGACGAGCAGAACGAGTTCCGCGGGCACGGCGACCCGATCGGGGGCTGGCTGCGCATCGACATCCCCGTGGCGCTCTACGAGGCGGTGCGGAAGATTTATCCGCAGTCGAAGCCGCCCTTCCGCGCCCGGCCCTTCGACGTGCAGCTCATCGGCGGCATGGTCATCACCCAGGGCAAGATCGCCGAGATGAAGACCGGCGAGGGCAAGACGATCGTCGCGCCGCTGGCGACGTACCTGGCGTGCATCGAGAACCTGAAGGTCCACATCGTCACGGTCAACGACTACCTGGTGCAGCGCGACCGCGACTGGACGTTCCCGTTCTTCCACGCGCTGGGGCTCACGGTGGGGGCGATCCACCCGCAGCACATGCAGCCGGAGCCGATGAAGCGGGAGATGTACCGCTGCGACGTCGTGTACGGCACGACGGCCGAGTTCGGGTTCGACTACCTGCGCGACAACATGAAGCGGCGGGTCGAGGACCAGGTGCAGCGTGCGCGGCAGTTTGCGATCGTCGACGAGGTGGACTCGACGCTGATCGACGAGGCTCGGACGCCGCTGATTATTTCGGGCCCGGCCCACGAGGGCGCGCCGCGGTATGACCTGGCGGACCGGCTCGCCAAGCACCTGGTCGCCAAGCAGAAGCCGTGGCAGGAGGCCGACGACCAGGTGCAGAAGTGCATGCAGGAGATCAAGGGCCTGGAGGGCGACATCCGCAACGCGCGGGAGAAGGAGAAGATCCCGCCGATGCAGGCCCAGCTCAAGGCGGCGAAGGAGCGGCTGCCGCAGCTCGAGAAGGAGCGGTCGCGGCACGTGCAGTATTACGAGGTCGAGCTGGAGCGGAAGCAGTCGCACCTGACGCACGACGGGATCGCCGAGGCGCAGCGCATCGCGGGCGTCGGCTCGTTCTACGTCGGCGAGAACATGGACATCCCGCACCTTCTGGAGCAGTCGCTGCGGGCGCACGTGGTGTACCAGCGCGACCGCGACTACATCGTCGCCCCGATGGAGAACCCGCAGACCGGACGGCAGGAGCCGAGCGTCATCATCGTCGACACCTTCACCGGGCGGCCGATGGTCGGCAGGCAGTGGTCCGACGGGCTGCATCAAGCTGTAGAAGCCAAAGAAGCGGTGCCGATCAAGCAGGAGACGCAGACGGTCGCGACGATCACGATCCAGAACTTCTTCAAGATGTACAAGCGGCTGTCGGGCATGACCGGCACCGCCGACACCGAGGCGCAGGAGTTCCACGACATCTACCGCCTCGACGTGGTGTCGATCCCGACCAACGTCGAGATCGCGCGCAACGACTTCAACGACCTGATGTTCCTCGCCCAGAAGGACAAGTGGAACACGATTGTCGATGAGATCAAGACCTTCCACGACATCGGGCGGCCGGTGCTCGTCGGCACCACCAGCGTCGAGAAGAGCGAGCTCTTGGCCAAGATGCTCACGCAGAAATACGGCATCAAGCACGAGGTGCTCAACGCCAAGCAGCACGAGCGCGAAGCGCACATCGTCGAGAACGCCGGGCAGCTCGGGCAGGTCATGATCGCGACCAACATGGCCGGCCGCGGCACCGACATCAAGCTCGGGCCGGTCACGCGCGAGGCGCTGGTCGACCACTGGCTCCGCCGCGGCGTCGCCTCGCGCGGGCTCTCCGCCGAGATGACCGAGGAGCAGCTCCGCGAGAACGTCTACCGCAAGATGGCCCCGAGCGAACTCGACGTCAACAAGCGCGAAGTGGAAGAACTGCCCTTCGCCGATCTCGAGCTGCGGCTGCTCCGGCACTGGGCGTACAAGTTCACCACGCTCTCGCCCAAGAAGATCGACTCGATGGACGCCGAATCGCTGCGGCTGGCGCTCGACGAGACCGGGCGTCTGGTGTGGCACCGCCTGCGCTGGTTCAACTCGGTCGAGGACCTGGGCGGGCTGCACGTCGTCGGGACCGAGCGGCACGAGTCCCGCCGCATCGACAACCAGCTCCGCGGCCGATCGGGCCGGCAGGGTGACAACGGCTCGTCGCGGTTCTTCATCTCGTGCGAGGACGACCTGATGAAGATGTTCGCCGGCGAGACGACGATGAAGGTTCTCTCGCGGCTGGGGATGAAAGAGGGCGACGCGATCGAGCACTCCATGCTCTCCAAGAGCGTCGAACGCGCCCAGCGCAAGGTCGAGGAACGCAACTTCCAGATCCGCAAAAACATCCTCGAATACGACGAGGTCATGGAGCACCAGCGGCAGGCGTTCTACGGCCTGCGGCAGCGCGTGCTCGAAGGGCGCGACGTGCGCGGGCTCATCTTCGACTACATCCGCGACGCCGCCAAGGACGCGGTGCGGCTGTACCTCGACAAGCACTACGCCGCCAACTGCGCCAGCGAGTATGTGCGGCAGCACCTCGACGTGACGATCTTCCCCGAGCGGCTCCGCGGGATGGAGCTCGACGAGATGATCGAGCGGATCCGCAAGGAGGGGAAGGAGGAGCTGCGCTCGAAGATCGCGGTGACGCTCGGCGAGTACCTGCCGCACGAGGCGGGCGAGTTCGAGGTGGACTTCGACGCCGAGGGGCTGGCGCGCTGGGCCAAGACGTTCGGCGTTGAGTTTGACCCGCGCGAGCTGCAGGAGAAGGGCGCAAGCCGCCGGCAGATCGAGGACGCGCTGGCCGACGCGGCCGGGCACCGCCTCGATGAGGCGGACCTGACGGGGCTTGCGCGGTTCGTCAACCCCGACTATGGGCCGCAGGAGCTGTGCGACTGGGCGGACAACAAGTTCGGCATCAAGCTGACGCTCGAGGAGGTCAAGAAGGCGGGCAACGAGAATCCGGAAAAGGTCGAGACGCTCATCATGGAGCAGGCCGAGGCGCTCTACCGCAAGCGCGAGATCGAGTACCCGGTGGAGTTCTCGCTGGAGATGGCCAAGTCGATCATGCAGCAGAACCCGCTGGCCGGGGCGCAGGCGCTGGTCGACAACGCCAACCGGCGCTACGGCCTTGGGTGGGGCCCGGACGTCTTCAAGTCGATGACGCCGCAGCAGGCGCGGCAGAGGCTGCTGGAGGCGAGCGAGAAGTTTGTCGACGAGGGCGTCTTGCAGAAGAAGGTCGACGAGGCCCTTGCGTGCAAGGACTGGGACGCGCTGGTGAAATGGTGGAAGCTCAACATCGGCGGCTCGGCCGAGAGCGCCGCGGAGCCGCCGGCGCTGATCCGCACGCTCAAGGACGAGGAACGCGACAACGCGATCATCGCGGGCGTCGAGTCGGTCTTCCGCCGCGAGCTCTTGCACCTGGAGCGGACTATTTTGCTGGAGGTGCTCGACGACCTGTGGAAGGGGCACCTGTACAGCATGGACCAACTGCGGGACGGCATCAACTTCCGCTCCTTCAGCCAGCAGGACCCGCGGATCGAGTACAAGCGCGAGGGGAGCAAGCTCTTTGCGCAGATGCTCGAGGAGGTGCGCGACCGCGTGACGGACCTGATCTTCCGGGCGCAGATGCGGCCGCAGTTCGGACCGCCGGGGGCAGGCGTGGGGGGCGGCGTGCCGCCGATGGCCCCGCCGCCCGGCGCGGGGAGCCGTTCGCCGGCGATGGGGCCGGGCCGCCCGCTCGGCCCCTCGCCGTATTACCAGCCGCCCGCGCAGCCGCCGGCCGCTCCCGCCGGGCCCGGCGCGGCCGGGCTGATCAGCGGCGCCGGCGGGATCGTCAGCGCCCCGCCGTCGCCCGCGCCCGCAACGCCTCCGGCGTCGAGCAACGGCAGCAACGGGCAGAACAACGGCAGCAACGGGTAGAACAACGGGTAGAGCAAGGGGGCCGGCGACAACGGCGAGAACCCGTACTCCACGCCCAAGCCATAGCACGCCTCTCGCCAAGTCGTTGATGTTCAAGCCCACAGGCCGTCCTGTGGGTTCTTCGTGTTGCAGGGGTGTGTCAACACTCCCTTTTGAGCGTTCTCTTGCACGACGCGCATCGCGGAAACATCGGAAAAAAAACCGAGGGGCTGAGCCCCTCGGCTTTCGAATACAGATCCCCATCGGGTGGGTTCAGTTGGTCTCGCCGACCTGCCAGCGGAGGAAGGCGACGACCTGGGCCTTGTCGCCGACGATTTCCTTGATCTTCTTGGTCGGGTCCATGATGAAGGGTTGTTCGAGCAGGGCGACCTCCTCGAAGAACTTGCGCATGCCGCCCTCGACCATCTTCTCGGCGATCTCCTTGGGCTTGCCGGATTCCATCGCCTGGTTGATGCGGAAGGTGCGCTCCTTCTCGACGACGTCGGCGGGGACGTCGTCGGCGGAGACGCCCTGCGGGCGCGGGACGGCCGCGGCGACGTGCATGCACACCTGGCGGAGCGTCTCGTTGTTGATCGAGCCGGTGGCCTGGACGAGCACGCCGGTCTTGCCGTCGTGGTGGACGTAGGAGCCGTAGGCGGTGGTGCCGGTCTCGCCCTCGAGCTTGTGCCCGCGGGCGTAGGAGCAGTTCTCGCCGGTGGAGATGCGGACGGTGTCGATCGCCGCGGTGATCTCGGGGATGACGGCGACGTCGCCGGCGTGCCCCTTGTTGAGGGCCAGGTCCGCGACCTGCTGGCACACCTTGACGAAGTTCTCGTTTTTGGCGGTGAAGTCGGTCTCGGCGCGGACCTCGACGATGGCGGCGACGCCGCTGCCCTCGTTGATCGCGACCGCGACGCGCCCCTCGCCGGCGGCCCGGTCGGTGCGGGCGTCCATCTTGCCCTTGAGCTTCTTGCGGAGCAGCTCCTCGGCCTTGTCGATGTCGCCGCCCGCCTCGACGAGCGCCTTCTTGCACTCCATCATCGAGAGGCCGGTGCGGTTGCGGAGTTTCATCACGTCGGCGGCGTTGATGTCAGCCATGGCGTATTCCTCAAAGATCGGGTTCCGGGTTCCGGGGCTCGGGTTCCGGGTAAAAACGGGAATCAAGGTAACTCATGCGGCAAAGGGAAGGATCAAGTCCGCGTTCCGTGTGCTAAAGCCCGGCAGCGTTTGCTCGGCGTGGCCGAAACACTGCGTGCTCTAACGGTGCGGCGCTCGTGTTCTTCAGGTTGTGATCAACCCGGAACCCGAGCCCCGGAACCCGGAAACCGATCTCCTCACCCCTGCTTGGCGGCGGCGGCGACGGCCTCGGCCTGGGGGGCGCGGGATTCGTCCTCGCCCTCGCCGCCGGCGGCCTCGGAGCCGCGCGCGTCGTCGGCGCGGAACTGCGAACGGCGTGAGCGGCGCTGGCCGGGGGCCGCGGCGTTCTGCCCGCCCTCGCCCGCGGCGACGGCGGCGGAGTCGTCCTTGGTGACGCGCATCTGCTTGCCGTCGTTCACCGCCAGGCACAGCTCGCGGATGATGACGTCGATGGCGCGCATCGAGTCGTCGTTGCCGGGGATCGGGATGTCGGCGAGCTCCGGGTCGCCGTCGGTGTCGATGAGGCAGATGGTGGGGATGCCGAGCTTCTTGGCCTCGCGGAGGGCGGTGATCTCGCGGTTGACGTCGATGACGACGAGCGCGCCGGGGAGCTTGTCCATGCCGCGGATGCCGGAGAGGTTGCGGAAGATCTTGTCCTTCTCGCGGCGGAGCTGGCTCTCCATCTTCTTGGAGTAGGAGGCGAAGTTGTCCTGCTGCTCGATGGCTTCCAGTTCCTCCAGGCGGCGGAGGCGGGCGCGGATGGTGCGGAAGTTGGTCAGCGTGCCGCCGAGCCAGCGCTCGATGACGTAGTGCTGCTTGCTGTCGCCGACGCGCTGGAGGAGCACGTCGCGGGCCTGGCGCTTGGTGCCGACGAAGCAGACGTCCTTGCCGTCGGCGACGCACTTGGCGATGAACTTTTTGGCGAGCAGGAGGCCCTTGACGGTCTCCTTGATGTCGATGATGTGGATGCCGTTGCGCTTGCCGTAGATGAACGGGGCCATCTTCGGGTTCCAGCCCGCGGAGCGCTGGCCGAAGTGGATGCCGGATTCGAGGAGGTCTTGGACGAGGGAGGTGGACATGGCGAGATCCTTTGCAGCGACACCCGCAAGAACGGCGTTCCGGTCGGCTCGCGAAAACGGGCAGAGGCGACGATGGCCCTGCCCCTCTCACAAACCCGCGGCCTTGCGCAAGGGCGCTTGTGGGGTGAACGCCGCGCCATCCACGGCGCGGGTTCGGACATGATCGAAAGAACGGCCCCGTCCGAGCCTGTCTCGGACCCCGGCCCCGGCCGCCGGAAACGGCCGATGTCAAGGTTAGGCAACCCTCACCCCTATCGGCAAGCCGGCGGGCGTGTGCAAGCCTTCGAACGGGTCGGCCCGGCTTCGGGTCGCCGGAATATGGGTTGTATGCGATGCGAGGCCGGATATTGTGCGGTATCGGCGGTCTGGAAAGCCGCCGAGGGGTCCATTTTGCGTGGAGTAGGAAACAATGAGTGTGGTGGTGCGCCGCTGCCGTGTACGCCCAGGTGATGATCGCCAACGCCCCGCACAGCGCGGGGTGTTTTCGTGTGGCCGGTGTGTTGTTGTTGCGTCAAGACGCTGGCTTCCCGTGCGCGGCTCAAGGAAATCCACGGCCACAAATGGGGGGGCAATCCGCGTGCGGCCTGATCTAAAAAGAGTTTTAGCGCACCGATCGGGTGCTTGCGCTGGAAGCGCGATCGTGATGAGGTAAGGTGTGCTCGGTCCTGCTCCGTCGATCTCTCTCGGCGGGGCGCTCACATCTCATTTTCCTCTTTTTCCCTGAGGAGGGCTCGCTATGCGTCTGCCATTTCTCTCTCTGGCAGCGGGAGCGGCGTTGGCCTCGGCCGGTGCCGCGAATGCCGCGATCGTGAACTTCGTGTTCCCGATCAACTCGACCCAGGAAGTCCCGAGCCCGACGTTGCCGGGCGCGGGCGCGCCCGAGCCGCTGGGCATGGGCAACGTCACCTACGACACCGATACCAACCTGCTCTCGTGGACGATCTCGTACGAGAATCTGACGGGCGGCGTCGTCTCGCCGGGCGCGCACTTCCACGGCCCGGCCGCCCCCGGCGCGACCGCCGGCATCAAGGTGTTCATCTCCGACGGCGACCCGCCGGACCCGGCGACGGGCGTCTTCACCGGCTCGGCGACGATCGACGAGGCCGACGAGCCCGACCTGCTCGGCGGCCTGTGGTACGTCAACCTGCACACGGCGATGAACCAGTCGGGCGAGATCCGCGGCCAGGTCGTCCCGACGCCGGGTGCGGCGTCGCTGGGGCTCCTCGGTGCGGGCGGGCTGCTGGTGCTCCGCCGCCGCCGGAAATGATGCGCGTCGATACGCATCATGGAGATGCGCGTCACGGAATGGATAGAACGAAAAAGAGTCCCGGGAGAGTCGTGCATCCCAGGGCCGTTTCGGCGTTCGGGCCACGGTCATGCCCGGACGCCGAGCTCTTGCGGGGTGTATCCATACGGCTCGTGCGGCGCAAGGTTTTATGCGCCGACGTACACGACGACCTCGCGCGTGTGCGGCGTGGCGCGGTGCTCCCACAGATAGATCCCTTGCCACGTGCCGAGCGTGAGTTTGCCGCGGGCGATCGGGATGCCGATCGAGACGGCGGTGAGGGCGGTCTTGATGTGCGCCGGCATGTCGTCGGGGCCTTCGTCGTCGTGGACGAAGCCGCCGGCGGGTGCGGCAGCGCCCCCGGCCGCGCCGGTGGGGGGGACGAGCCGGTCGAGCCACACTTCGAGGTCTTGGCGCGCGGTCGGGTCGGCGTTCTCCTGGATGATGAGCGACGCCGAGGTGTGCCGGACGAAGAGCGTGCAGAGCCCCTCGTCGATCGGCGTGTGTTCGTGCGCTTCGTCGATCACGGCGACGACCTGGCCGGTGATCTCGTGCAGACCCTTGCCGTGCGTGTGGATGCGGAGTGTGCGGAGCATGGCGATATTACGGGTTCCCATACATGGGCAAAATCCAGATGAACGCGATCAGAAAAGCAAGGAACCAGAGAGCCACGGCGGCTTTGCAGGGCGGACGTTTGTCCGCAGGGATGCAGATCGCAAAGGCGAGCCACCCGATTAGCGTGACGAGGATCATCACGCCGGTGAACCGCAACGCGGAAATGGCGACATCGGGCAGGTAGTCGCCCAGTGACATGCTACGAAGCGGGCCCTTGAGCAAAAACGGCAGGTACGGCGCGAGGACAGAAGCGATTTCGCACCACACAAGCGACCGCCAGATGGCACGGATCTTTGGCGTGCCCCGAGGTGGTGGAGGAACTTGCAGCCGACGGTTCCGCGCATCAAGCGAATGCTGGATCGGGTGCGCACACTCGGGGCAGAGGGCGGCCGGCCCATACGACAACCCCGCGAGGTCGTAGCCGCAGCGGCAGCATTTCAGGCTCTCAACGGCTGGGTTCGAGCGGCCGGGCACGATGGTCTATACGTGTGTCGCAGTCGTGGCTGATCCCGCGAACCGCTTGATCTCGTCGAATGCCAGCCGGTCCACTTCGTCCTTGGCGTAGTGCGCGACGCGGACAACGCCTTCTTCGTCGATCAGGAAATCAGCCGGCAGGGTCGAGACGCGGCCCTTGATCGTCCAGGGGATGTAGCCGTGCTTGAAGACGGCCTTGAGGGCCGTCGGCAGGTGGGCGATCGCGCCCTTCATCGCCGCGGCCATCGAGTGCTCGACGCCGTAGGCCTTGTAATAGGTGTTGCTCGCGTCGGCGAGGACGGGGAAGGGCGGGTTGTGCCGCGGTGCGTAGCGGAGCAGGTCGTGCATGGGCGAGTCAAAGACCGCGACGACATTGAACCTGTCGGGCAGCTCGGCGTGGCGGGTGGCGAGCTCGCGCAGCCGCAGATTGCAGAAGGGGCACCCGGCGTAGCGGAAGAACGAGAGGAGATACTTTCGGCTGTGCAGCCGATCGGTGGAGAACGTCGTCCCGTCGATCGCCGGCAGGCTGATCGGCGGCGCCGCGTTGCCGGGCGCGAGTCTCACCGGATAGCCCCGCCACCGGCAACTGGTTCTTCCCGCCGATCCATCATCACCTCGCCGGCCACGATCGTCGCGATCGCTCGGCCCTTGAGCTTCCACCCGTCAAACGGCGTGTTCCGCGAGCGCGAGCAGAACTCCGCCGCGTCGACCGTCCACTCGAGGTTCGGGTCGATGATGGTGACATCGCCGGGGTCGCCGACGTGCAGACGGCCGAGGCCCTCGCGGTCCAGACGGCACAGCCGCGCGGGCTCGACGGTCATCATCGCGATCAGCCGCGGCCAGTCGATCACGCCGGGCTCGATCAACGCCTTGATGTACAGCCCCAGCGCCGTTTCCAATCCCAAAATGCCGAACGCGGCCGACTCGAAGTCGGTGCCCTTGCGTTCGGCCGTGTGCGGCGCGTGGTCCGTTGCGAGGATGGTGATCGTGCCGTCGGCGATCCCTTCGAGCATCGCGTGGATATCGCGCTGTTCCCGCAGCGGCGGGTTCATCTTGGCGTTGGTCCAGTAGCCGCCGTGCCGCAGCACTTCCTCGTGCGTCAGCAGCAGATGGTGCGGCGACGCTTCGGCCGTCACCGGCAGCCCCTGGGCGCGGGCCGTGCGCACGATCTCGACCGAGCCCCCCGACGACAGGTGCTGCACGTGGTACGGCGTGCCGCCCCCCCCGATCGCCTGGTTCAGGCGCACGTCGCGCTCGATGATGAGCTCTTCGGCGACGCGTGGCCAGCCGCCGAGTCCCAGCTTGGACGCGACGCTCCCCGCGTGCATGGACGCCCCCCCAGCCCCGCCGCGTGCGAGCGTCGGCTCCTGGCAGTGCTGCATGAACGCCAGGCCGGTCGGCTTGATGTAGGTGAGCACCTTGCTCATCAGCCCGGCCGAGGCGACGCAGTCGCCGTCGTCGGAGAAGCCCACCGCCCCGGCCCGCGCCATCAGGCGGATCTCGGCGAGTTCTTCACCCTTGCGCCCTTTGCTCGCCGCCCCGACCGGGAAGACGCGGCAGAGCCCCGTCCGCTCGGTCTGCTTGAAGATGAACTCGACCATCGAGTCGTCGTCGATCGCCGGCGTGGTGTTGGGCATGCAGCAGACGGTCGTGAACCCGCCCGCGACGGCCGAGGCGGTGCCGGTGGCGATCGTCTCGGCGTCCTCGCCGCCCGGCTCGCGCAGGTGCACGTGCGGGTCGATCAGCCCCGGCGTCACGATCATCCCCTCGGCCTCGATCACCACGTCGGCGTGCGAGCGGTCGAGCCCGGCCGACTTGGAGCCGGTTCTGGGGGAAACGGCGGCGACGATCCCGTCGGTCAGGGCGATATCGGCGATCTGGTCAATCCCGGCGGCGGGGTCGATGAGCCGGCCGCCCGCGATCAGCAGTGAGGGCATGCGGGAGAATAGGGGGGAAGGGGTCAAAGAGGGAGCAGGGAGCAGGGAGCAGGAAGCAGGGGGGAGGGGGGAGGGGGAGGGACGAGACGCGAGCGGGAGCGAGCGTGTTGGTCGTGCTTCCTGGGGGGCGACCGGCCGTGGGATCGTGCCTATCCTTCTGCCCACTACACACCGGGGTGTAGCGCAGCTTGGTTAGCGCGTTTGACTGGGGGTCAAAAGGTCGGCGGTTCGAATCCGCCCACCCCGATT
>CAZZDW010000097.1:0-13513 GCA_964652945.1 uncultured Phycisphaeraceae bacterium
CCTGCGCCGGGCCGGAGATGCCGTAGGCCCAGGCGAGCCCGGTGTTGAACCACTGCGGGCTGTTGGGGGCGGCCATCTGGTGCGTCATCATGTACGCCAGCTCGTCGTAGAACGCCTGCGCGTCGGCCGGCGAATCGAAGTAGCCGTGCGTCTCGCCCCAGTGCCGCCAGCACCCCGCGAGGCGGTGGATGACCTGCTTGGCGGATTTCTCGGGGCCGAAAGCCGAGGGGCTCAGCCCCTCGGTCTTGGCGTTCTTATCCGCGGGGCTTAGCCCCGCGGCTTTCTTCCCCTGCCAATCATGCGATGGTATCCCCTTCGGGCCTCCATCCTGGGGAACCCCCGCCTTGCGGAAGTACTTCGACACCATGATGTCGGTGGCAAGCTGCGACCACGTCTCCGGCACCTCGGCGTCGTCCATCTGGAAAACAACCGAGCCGTCGGGGTTGGTGATGCGCGAAGACCGCTTCGTCCACTTGACGGTGGCGAAAGGGTCCTGGCCGGGCTGAGTGAACTTGCGTGAAACCTTCATAGGTCGTCCATCCGTTGAGGAGTGTTATCGAGTCGGCATTCGGCAACCGGGATTCGGCATTCGCAGAGGCGGTTGCAGGTTCGGTCAGCTTTGCAGTTGTCGGATCAGGCCTGCGAGCATTTTGCTGCAGGTTGTCCAGTGTTCAAAAAGCATGTCGTAATCCTGCGGTTTGAGATAGCCGAGGTCGCGTGCGTAGAGCAGTTGGGTGTCGAGTTCAAAGAGGGAGCCGCGTGCGATCTTGAGAAACCGGCTGTAATCCACTCGGCTTCCCCTTCCGTAACCTTCAGCGATGTTGCTCGGGACCGAGACGGCGGATCGGCGGAGTTGATCGGTAAGCCCGTAGCGTTCGGCACGAGGAAACGCCTCTGTTTTTCGGAGGACATTGAGTCCCAGTTCGTACGTCTGTTGCCAGACGCGGAGGTCGCGATGAGATTGGATCTTGTCGCCCACACCACGGAGCCTCGCGATACTGCCGATTGGAACACGTCTGCGAATGCCGAATCCCGGTTGCCGAATGCCGATCAATCGACTTTCGGCAGCGTCAGCCCTTCCTGATCCTGATACTTCCCCTTCTTGTCGGCGTAGCTCACCGCACACACGCGGTCGGCCTTCAAGAACACCAGCTGCGCGATCCCCTCGTTGGCGTACACCTTCGCCGGCAGCGGCGTGGTGTTCGAGATTTCCAGCGTGATCTTGCCCCGCCACTCCGGCTCCAGCGGCGTGACGTTCACGATCAGGCCGCAGCGGGCGTACGTCGACTTGCCGACGCAGATCACCAGCACGTCGCGCGGGATCGCCAGCGTCTCGACCGTCTCGCAGAGCGCGAACGAGTTCGGCGGGATAATCACATAGTCGCCACAGCTTTCGCCGTTGCGCTTCGCGGTCCCCGCGCAGTCCACTTCGACAAAGAGGTCGGGTGAAAAATTTTTGGGATCGACGACGGTGATGCCGCCGGACTTGGGCGTGGGGGTGAAGATCTTGAACTTCGACCCGACGCGGATGTCGTAGCCGTAGGACGAGACGCCGTAGGAGACGCTGCCGGGTCGTTTGACCGCGTCGGCGAAGGGCTCGATCGGCACCAACTCACGGATCTGGGTATCGCACAGGACGGGCATGGGTGGTTTCCGGCAGAATCAGTAAGGAACGCGCGAACAAACAAGAGACCCAAGTATGGGCCGAACACGGAGGCGGGAACGCTTAGGCGGCCGTGGGACTGAAGTCGTGGAAAGTGGTCTCTCTCAAGAGACCCACGGCAGGGCTGGTCAAAGGAACAATCATGGTTCCCGGGCGGAGCATAGGGGGGCAGCATACCACGACGGATAGTGCGTTCAAACGGTTGGTGGCCCAAAATACTGTGGACGTCACGCGGATAACGTGTCGGTTATGCATAAACGCAGTGTTTGCAGGGGTTTAGAGCGCAAATATTTTTTCTCATTTGATTTTCCCTCTCTCCTACGTATAGGGGGGTCTGAGGGTTCTCTTGGTGTACAACTACAACATGTTGGGGTTCGGATCGCACGAGGCGGACGCCAGCCGACAGGTTGTTCAGGAAAGACCGTCTTGAATCCAAACAAACGGCCCGATCGCCTCCGAAAACGGGCGAGGTTGGAGAGGGAGGGCAGGGGGGGCTAGAGTTGCGTCCGCCGGCCAGGATCGCGAAAAAACGCACCGACGCGCGACCACGGCCCGGCCATCCGTACCACGTGCACCGCACACCTCACAGAAAGGGCAGGCGTCATGGCGATCCGTCGAGCGAAGGTCAGTGTCATCGGGGCAGGCAACATCGGCGGCGAGTGCGCCCGCTCCATCGCCATGAAAGAGCTGGCCGACGTCGTCCTGCTCGACATCCCCAACAAGGAAAAGCCCGAACTCCACATGCCCCGCGGCAAGGCGATCGACCTCGCCTGCTGCGCCCCCATCGAACGCTACGACGCCAAGATCACCGGCACCTTCGACTACGCCGACATCGCCGACAGCGACGTGGTCGTCGTGACGGCCGGCCTGCCGCGCCGCCCCGGCATGAGCCGCGATGACCTCGTCGAGGTCAACTCGAAGATCGTCAAGAACGTCAGCGAGAACATCAAGAAGTACGCCCCCAACGCCGTCGTCATTGTGGTGTCGAACCCGCTCGACGCGATGGTGTATGTTGCGTGGAAGGTGACGGGCTTCCCGACCAACCGCGTGATCGGCCAAGCCGGGGCGCTCGACGTGGCCCGCTACAAGACCTTCCTGGCGATGGAGCTGGGCGTGAGCGTCGAGGACATCCAGGGCCTGCTCCTCGGCGGGCACGGCGACGATATGGTGCCGCTGCCGAAGCGCACGAGCGTCAACGGCATCCCGATCACCGACCTCCTCCCGATGGAGAAGATCACCGCCTGCGTCGACCGCGCCAAGGTCGGCGGCGGCGAGGTCGTCAAGCTCATGGGCACCAGTGCCTGGTACGCCCCCTCGGCCGGCGTCGTCGACATGGTCGAGGCGATCCTGCGTGACAAGAAGCGCGTCATCCCCTCGGCGGCCTACTGCGAGAACGAGTTCGGCGTCGCCCCCGGCCAGAAGGGGCAGGGGTACTTCGTCGGCGTGCCGTGCGTCCTCGGCGGCAACGGCGTCGAGAAGGTCATCACCTTCAAGCTCGACGCCGAGGAGCAGAAGTCGATGGACGAATCCATCTCGCACGTCAAAGACCTCGTCGCCCTTGTCAAGAAGCTCAACCCCGAGATGGCCTGAGTTTGGTACTCGGCTCTCCGAGCCGAGCGTGGGCGCTCGATTTCAGGTTTGCCCACGCACCGGTCTGGAGACCGGTGCCACCAAAGGCAAAGACCTTGCTTATCCGTGGCACGGGCGTCTCGCCTGTGCCATTTTTCTTGTCATAAACTTCTGCATGCCCGATCGTGCCGGTAAATCACGAGCGCCGACGCACTACGACGTGCTCGGCGTGCCGCGGACGGCCAGTGCGCAGGAGATCCGCGCGGCCTTCCGGGCGCTGGCCAAGCTGCACCACCCCGACGTCCGCGAGTCAACGAAGAACGGCCGGCGCGACCAAGCGCCCCGCGAGGGCAGTGGGGAGGGTGGCGGGGGGGAGCGATTCATCGAGATCGGCCGTGCGTTCGAGGTGCTGGGCGACCCCGAGGCGCGTCGGGAGTACGACCGCGAGCTTGCCGTCGCAGAAGACGCGGCACGCGGCATGAACATGCCGGGGAGCATCGGCCGTGGGCATTTCACCTGGAGCAACATCGCCGGCCGCGGAGCACGCGGCGACCGACCCGAGGGAGAGATCAGCAAGGATCTCGGCGAGCTCGACGACCTCTACGACACCTTCTTCGGGGGCGGCGGAAGTGAGAACGGGGGAGGCGGCGGTCCATCAGACCCCGGCGCAGGATGAGTCGCATGCACGCACGCCGCGCGCACGCGAAAGGGCGGCGGTGGGCATTCGGCCGTATCGCCTGCCGCGGGCGCACGCAGCGGGCGGCTCGGCGCGAGATGAACAGCCGCGTGTGCAACCGGAGGGGTTGACAGGACGAACCAAGTCAGCGACAGTACAGGCCGATGGCCCGCCCACGTGGTCGGGCGGCATGGCGCGAGCGTCCGAGAGACGCGGCACGAGGTGGAAGTGCTCAAACAGCAGCACCAGTTCTTTGTCGGGCTCCTGGCGCTGGCCGATGCGCTGGTGATCACCGCGGCCACCTTCCTGGCGTGGATCATCCGCCGCCTGACCATCGAGCAGACGTGGTGGCCCGCCTCGTGGGAGCACCCGCCCAAGGAGGCGCTGGTCCTCTTCACCGTGCCGACGGCGCTCGTGTGCATGCAGTGGTTCGGGCTCTACAGGCCCCGGCGTGACCGCTCGCTCTTCAGCGAGACCGGGCAGATCATCAAGGCGACGACGGCGTCGATGCTCGGCGTGCTCGCCGTGCTGTACGTGACCGACTCGTCGGTCTTCCGCGGCTCGTACCACACCATCGCCGTCGGCGGGGCGATTCTCGACGCCGGCCGTGTGCAGCTCGGGTCGCTGGCGCTGCTCATGCCGGCGATGCTCGCGCTCGAGCGCGTCGCGTTCCGCGTCGGCCTCCGCGTGATGCGCACGCGCGGCTGGAACCAGCGGCACGTCGCCGTCATCGGCTGCGGCCGGCTCGGCCAGATCGTCTGCCACACCCTCGAACGCAACTCGTGGACCGGCATCCGCGTCTCCTACTTCATCAGCCACCAGGAACGCACGACGCGCGCCACCTGCCTCGACCGCCCCATCCGCGGCGGCCTGGCCGACCTGGAGCACGTCCTCGAAACCAACAAGCCCGACGCGGTGTATCTGGCTCTGCCGGTGTCGCGCTCAAACCAGCTGCCCGAGCTGCTGGGGAGGCTGGAAAAGTTCCCGGTGGACGTGCGGATCGTGCCGGACCTGAGCCCGAGGTACCTGCCGCAGAACATGGCCGTGTCGGAGCTCGACGGCATGCCGATCCTCTCGTACCGCGAGAACCCGGCGAGCGGGCTGGGCGGCGTGAGCAAGCGCGCCCTCGACGTCGTCGGCTCGGTCGTCGGGCTGATGGTCTTTGCCCCGGTGATGGCCGGCGTCGCGCTGCTCGTGCGGCTCAGCGGGCCGGGGCCGGTGATCTTTAAACAGAGCCGGGTGAGTCTCGGCGGCCAGGTCTTCCGCATCTACAAGTTCCGCACCATGGCGCACGTCGAGGACGAACGCGGCGAGGTCGTCTCCAGCTTCGCCACCGGCGAAGACGCCGACGCCAGCGCCGACGCCAGCGCCGACACGAGCGCCGACGGCGTCGACGGCTGGACGCGGCGCGACGACCCGCGGATCACGCCGATCGGCAAGTGGCTGAGACGCACGAGCCTCGACGAGCTGCCGCAGCTCATCAACGTGCTCACCGGCGAGATGTCGCTCGTCGGGCCGCGCCCCGAACGGCCGGAGCTCATCGAGCGCTTCCGCGAGGACTGGCGCGGCTACATGCTCCGCCAGCACGTCAAGGCCGGCATGACCGGCTGGGCGCAGATCAACGGGCTCCGCGGCCAGTCGTCCCTCCGCAAGCGCCTGCAATACGACCTGTTCTACGTCAAGAACTGGTCCATCGGGCTCGACCTCAAGATCATCATGCTCACCTTCGTCCGCGGCTTTGCGCACCGCAACGCGCACTGACCGCCACACCAACCCCCTTACCCATTGCCTCGCGCTGCAAAAACCTCGCGGCGGAGAACGGGGAAGAAGTGACGAGCTACTCCGTCCTGGGTTGTTCGAAGATCTGCGCGATCTGCGAGCCGAAGATGGGGAAATCGACGCGGCAGCGGTAGCCGGTGAACGAGGCCGGGTTCCAGCCGCGGACGCGCGCGACGTGCTCGAGGAGCTGCACGTAGCGCGGCACCTCGGCGAGGCGGCAGCCGGCAAAGCCGCGCCCGAGCGGCTGGTTGGTCTCCAGCACGTTGTAGAGGTCCACGTCGCGTGAGCGGTCGGTGACGTGCGCCAGGCCGCGGATCGACGTGTCGTAGATCGCCAGCGTGGGAGGGCCGGCGACCGTGCCGTCGGCGACGAAGACATCGTCGACCAGCAGGCGCGCCGGCATGGTGACCGAGCCGCCGATGCCGCGGCGTGTGCCCTTGGGGTTCTGGCGGGGCCCGGCCCGCTCTATCGCCATCGCGAAGACGTGGTCCACGCTCCGGCTCAGCCCGACCGCGCCGTCGGAGAGCAGCAGCCGGACGTGCGAGGGCGACTCGATGACCTGGAACTCGCCGTTGGGCCGTTCGCAGAAGTCGGCCAGCGCCAGCGACCGGTACGAGTCGATCGACTTGAGCTCGTTCCCGGCGAGCGTGGCGGTGTGCATCCCCTCGGGCGAGCCGCCGATGACCATGATCTCGAGGAGTTTGACGATCGCGCTGGGCCGGAGGCGTCGCAGGCCGAAGAGCCCGGAGATGTGGATGATGTCGACGAAGTCGGGGTCGTCGCTGGGGTGGACGAACTGGACCTGGAGGCAGGTGTCGACCTCGACGCCCTTGAGGTGGCGCATGCCGCGGAACGCGGCCTGCTTGCTGAGCAGCTCCGCCTTGGCCCGCGCGTCGGGGAGCCAGTCGGCGATGACGGCGTCGAGAGCCGTGCGGTCGCCGAGCTGCTCCTGGATGAGCGCGTCAAACTCCGCGACGGCCTGCTCGGCGTCGGCGATGAGTGCGGCGTCGACGCCGCGTGACTCGACCGCCTGCAGCAGCGTCCGCAGCGGGCGCGGCCCCGGCACCGTCTGGACGACCACGATCGGGTCTTTGGCGCGCGTCGCCATCAGCGTCCGGCTCGCCAGGTCCTTGTTGATGTTCAGCTCGCGCGCCAAGCGCAGCGGCTGGTGCGGCCCGCCGGGCACGGCCTCCAGCAGCCGCTCCAGCGACCCCGCCAGCCGTCGGCCGACCGACGCGACGTGATCCTGCAGCGTGACGCCGTGCGTCATCCCCGTGTGAGCAAGTTCGGTCGTGCTCATCCTATCGATCTCCAAACAACAGGGCCCTCAGAACCAGCCTCGAAAAAAGTATACCATCTCCCGGAGAATAAACTTGCATCTTGCAGAGAAATCGTGCATAGTTGCTCCGGCGTGCATTCGCACATTCTGTCCTCCTTGCTTGGAGTCTTTGCCATGGTCCAGTTCCGCGGTGCTCTGACGACGTTGGTGACGGTGTTCTGCATGTGCTCGGGCTCGGCCTGGGCCCAATCCTTCAACGTTAACTTCGCGCCGGTCGAGGACTTCCCCGGCCCGGCCTCGACGTACGCGGGCGCCGGGCTGGCCGGCGTGTGGAATCAGTATGTCGACAACTTCGAGGAGCCGCTGGCCATTGTCGACACCGACGGCAACGCCGGCTCGGCGACGGTGACGCTGTTCAACGCCGGCAACCGCTCGCTCGGCGGCGACATCCTTGGCGCGGGCGGCTCGGCCGACGACGCGGCGCTGCTCTTCGGCAAGTTCAACAGCTTCATCGGTTCGGGCGGCATCGTCCGCTTCAACGGCCTGACCGAGGGCGTCTACGAGGTCACCACCTACGCCTGGAGCAGCGACGTCACCTTCATGCAGGGCTCGCTCGTCGACGTCGTCGGCTCAACCGAAGGGCAGCTCGCCTGCGGCGGCGCGTTCACCGGCGCACACCAGGAAGGCGTCACCTACGTGCGCCACACCGTCACCACCCTCTCCGGCGAAGTCGAGATCCATATCAACGAGAACAGCTTCGGCGCGGCCCTCAACGGCGTGCAACTCCGCCGGACCGGCTCGGCGCTGACGGGCGTCCGCGCCGGCTCGCTCAATGTCGACTTCGGCGCCTCGATGGGCTCGCCGCCGAGCAGTTACGGGGCCGTCGGCATGGCGGGCGTGTGGAACAGCGTCACCAACGCGCCCGGCGTCGTGCCGATCGTCGGCCTCGACGGCAACCCCACCGACACCACCATGACCCTCGAGGGCGGCAGCTCCTTCAACACCATCTTCTCCTTCCCCAACGACTTCCACGCCCTCCAGTTCGACTTCTGGGCCCTCGCCGACGGCGTCCCCTTCCCCTCCCAGAACATCATGCGCTTCGCCAACCTCGAGCCGGGCAGCTACCGCGTGCTCACCTACTGCACCTACGGCGGCCCCACCGGCGCGACCGTCAGCGTCGCCGTCTCCGGCTCGGCCGACCCCGTCCAGCACGTCGGCGATCAGCCCGCCGAGGAGCACAGCCTCGGCATCACCTACGCCGAGCACAACGCGACCGTCGGCGAGGACGGCACGCTGGAGATCACCGTCACCCGCGACAACTACGCCGGCGGCGTCTCGGGCGTCCAGCTCGTCGCCTCCACCGCGCCCCCCTGCACGGCCGACTTCAACGGCGTCAACGGCGTCACCGTCCAGGACATCTTTGACTTCCTGACCGCCTGGCTCGCCGGCTCTTCCACGGCAGACTTCAATCATGTCAACGGCGTGACCGTGCAGGACATCTTCGACTTCCTCACCGCTTGGCTGGCCGGGTGCTAAAGAAGGCATCAAGGCAATGAGGCAGCAAGGCATCAAGTGTTGAAGCACGATCGAGCGATGCGTTCCAAGATGGTTCACCAGGCTCGTCACTTCCCCAGGCATCCGGCGCAACAAGGGCCTCGTCGTCCCTTGTTGCGCGGGTGCCTTTGTGCCCGCGCCTTTTCACTGATTGAGCTGCTGATGGTCATCTCGATCATCGCGCTGCTGACGTCGATCCTCCTGCCCGGCCTGAAGGCCGCACGCGAAGCGGGGCGTGCGACGGTGTGCCTGAGCAACGAGCACCAGCTCGCGATCGCGCTGACGGTCTACACGAACGACTACCACAACTTTCCGGTGGGGCCGCAGCACACGTATTGGGATCGGGCGCGTTTCGGCTGGGGCGGGGTGCACTGGTACGGCTTCGGCGACCCGGCGGAAGAGACGCCGAATCAGCCGGCGATCTTCGTCCCCGCCGAGCGCGTGCTGAACCCGTACATCGCCCCCGACGCGATCCTGCAGGCGCGGGCGAAGGTCTTCCGCTGCCCGTCGGACACCAACGTGTTTTATCACAAGAGCGGCGAGCCGGTCGCGTGGACGTGGAACGGCTACCCGGTCGACAGCGGCGAGGCCGCCGAGAGCGTCTTTACCCAACTCGGCACCAGCTACGAGATCAACGTGTGGATGTACTGCCGATCCGACGCGGCCAAGGGGTACGGCGTGTGGGAGCTGGGCTTCGACAAGCCCCCCGCCAACTGGCTGCCGCACGCCGGGCCGCACATGGTGACGCGGCCGGGCGACTTCATCGTCTTCGGCGACATCGGCAACTTCTCGCCCGGGTGGTACAGCGATGCGCGGCTCGAAGCGCAGAACTTCGTCACCGGGTGGTGGCACGGCTACCGGCGCTCGCACGTCTCCTTCCTCGACGGCTCGGCCCGCGCGATGGATTTCAAGGGCCAGATGACCGGCCCCGGCTTCACCGTGCTCCTCGACCCGCTCAAATGGAAACCCGGAAGCTGGCGTCGCCCCGACGGGCCGTAAGAGCTCTTTGCATAGCCGTCGGCGCTTTCATACGAGACGCGACCGTCAGGGAGCGTGCAGGAGCCGTTACGCCTCGGACGCGATCATCCCCGCGCGGAAGATCACGCGATACAGCGCGGCGTAGTGCGGGTACTCCACCTCGATGCGGTAGCCGACGAACTCGTCGATCGGCCATTGCAGGCGGTCGAAGAACGCCGCGACCATCTCGGGCTGGCGCGCGTGGAAGCGTGAGCGCTGCGCCGTCGGCTCGCCGAGCACCTCCAGAGGCGGCGGGTAGGGGAGCTGGTCGTGCCACGCGGCGCTCGTGCCGGTGACGACGCCGGGCGTCATGCGGAAGATCGCCGTGCGCGGCACGAAGTGGCGCGCCATCGTCCGGTGCAGGTAGACGTCGAAGACCAGCCGCCGCGCCGGCGAGTCGACGCGCACGCCGTGCATGTGCTCGACGGGCGTCTCGTCGAACGCCGGCATGGGCCAGCCGCCGATGACCTGCTGGGCGAGGACGAGATCGAGCCCGCGCCGCTTGCTGGCCTCTTCGGCGTCGATGATGACCAGGCCGCTGTCGCCCGAGATGCGCGGCGAGAGCTTCGGCAACGGGTCCGAGCTGAACTCGCGCATCACCGCGACGTCCGGGCCGTCCTGCGTCGCCGAGGGGGGCACCGCCATGTACGTCGGCTCGCGCTTCGGATCGGCAAGCCGCGGCCCGTCCGACTTGTTGTGCAGGTTGATCGCCTTGAAGACGCACGGCGGGGCGTCCGGGCGCGCCTTGTAGCCGAGCGTACCCTGCAAAAACGCGCGGTCCATCAGCGCGTCGCCGCCACCGCCGCCCGCCGCCCCCGCCGCCCCGGTCCCCGGCGTCGGGCGGCAGACGTGGACGTGCAGGATCGTGTCGCACCACTGCCCGAGGCTCTCGGACGCGGCTTTGTAGAGGCCGCGCCGCCGGGAGAGCAGGATGCGTTCGTGGTCTTCCGGGCCGCTGCGTGTCGCGGCGATGCGTTCGGTGAGCTTGGTCTGCGTGATGCCCAGGTCCGAGATCAGCCGGTCGAAGCGTGCCAGCGCCGAGCGGGCCGCGGCGAGGGACGATTTCGGAACCCCTTTGCCGGCGAGTGCATCCACAATCTGGGTGAGGCCCTTGAGCCCCGGAAAATGCGGGAAGACCTCGACGCCGGTGATCTGCTTGGCGTACACGCCGATGAAGCGTGTGGCCGTGCCGCGGTCGATCTCGAGGTAGCGGGCCAGCCCCAGCCCGGATTTCGCCTGGGGGGGGAGGGTGTCAAAGAGTGGGCGGAAATCCTCGACGAGCCGGCGGCCGACCTGATCGGCCTCGGAAAGCTGGGCCGGGGTGAGCCCGGCCTGGGTGGCTTCGACTTCGGTCGCGTCGATCGGCATGCTCACGGGCGAAGCGTAGCGAGAAAGCCGGCCCATGCCCGGTTTCAGGCCGTCTTCTTGAAGATCGCTCGGATTTCGTGTGAGAATATCTTGCATGGGGTACACTAGAGTGTACAGTAGAGTGCAGCGTCGGCCATTCTGCCGACAAAAAAACTGTTCGAAAACGCTGTCCGAAGAAGAAGTTTGAAGTTTATTCGGTATTTGTGCGAGGGTGCGAACCCTTTCTGGTGTGCATGTGCGTCGGGGGACGGGGTTTTTAGAGAGGAATGCAGCATGGCTCGAAGAGAACTCGTCTGCGGAGGAATGACGGTGTGGGCGAGCGTCGCCGCGGCTCTGCTGGCGGCGGGGCACGCGACCGCCCAGCCAACGAACGATGAGTGTGGCTCGGCCGCGACGCTGACGCTGGACATCCCGGTGGACGCGGACAACATCGAGGCGACGACGTCGCTGTCGCTGGCCGACGGCGTGCTCTGCCGAAACCCCGACCCGGACTTCGGCAGCGGCGCGGACGTCTTCTATTCCTTCACGCCGGACACGACGGGCTATTACGACTTCGGGACCTGCGGCTCGGAACTCGACACGGTGCTGTCGATCCACTCCGGGTGCCCGGCGACCGCGGCGAACACGATCGCGTGCAACGACGCGGCGCCGCTGAGCTTCTGCTTCGGCGATTACGGGCAGAGCTCGTACCTTCCCGGCGTGCCGTTGACGGGGGGGCAGACGTACTACGTGCGGATCGCGGGGCGTTCGTACGGGAGCTATACCGCCACGGGCTCGTTCACGCTGTTCGTCTTTGAGGGCGAGGCGACCCCGCCGCCGGCGAATGACCTGTGCGAGAACGCCGAGCCGTTGACGGCCGGCACGACGGTCGACGGCACGACGATCTACGCGACGGGCTCGGCCGGGTGCGGCGACAACGACACGTGGGACGTGTGGTACAGCTTCACGTCGGGCGCGGGCTCGCCGCAGCTCTTCCGGTTTACGGTGCAGCCGATCGCCTTCATGGGCAGGGCCGGCACGCTCTCGATCTATGACGATTGCAACAGCCCGCCGGTGCTCTGCCAGTCGTTCTTCTCCGACTTTGACACCGTCGGCCTGCCGATGACGGTCGTGCTCAACCCGGGGCAGACGATCCTGCTCCGCGTCGCGGGGCAGCAGGGCTCGCAGGACACGTTCTCGCTGCAGACGCAGAACCTCGGCACGCCGCCGACCAACTGGCAGTGCTCCACGGCGACAGCGCTGACGGTGAATACGCCGGTGCAGGTCGACACGACCAACGCCCCCAACGACAAGGTCGGTCCCTGCGGCGACAACCGCGACACCAACCCGCTGTGGTACAGCTTCACCGCGCCAAGCGAAGGGTACTACTTCTTTGAGACCAGCAACCACTCGGCGGAGAACCCCGAGACGCAGACCAACCTCGTGCTCTACTCGAGCTGCGGCGGCGAGCCGGTCGTGTGCGCCTACGACGGCGGCGACGGGTACTTCAGCGCGGCGACCGCGTACCACATGGAAGCCAACGAGACCGTCAAGATCCGCGCGTCGATCCACACGCTGCCGGGCATCGGCATCGGGTTCGTGAGCGGCGGCTACGGGCTCCGCGGCGTCGGGGACCAGTTCACGCTCGAGGTTCAGGCCCTGCCCGACCCGCCGGCGGTGGTCAACGACACGTGCGCGACGGCCAAGGCGATCACGCTCACGCCGTATGTCGAGTACACCGACAGCACGGACATCACCCTCGCGACCGACGACCAGGACATCTGCCTGTCGGAGGGCGAGATCGAGGCGGCCCACGCCGGCATCTGGTACTCCTTCACCGCGCCGGGCAACGGCATGGTGCGGACGCAGAGCCAGATCCCGCCGTTCTACGCCGTCCGCACGTCGCTCTTCACCGGCGCCTGCGGCTCGCTCACCCAGACCGAGTGCCCCGGCTTCAGCGACTTCCGCAAGGTGACCGCCGGCACGACCTACAAGGTGCTCATCAACCCGGCCCCGACGCAGTCGATCGACTTCGGCACGATGGTCGACGTCTCGCTGACCTTCTACCCCGCGCCGGCCAACGACCACTGCGCGAGCGCCGAGGCGGTGGCGGCCAGCCCGTCGACGCTGCAGTTCAACAACCTGGTCGCCGACTCCGACCCGATCGGCCCGTGCCTCAACTTCTTCAACAACACGCTCGCCGACACCGTGTGGTACAAGGTCACCACCGGGACCGCCGGCACGCTGACGCTGCACGGCGAGCGGGATGATCCCAACGACTTCTCGTACTACCCGGCGACGATCGTCTACTCCGGCGCGTGCGGCTCGCTCACCGAGGTGGCCTGCGGCGGCGGCGACTTCAGCTCGTCCTTCGATCTGTCCACGCCGCTCAACGCCGGGCAGACCTACCTGATCGCCTTCGGCTCACGCTTCGACGCCGGCGGCCCGACGACCGTCTCGCTGAGTTACACCGGCACGATCAGCGGCGGGTGCGCGGCCGACTTCAACGGGGTCAACGGCGTCACCGTCCAGGACATCTTCGACTTCCTCACCGCGTGGCTCGCCGGGAATCCCTCGGCCGACTTCAACCACGTCAACGGCGTGACGGTGCAGGACATCTTCGACTTCC
>CAZZDW010000098.1:0-12921 GCA_964652945.1 uncultured Phycisphaeraceae bacterium
CCCCCGCCCCCCCAGCCAGGCAATCCATCGCGCCGCATTTGATGAGCGATTCCAGCGAGCCCTTGTTCAGGATCGCCCCGCCCGAGCCGGTCGTGCCGCGCGCCAGCACGCGCTCGCAGAAGTCAAAGAGCGACGTATACGGCTTGTAGGCCGCGCTCCCCTCCTCCGGCCCGGCCGCCTTGTCGCGCTCGGAGATGATCGCGTCGATCGCCTTCTCGCCGACGCCCTTGATCGCCGACAAGCCAAAGCGGATGTGCCCGTGCAGCGAGTCCCGCGGCTCGCCCGGATCGAACACCACCGAAAAATCCGCCTTCGACAAGTTTGTGTCAGGCGGCCTCACCTCGACCCCCACCTTGCCGTTCACGAACCGCGTCTTCTTGCAGTCCTCGACGTAGCCGATCCAGTCGCTGACCTTCTGCGCCCCCGACTCGTAGGTCAAAAACGCGGCCATGTACTGCGCGGGGAAGTACGTCTTCAAATACGCCGTCTGGTACGCGACGATCGCGTACCCCGTCGAGTGGCTCTTGTTGAAGCCGTAGCCCGCGAACTTCAAGATCAACTCGAACAACTCTTCGGCTTGTGCCTTCGTCAGGCCTTGCTTGTGCGCGCCCTCGACGAACTTGGGGCGTTCCTTCTCGATCTTGTCGTGCTTCTTCTTGGAGATATTTTTAATAAGCGAGTAGGCGTCGCGCAGCTTGATGCCGCCCAGGCCGTGCACGATCTGCATGACCTGTTCCTGGTAGACCATCACGCCGTACGTCTCGGCGGTGTACTTGTCGACGATCTCGTGGACCTTGGGCACGGTGTCGAAGCCGTGCTTGCGCCGGTTGTAGTCCGGGATCAGGTCCATCGGCCCGGGGCGGAAGAGCGCGTTGGCCGCGATGAGATCTTCGAGCCGGTCGGGCTTCATGTCGACGAGCAGACGGCGCATGCCGCCCGATTCGAACTGGAAGACGCCCGTCGTGTCGGCCCGCTGGAAGAGCGCGAAGACCCGCGGATCGTCGTAGGTGAGCCGGTCGAGATCGAGCGGGTGAGCAAAAGTGGCGGAGTGGCAGAGTGGCAGAGTGGCAGAGTGGTCCGTGTTCTCAATCAGGCGGTTGAAGCCCGTTTCTTCCGCGTCGGCTTTTCCTCCGGTCCTTTGGCCTCCAGCTTTTTGATGAGCGCCACGAGCATCCGATCCTCCTCGGCGAGAAGTTCCAGCACCCGATCCCTGCACGTAATCATCTTGAGCGAGGTCGCGATCTCGTACGCGGTCATGAGTTCCATCAGTGAACCGGCCGCCAGCCTCAGCCCGTGCAGTAGCGAGGCCCGCGTGTGATGTCCGAACCCCTCCGCGATGTTCAACGGCACCGACACCGCCGCCCGCCGCATCTGGCTCGTCAGACCGAACACCTCTTCCTTCGGCATTCCCCGCGTTGCCAGATACACCTCCCGCACCAGCTCCATGCCCCGCTGCCACACCAGCATGTCCCGGAAGGTTTTGATGTTCAATGTCCCTCTCCGCGTGCTCGTTCACCCCACTTTGCCACTCTGCCACTCTGCCACTCTGCCACTGCTCATATTCCTCGAGTCGTCCGACGGCTCGCCAAATCTCCCGCTCACTGAGAGTTTCCTTGATCAGCCGTTTGGCCCGCTCGATGATGCTCACCGTGCGCAGGCCCAGGAAGTCCATCTTGAGCAGGCCCATCTTCTCGCACGTGGGGCCGTCCCACTGCGTGACGATCTCGTGCTCTTCCGCGCCACTCTGCTTATACAGCGGCACGATCTCATCCAGCGGCCGGGTCGCCACAATCACGCCCGCGGCGTGCACCGACGTGTGCCGCGCCTGCCCCTCCAAGACCCGCGCGTTGTCGATCAGCGTCCGCGCCGCCTCCGGCGTGATCGACTGGTGCGGCAGGACGTCCTTGTTCAGCTTCGCCAGCGCGTCGGCCTTGCCGTCGTAGACGTTCCTCAGCTCCGGCTCCTGCGCGATCGCCTCGTCGAGCGTGATGTTGAGCTGGTCCGGCACCAGCTTGCAGAGCCGATCGGAGACGGCCGGCGCAAGCCCCAGCACGCGGGCGACGTCCTTCATCGCCGCGCGGGCTTTCAAGGTTCCGAAGGTGATGATCTGCGCGACGTGCCCGTATTTGCCGCGGACGTGCTCGATGACCTTCTGCCGCCCGTCCTGGCAGAGGTCGATATCGATATCGGGGTATTCCGAGCGGTCGGGGTCGGTGAACCGCTCGAAGAGCAGGCCGTAGTTGACCGGGCAGGCGTTGGAGAGGCCCAGCACGTACCCGACCATCGTGCCGACGCCCGAGCCACGGGCGAGCGCCGGGATGCCGTTCTGCCGCCCCCAGTTGACGAAGTCCCAGACGATGAGGAAGTACGCCGAGATGTTCTTGTCGGCGAGGATGGCGAGTTCACGCTCTAAGCGGGCACGCCTTGGGTCGGGAGCCCCAGTGAGGGGCGGCGTCGTTTCTTCTCCAGCGTCCGCCGCCTTGACCCGAGACCCGGAACCCGGAACCCGGAACCCGATTTCTGCTCCATACCGCCACACCATCCCCGCCTCGCAGAGCATCCGCAGCACCGTGTCGCACGCCTTTTTCGACTCGGCGAGTTCCTCCTCGCTCGGCGTGTGCGTGAACGGCTGCACGTCGAACTTCGCGCAGTAGTCCTTGTACCACGCCGTCAGGTCGCCGGCGTACCGGGGGTCGTCGTGCCTGGGCAGTTCTTCCAGCGGAGGAGGGGCGATCCGCACCGCCGGCGCGTGATTGGCCCCCAGCGGCAGCTTCACGTCGCACCGCTCCGCAATCCTCAGCGTGTTGTCGCACGCCTCTCGGCCTACTTCACCATACCCACCTTCAAAGAGTTCACGCATCTGCTGCGGGCTCTTGACGTAGAGCTCCGTCGAGTATTTCAGCCGTTGCGTGTCGTTCTTGATCTTGCCCATCGAGATGCAGATGAGCGTGTCGTGCGCGTCGTGGTCTTCTTCGCGGAGGAAGTGCGAGTCGTTGTCGCAGACCAGCGGCAGCCGCATCTCCTGCGCCAGCTTGATCAGGTGCTTGTTGATCGAGTTCTGCTCGCGGATGTGGTGCTGCAGCTCCACGTAAAACCGCGGCCCCGTCCCCTCGTCCGCGAACGCCTTGGCGTGCCACTCGGCCGACTCGATCGCCTTGTCGAGCCACTTCGAATCACCCGACTGCTCGTAGGCGAGCATGTGCTCGCCCATCTCCGAGCCGAGGTGCCCGTTGATCGCGATGAGCCCCGAGCTGCGCTCGGCCAGCAGCGCCCGATCGACCCGCGGCTTAAAATAGAACCCCGTCAGGTACGCCTGCGAACACAGGTGCAGCAGATTCTGCCACCCCGTCTGGTTCTCGGCCAGCAGCACCAGGTGGTACCCGCCGTCGCTGACGCCGGTGTACGTCCGGTCCCGCCGATCCCCCGCGGCCACGTACGCCTCGACCCCCAGGATCGCCTTGACCCCCGCCTCCTTGCACGCGGCGGCGAAGGCGACCGCCCCGTGCATGTTGCCGTGGTCCGTCACCGCGACCGCGGGCATCCCCAGCTCTTTCACCCGCTTGACGAGCCGGTCGATCCGGTTCCCCCCGTCAAGCAGGGAGTACTCGCTGTGCAGATGCAGGTGGACAAACCCTTTCGGATCCCGATAGGGGTTGGCCTCCGCTTGCGTCCCTTCCTCCACGGCAACAACATGTTGTGGCGATCCGGGCATCGCGTCCCTCAAAGAACCTATCGGATGTATGCCCCGTCTTCCCCCATCGCCGTCATTGTACACGTTCGCCTCGGCCTGTTAGCGGCAGCGACAGCTTGCCCACACCTCGGCGGCCGCGGCCGGCCGGCGACGGAAGGGATTGTGCCGTCTTGAGCCCTCCCAACCTGTACCTGCCTCCGCCGGACGGCAAAGATACCCCGCTCTCTCGTCGATCCACCTTGGCCGTTCTGGGTTGAGCCGCCGCGCGGTGCTGCCGGTCCGTTGCCGTCAGAACCGACCGCCCCGGCGGGTCGTACCAGCGGCGTGCCGTATCAGGGGGCAGGTTTGGTTATGGGTCAGTCACCCGACTTCATTTTTCTGGTCATCGCCGCCCTCGTCGGGCTGGTCGCCCACATCGCTCTGGCCATCTCCGCTCGCTACTTCAACCCGCTGTGGACGCTGGCCGGCGCGTTCTTCGCCATGGTCCCGCTCTCGATGGCCACCGAGATGCCGGGGTTCACGCTCTTCAAATATGGCCGAACGTACGTCATCCTGCTGTCGATCGTGATCGCGGTCTTCCTCTACCGCAACTACCGGTTCCGCGGCGTCAGCCTGGCCTGGCTGGGATTCATCACGTTCTACGTCCTCGCCGCCGTCTGGAGCGACGCGCCCATCGCCGGCATCATGTTTAAAGGCCTGACCGCGATCTGCGTCATCGCCGGCATCCTCACCGTCTACCAGGTCGGCTCGCTGGAGGAGATGAAGAAATCGCTCCGCGTCGTCCTGTGCTTCTGCGCGATCTTCGCCGGGGTCATCGTCCTCAAAGTCGCCACCAACCCGGTCTCGCTGGCCCAGATCGGACGCCTGGACATCATGGGCATGAACGCCAACCGCCTCGCCAGCGAGTCGGCGCCCATGTTCCTCTTCTGCTGCCTGGTCGCACTCCACGACAAGAGCAAGTTCTGGAAGCTCCTGGCCGTCGGGATCGGCACCATCTTTGTCTTTGCCGTGATGCTCACCGGCTCGCGCGGCTCGGCGGCGATGGGCGTCCTGGGCGCGATCGTGCTGGCGATGCCCATGGTCAAACGCCCCGGCCTGCTCATCACCCTCGGGGGCATCGTTGCCGTCAGCCTCTACCTCATCGTCCCCAGCGAGGCCACCGAGGCCTTCGAGGGCCGAGGATTCGGCCGCGAGGCACAATGGGGTTTGGCGATGGAGAGCTTTTACTCCAACCCCTTCATCGGCGCCGGGTGGGTCTACGGCATCACCTCCGACCGAGGACTCCCCTCTACGGCCAACCTGCACTCCATCTACTTCCAAATCCTCGCCGAAACCGGCATCCTCGGCATGGCCCTCTTCGGGGTGTTCATCCTCTATGCGTTCTTCAAAGGCCTGACCGTCCTGGCCGCCGTGCGCCACGACAAGGAGCTCTTGCCCTGGGCGTTCGTCGCCGCCGCCTTCATCGGCGCGCCGCTCGTCCACGGCTTCGGCGAGGCCTCGACCATCACCGGCGGCGCGATCGCCGCCTACATGCTCGCGATGGGCTTCGCCTTCCTCGACCGACTCCCCGAGATGGCCCGCGAACGTGCCGCAAACGCCCAGCTCCAGGCCGAATGGGACGCCTACCACCAGTACTCCGCCGATGAGCACGCCGTCTATGCGGTCTGAACCGCCGCCTGCCTACGGCTCTTCCGCCTTCACCGACGGCATCCGCGACGCCCACTCGTCCAGCCGGAGGCCGATCCGCTGCGCCGTCTCGTCGTCCCGCCGAACGCTGAACCGCACCGCCGCCGTCGACGGCCCCAGCAGGTCCTCGAAGCTCGGCGTCGCCCGCGTCAGCCGAAGCGTCGCCCCGTCGATCGTCCCGCCCAGCGTCGAGTCGCCGATCGTCCCCGACGGGTACGCGAACCCGCCGCCGGCGTACAACCCCATCGCCGCCCCCCCCCGCGCCCCGTCGTGCGCCACGATCACCTGCCGGATCGACAGGTTGCACCCCGAATCGTCCAGCGGCGTCCGCCCCGCACGCGGCGGCATGAACAGCCGAATGTGCATCACCCCCCCGCCCCCCTCCCCAGCCTTATCAACCGGCCTTCCGTGCGCCAGCGCGTCGATGTCCAGGTCCGTCAGGTACACGTCGGCCGTCGAGGCGTCGACCCGTCGGTACACGCCGTCGAGCGTCTTCGCCGGCGGCGCGTACACCACCCCGTCCCGAGCGGCCGAGGTCAGCACGAGGCTCTCGCCCCCGCCGCTGCCGCGCCACTGGGAGCACCCGGCGACCGCCGCCGCCACCGCCGTGAGCAGAGCCACCGAGAGCAGGCCGCGCACGCGCGATTCGGCCCCCCGTGCGTCCTGCCCATGCCGCCTGAAGCAAAGAATGTTCAACACGCCCCAAGCATACCGAAGTGAGGGGAGCCCC
The DNA here is from genome assembly GCA_964652945.1 of uncultured Phycisphaeraceae bacterium. Lineage (GTDB taxonomy): Bacteria > Planctomycetota > Phycisphaerae > Phycisphaerales > UBA1924 > CAZZDW01. The sequence continues at coordinate 6,108 of CAZZDW010000098.1, forward strand.
GCACGCGCCCGACCCCATCCATGAACCCGGCCCCGCCTCATTCCCCCCCCTTCCCCGACGCCCAGGCACCGGTCTCCGGGCCGCCAAGCCCGCCCCTTGCGCCGCGGCTTGGCCTCCTCGTCGGCCTGGCGCTCGCGGTGGTCCTCGCCTTTGCCCTCCCGCTGATCCTCGCCGGCAACGTCTCCGGCCGGGGCGGGTTCGACCAGTTCTACTTCCACGAGCCCACGACCCGCGGCTTCCTCCTCGACTGGCCCCACCCGCGCCTCGCCGAATACATGTCCGCCACCACGCCGGGGTACCACCTCGTGCTCGCCCTCGCCGCCCGAACGCTCGGCGACGACCTCGCCACGCTCCGCCTCGTCTCGCTGGGCTTCAGCGTCGCGTGGCTGGCGCTGGCGGCGGGCGCAGTCGCCGTGCTGTCGCGCCCGTCGGGCACGCCCGGCCTATCGCGCCCGGGATTGCCGCTGCGCGAGGCCGTCGCCATCCTGCTGCCGCTGCTGAGCTCGATCTACGTGCTCTTCCCCGCGGCGTGGCTGCAGCCCGACAACGCCGGATGGCTGCTGGTGCTCGGCGTGCTCCTGCTGGCGCTGCGCCCCCGCTTCGGGCTCGGCTTTGCCGCGGCGGGGGGGACGCTCTTGCTCGCGCTCGTGCTCGTCCGCCAGTCGCACGTGTGGGCCGCCGGGCCGTTGCTGGCCGCCGCGTGGCTGGGCGCGCGCGGCGCCGACCTCACCGCGCTCGGCGCGGGGCGCGTGCAGGACCTCCTGACCCGCCTGCCGGCCCGCGTGTCGCGCTCGCTCATCGTCGCCGCGGCGATCCTGCCGGCCTTCGCGGCGATCCTCTATTTCTCCTCGCTCTGGGGCGGGCTAACCCCGCCGCATTTCCACAACCAGTACCCGCAGTCGCACAACGCCGCCGCCCCGGCGTTCGTCCTCTCGCTCCTCGGGATTTACTCGGTCTTCTTCGCCGGCTACCTGCTGCCGCACGCGCGGGAGATCGTCGCGAAGCGCTGGTGGCTGCTGCCCGCGGCCGCGCTCGTCGGCGTCGCGCTCGCCGTCGTCCCCGACACGACGTACCTGTGGGAGACCCGCTCGAGCGGCTTGTGGAACATCGTCAAGGTCGCCCCCGTCGTCCCGCCGCACACGTCGGTCGTCCTGCTCGTCTTCTCACCCCTCGGCGCGGCGGCGGCGGTGACGTGGGTCCTGCCGCTCGCGCCCCGGCCGCGCTGGATCATGATCGCCGCGCTGGTCGCCTTCACCGTCGCGCAGACGGTCAACCCGCTGGCGTGGCAGCGCTACGTCGAGCCGTTCTTCCTCATGCTCCTGCCGATCATGGTCTGCCTGCTCCCCCGGCCTTTGGTACCTCGGCTCTCCGAGCCGAGGGCGGCCTTGGTACCTCGGCTCTCCGAGCCGAGGGTGGGCGCATGGCCGTTCATCGACCGCCTGCTCCCCGCGGCTCGCCTGCTCGGCCCGCTCGCGCTCGCCGCCTTGCTGGCGCTGCTGACCGTCCGGGCCGTGCTGCGCCCGGACTGGCTGCCGCCCGCTCAGGAACCGAGCGCCGCCGCCCCTTCCTCCGCGGCTTTGGAGCCGTTCGCCTCACGGTCAGAGCTTGCTCGGTTTCTGGGTCGTCGGGTCTGCCAGATACAGAAGACCGGCGCTCATACGAGACGCGACCGTAAGGGAGCGTGCCCTGTTCTCCAGCGGACTCCACGCTCGCGTCTGGTCTATAAGGGCCGGGTTGGTGCACAGGGCTCTTTCGTGAAGGGAACAAGAACCTTTCCGTGCTCTTCCCCGTCTGATGTTCCGATAGACAGAACTCCGCCCGATACCGCGAACCTTTGACCGAAGACTTCCCGCACGCTCGCTGACGCTTCGCGTCTCGTACAAACCCGCCATGCCCCACCCGCCCCGCAAAACCGCCCTCATCACCGGCATCACCGGCCAGGACGGCTCGTACCTCACCGAGCTGCTCCTCGACAAGGGCTACCACGTCCACGGCATCGTCCGCCGGGCCTCGCTCTTCAACACCGCACGCATCGACCACCTCTACGCCGATCCGCACCAGCCCCCGCCGCCCCAGCACGCCGGCCGCGGCACGATGACGCTGCACCACGGCGACATCACCGACGCCAACATCCTCGAGCGCCTCGTCCGCTCGATCGGCCCCGACGAGGTCTACAACCTCGCCGCCCAGAGCCACGTCCGCGTGTCATTCGAGCTGCCCATCCACACCGCCGAGTCCGTGGCGATCGGCACCCTAAAACTCCTCGAAGCCGTGCGCGACTACCAGCAGGTCTCCGGCAAGCAGGTCCGCTTCTACCAGGCCTCGTCGTCGGAGATGTTCGGCGCCACCGGCGGCGAGCACGAACTCCTGAACGAAGACGCCCCCTTCCGCCCCCGCTCGCCGTACGCCTGCGCCAAGGTCTTCGCGCACCAGATCGCGGTCAACTACCGCGAGGCGCACAACCTCTTCGTCTCCTGCGGCATCCTCTTCAACCACGAATCCGAACGCCGCGGCGAAACCTTCGTCACCCGCAAGATCACCCGCGCCGCCGGGCGCATCCGCTGCGGCCTGCAGCCCACGCTGCACCTGGGCAACCTCGACGCCCGCCGCGACTGGGGCTACGCCGGCGACTACGTCCGCGCGATGTGGCTCATGCTCCAGCACCAAACGCCCGAGGACTTCGTCATCGCCACCGGCCGCTCGGCGTCGGTGCGCGACTTTGCCGAGCTGGCCTTCGCCGCCGCCGGCGTCGACCCCGACAGCCACGTCGCGATCGACCCCCGCTACCTCCGCCCGACCGAGGTCGACACCCTCACCGGCGACGCCTCCAAAGCGAAGCGCCTCCTCCGCTGGCAGCCGACGCACACCCTCGAGCAGCTCGTCGAGCGCATGGTGCGGCATGATCTGGAACTGGCGAGACGTGAAGCATTACTCAAAAGCGCAGGTGCTCAATGACCGCTCCTCCACAAAGTGGTCAAGTGGCAGAGTGGCAAAGTGGCAAAGTGGCCGAACACCACGCTCTTGTTTCATCGCTCTGCCGCGTGTCTCCTACCTTGCCAATGGCCAGTGGCCCTTGGCCATCGGCCTCGTTCATCACTCTGCCACTCTGCCACTTCCCCTGCTGACTGCTCCCTGATCCCTGCTGCCTTCCTCCATGTCCTCCCTCACCGACCACACCTCCCGCGGCTTCGCCTGGATGACCCTCCAGGCCGCCTCCGCCAAAGTCACCTCGCTCATCGGGCAGATCGCCCTCGCCTACCTGCTCGTGCCGGAACACTTCGGCCTCGCGGCGCTGGCCAACACCGTCTACAACTTCGCCGCCCTGCTCCAGCAGGCCGGGCTGCGGCAGGTCCTCGTCAGCCGCGGCAAGTCCTTCCGCCTCTGGTCCGGCCCCGCGACGTGGATGAGCCTGTGCCTGGGCGCGGTCTCCACCCTCGGCATGCTCGCCGCCGCGTGGCCGATGGCCCTCGCCTACGACGAGCCCAAGCTGGCCCTGCTCATCGCGGTCATGAGCCCGTGCATGATCATCGACGCCTACGCCGTCGTCCCGATCGCGCGGGCGCAGGTCGAGCTGCGTTTCAAGCTCATCGCCTTCGCCAACTGGGCCGCGACGGTGGGCCAGATGCTCTCGTGCGTGACGTTCGCCGCCTTCGGCCTGGGGGCGATGTCCTTCTCCCTCTCGGTGCTGGTGCAGATCCTCACCCGCGCCGTCATCATGGGCCGCTTCGCCGGCGGGATGCCGACCTTCCGCCTGCGCGTCCGCCGCTGGAAATACCTGCTGGGCGACAGCGCGTGGCTCTTCGCGGCGTCGATCGCCCAGTGCGCCGTCGGGGCGGCCCCCGCGCTGCTGCTGGGCAAGGCCGTCTCCGCCGAGGCCGTCGGGCTCTTCGCCTTTGCGCTCAACATCTCGCTGCAGTCGGTGCTGCTCATCACGATCCAGCTCGAGGGCGTGCTGTTTGCGACGCTCAGCCGCCTGCGCGACCAGCCGCTGCGCCAGGCCCGCGCCTTCCTCCGCGCCACCGGCGTGCTCGCCCTCATCGCGATGCCGATGTGCCTGATGCAGGCCGCCCTCGCCGACCCGGCGATCCGCCTGGTCTTCCAGCCCAAGTGGTACGACGCGATCGCGCCGATCCAGGCCCTCTCGGTCGCGATGGCCTTCGTCGCTACGACCTACTCGATGATCTCCCTGGTCAACGCGCAGGGCCGTTTCCGCACCTACTTCAAGCTCACGTTCTTCTCGCTCTTCACCACGGCCGTCTTCATCGCCGGCGCGCTCGAATGGTGGGGGCTCTTCTCCACCAAGGCCGTCCCCCTCGCCGCCACCGCGGTCGCGCTCGCCGTCGGCACGCAGCTCATCATCTACTCGGCGATCTCGCTGCACCGCGCCATCCACCCCCCGGCCCTCCGCGACGAGCCGGGCCGCCCCACCTGGGCCGACGTCTTCCGCACGCTCTTCCTCCCCTTCGCCGTCGCCGTGCTCGCGATCGCCCCCGGCTGGGCGCTCGCCCAGCTCCTGCCCCACTCCTCCAAACCCGGCCTGATCGCCCAGGGCTTCGTCACCGCCTTCCTCGGCGGCTTCCTCTACCTCATCCTCGCCCGATTCCTCCTGCCCGGCCCATGGACCGAGCTGCTCGAACGCCTCCACCCGCTCCTCTCGCGCATCCCGATTATCCGCGACGTCGCGCAGGCCCTCCGCCCGCAACTCCCACCATCCGGCGACACCATCGTCAACGAATAACGCCCCGACGCTGAGGGCCTGGGGCCTGGAACTGAGTGCGTTTCCCTGCTCCCTATTCCCTGCTCCCTGCTCCCTCCCCACCGCTTACTGTTCCCCCGCTTCGCCAATGGCCATCGGCCAATGGCCCATGGCCTTCCTCATCATGCGCATCGCCGTCTGCATCAACTCCTTCCCCACGCTCAACCAGTCGTGGCTCATCGACCAGCTCGTCGGGCTCATCTCACGCGGCCACGACGTGCGCATCTACGCCACGCCCCTCAACACCGGCGAGCCCGTCCACCCCGCCGTCCACCAATACGGCCTCATGGACCGCATCACCTACCGCCCCTCGCGCCCCGACCCGCGCCTCCCCCGCTTCCTCAAGGGCGTCGGCGTCGCCCTCGCCCACCTGCCGCGGCATCCCCGTGCCGCGATCGGCTCGCTCAACCTCTTCAAATACAAGTGGAAGGTCCTCTCCGGCGACCTGCCGATGACGCTCGCCGCCCTCGCACGCCCGCGCGAGCCCGTCGACGTCTTCCACGTCCACGACGGGCAGATGGCCTACGTCATGGCCGCCCTCAAACAGTTCGGCCTCGTCCCCGAGCCGATGATCGTCACCTTCCACGGCCCCGACATCTCGCGCCCCGCCGAACTCCTCAAGCACGAGCACGGCCGCCTCGCCTTCCAGCACGCCCGCGCCTTCACCGTCGGCTCGACGTTCATCCGCGACAAGGTCCTCGCCCTGCCCCACGCCCCGCCCCCCGAGCGCGTCCACATCCTGCCGCTCGGGCTGAATATGGGCGACTTTGAGTTCACCGAGCGAGCGCAGCCGCCGGGCGACGAACCGATCCACCTCATCTCCGTCGGCCGCGTCGTCGAGCTCAAGGGCTTCGAATACGCCATCCGCGCCGTCGCCAGGCTCGCGCCCCGCTACCCGCGTCTCCGCTACACCATCGTCGGCCACGGCGGCGAGCACCTCGGCATGCTCAAGCGCCTCGCCACCGAGCTGGGCGTCGCCGACCGCGTCGAGTTCCCCGGCGGCCTGTCGCGCGACAAGCTCTTCCCCTACTACCGCCGCTCGCACATCTTCACCCTCCCCGGCGTCGTCATGCCCGACGGCCAGGCCGAGGGCCAGGGCGTCGTCCTCCTCGAAGCGCAGGCCTTCGGCCTCCCTGTCATCACCACCACCGCCGGCGGCCAGCCCGACTGCGTCGCCCCCCCTCCCCCCTCATGGTCCCCCGCCAGCAACGACACACCTCACTGCTCGGCCTTTGTCGTCCCGCCGCGTGATGTCGACGCGCTCGCCGACCACCTCGCCTGGCTGCTCGACCACCCCGACGCATGGCCCGTCATGTCGCGCCACGGCCGGGCGTTCATCGAAGAACGCTTCGACAACGCCAAGCTGCTCACCCGCCTCGAAGCGCTCTACACAGAGGTCGCGCAGAACGCTCCCGCTTCCCCGCGCTGATCCACTTGTTCCAAAACGCCTGAAAAAGAGGCCCAGGGATACATCCCTGGGCTTGTAGACGCCTGTCTTCCCTGTTCCCTGCTCCCTACCCGACTTTCCGGATCACGCCCACCGCCGGTCTTTGGTGGCGCCGGTCTCCAGACCGGTGCGTGGGCGCACCGTGAGCATTCACCCGACTTTCCGGATCACGCTCACCGCCGCGTACAGCCCCGCGACCCGCTCACGCGGCAAGACCCTCGCCGCAAACGCCGGATTCAGCGGCTGCAAGCGGATCGTCTCCTCCCCCGCCTCCCCCTCGATATACACCCGCTTGAACGTCGACTCGTGGTCCGGCTCCAGCCTCGCGAAGCAGTCCATCCCGCTCGCCACCGCCTTAGACGGTGAAAACACCACGATGTCCCCCTCGCGATACTCCGGCAGCATCGACCCGCCCACGACCCGTGCGGCAAAGGCGTCCGGGTCGTCCACGTCCGGGCAGCGGACGTACTGATCCGCCACGCGCGCCGGGTAGCCGAGGTCGGTGAACTCCTTCGGGTATCCCGCGTTGACCGAGTTGATGAGCGGGATCTCGCGTGGCACGCCGTCGACGCCGCCGGGCGCGCCGATCGGCTCGACGCCGTCCCCCGCCC
>CAZZDW010000099.1:0-12851 GCA_964652945.1 uncultured Phycisphaeraceae bacterium
CCCCTCCCCCTCCTCCCGCCGCGCCGCCCCGTCGCCGAGGCTTGTTGCCGTCCGTCCCCCTCATCCGTGTGCGGGGGAAGGTGAGGGCGCGACGCGCCCAAACAGATGGTGCGTCGAACCGGCCCCCGTGTCAACCCCCCGCCTCCGTTGTTCCGTCCGCGCCCTTGTGGCCGTGAGCCGGCCCCTCGTGGCCCCGGAGGATCCGTCGTCGCGCAGGACCCGGCCGGCACCAGGAAAACCGGGGAGTTTCCTGTTGCATGGTCCGCCGCCGACGGCTACAGTCGCCCCCGAGAGAGACGCCGGAGGCGGCTCAGCCGCCGATGAACCGCGCAGACCGATCCCGCCGGAGGTGCTGGACGGCCTGCAAGGTGGAGCTTACGCCCATGCGCCTCTCTGCTCGCCCCCATTGCGCCGCCTGCTCGCCGCCCCGTCGCGGCCCGCGATGCCGTGCGCCGCGGCGACGAGCCTTGCCGATCCACGCCGTGCCGTAAGGCCTCTCGCCCCCTCGGCCCGCAAGGGCCGGGGACGCCTTCTCACACGGATGTTCAGTGTGCCTTGACTGCTCGATGTTCAGCAAAAGGGAAAAGGAAAAAGGAGTACCCGGTCATGCAACATGCGTTCAAGTTCGCCATTGTCACCTCGTCGGCCCTCCTCGCGGCCGCCCCTCTCGCCAACGCGGCGTTCACCACCTACACCATCGACACCGCCCAGAGCCAGCTCATGATCACCAGCGCCACCGCCGGCGCCGGGGCGATCAACGTCAACGGCAACCCCGTTGACGCCGACGGCTTCAAGGCCAACCTCTCCGGCAACGTCGACATCGACCTCACCGCGACCACGCTGAGCTTCCTCAGCTCGTCGTCCGTCCACGCGATCGACACCGGCTCGTACCTGCCGGGCTCGCCCGCCACGCCGGCGACCCCCGCCCCGGCGTCGTTCGCGATCACCTTCCCCACCAGCCCGTTCATCACGCCCGACGCCGTCGGCGTGACGCGCAACCTGACCTTCTCGGTCGCCTCGGGCTCGGCCCACGTGCTGGCCGGCATGGGCCCGTCCACGTTCGCCGTCACCGGCGACACCTTCGCCGCGACCTCCGGCGTCGTCGACACCAACATCGGCTCGCAGTACAACGCGTCGACGCTCGGCTCGATCGCCAACACGGCCGCCGCGGCCGGCTCGCTGTCGCTGGCCGGCGACGTCGAGACCCTCACCGTCCCCGTCAAGCTGAACATGCAGTTCATGGACCAGGGCATCACCATCACGCTCAACGTCGAGGGCTCCGTCGTCGCGACGCGCACCGTGCCCGTCCCCGGCTCGCTCGCCGTGCTCGGACTGGGCGGATTGGTCGCAATTCGTCGCCGCCGCTGAGTCGTTGAGAGACTGTGTGCGAATATTGTCACAGGAAGCCCACGGCCATGGCCGTGGGCTTCTTTATTGCGCACCGTGATTCACCCGCGTCTCTGCGCGCCATACCGTGCCCGAGGAGACACGCGTATGGACCCCTTCGCCCTGCTGGGCCTGCCCCGCACCTTCGACCTCGACCCCGCGGCGATCCGCCGAGCCCACCTCGCCGCCGTCACGCGCCTGCACCCCGACGCGGCCGACGAGGAGCCCGACGAGAGCGCCGAGCTGAACCGCGCCAAGCAGGTCCTCATGGACCCGGAGCGACGCGCCGACGCGCTCCTCCGCCTCCTCGGCGGCCCGTCCAAAGAAGCCGACAAAACGCTTCCCGGGGGGGGCGGCTACCTCATGCAGATGATGCAGACCCGCGAGGAGATCGAGTCGGCAAGCACCGACGAAGCCCGCCAGACCTGGCGCACCTGGGCGGCCGAGCTGCGGGCCGAATATATCCAGCGCGTCAGCGAACTGTTCTCGCGCGCCACACACTCAACAACCCCCGACCCGGCCGTGCTCAAGGAGATCCGCGTGCAGCTCAACGCCTGGCGCTACGTCGAGCGCATGGTCGAGCAGCTCGACGGCCGCGAGGGCGACTTCGGCAACTAGAGCGGTTTCAGTCGGAGTGTAGCGGATTGATGAGGTGGCTTGAGGTAGCACGGCACTCCGTGCCGTGTCTCGGCTCGGAGAGCCGAGGTACCAAGCGATCCACAATGACTGAACCGCTCTAAACAAAGACGAACGCGGAGTTGCGGAGCGAAGCGGAGAACGCAGAGAAGACCACATGGTGATCTCCGCGTCTTCCGCTCATCTCCGCCACTCCGCGTTCTCGGATGGCGTTCAAAAAGTCTTTACGCTTTCCCCAGCGGGTTCAGGAACAGCCCCGTCGCCAGCTTGGGATAAAAGAACGTCGACTTCTGCGGCATCAACTCGTTCGCGCGGCTGATCGCCTTCACCGCCTCCAGCGGCGTCGGCCGAACCACCACGCAGAGCTGCGGCACGAACGACTTGCCGCCGCCCGACCCCTTCTCCGCCCCCTCGCCGATCTCCAGCACCTCCTCGATCGAGTGCGGGAAGGCCCACTGCACCGCCTCGCCGGCGTTGAGCGACGGCTGGCAGATCTGCTCGACGACCAGGTGCTGGATGATCGCCACGTCCAGCTCGCGCCACGCCTTGGGCTTGCCCGAGACGGCCGCGTCCTTTGACGAGGCGAGCGGGTCGTCGCCGGTGCAGACGCCGAGGTACCCCTTCTTGGACGCAAAGTCGTAGAAGCCCAGCGCCCGCTTGCTCGCGTACTTGGCGGAGTTGAGTTCCTTTTCGAGCGCGTGCAGATCGCCGTTGAAAGCCGACAGGGCGATCGTCCCCGCCGCAGCCTTCTGGAAGGCGTCGAAGGAGTACCCCTTCATCCCGCCGAGGACGCGGTGCGTCGGCCAGATCGCAAGGCCCGGGTCCGACATGCCGACGAGGACGATCATGCACCGCCGGGCGGCGTGGTCGGCCGGCACGGGGGCCTTGCCCTCCAGGTGCAGCAGGTAGTTGAGCGCCGTGTTATACCGGTGGTGCCCGTCGGCGATGAACACGTCCTCGCCGGCCAGCGCCTGCACGTACTTGTCGAGCGTCTCGGTGTCGTCCACCACCCACACCTCGTGACGCACGGTGTGGTCGCCATCACCCAGATCCGCGACGACATCGGGCTTGCGCGAGGCGGCGACGGAGCGGCACAGGTTGGTCGCCGCACCCGACTCGTCGGCGTGCAGGCCGAAGATCGGCGAGAACTGGCACGCCGAGGCCTTCATCAGCGCCAGGCGGTCTTCCTTCGGCCCGGAGAACGTCTGCTCGTGCGGCAGGATCCCGCCGCCGTCGCGCGGGCCCAGCGGCAACGTCTCAACGGTGCAGCACATGCCGGTCCGCTCGTACGTCTTGCCCTCCGCGGTGAATCGCTGGCGGTAGACGAACATCGCCGGCTTGTCGAGCTGCTTGAGCGTGCCGTCTTTCAGCCAGCCGCGGTAGGTCGCGGCCGCCTGCTCGTAGACCTCCGCCGGGCCGAGCTGCTTGGCCGGGATGTGCGGCAGGTCCACGCCGACAATGTTCCGCGCATCTTTCTTCAGCAGGGCCGCTTTGCCGGCGCTGTCCAGCACGTCGTATGGCGGGGCGACGAACTTCGTCACGTCGGCCGGCGAGCCGGAGGCGGAATACTGGACGGCACGGAACGGATACACGTTGGGCATGTCCTGACCCTTATCACAGAGGCGAAAAAAGCCGGCGGCAAGCCGGACGCACGATCGGGCGCGAGTATATGGCCCGGCGGTGCCGATCTCCAGAACGCGGGCGCACGGGACGCGACCGGCCAAGCATCATTTGACGCGGAAAACACAGGTTGATGCAGAAAATACAGGGCTTGGGTGGGGCGGGCGTCCCGCCCGCCCTATGGGATGCTCAGAGATGACCGCAGGGCGGGCGGGACGCCCGCCCCACCCAAACCAGATTGAGGATTTCAACAGAGCGTCTCGTCATACCGCGATCAAACACACCCGTCGAAAGGCTCGGGAGGAGCCGTCTCGTGGGGCAGCACGGAGAAAAAATGAGCGAACTCGAAATTTTTGTGCGCCGGCGCGTGGTCATGGGGGGTGTTGCGTCGGTGCGCACGATCGCGTATGATCGCCGCAGGTTTGCCTCATCCCGCGCCGATCCGTCGCGATCGTGCCGGGTTACAGCCAGGCGGCACGAGCGCACAACCGCGGTTTTCCATGTGAGAAACCGCGTTTTTGGTGTTTGACAACGCTGGCATTGCGCGGATTTTGCCGGTACAGTGGGCTCCATGCCCACGCGACTTTTTTCGTCTCTCCGTGCCGCGTTCACGCTCATCGAGCTCTTGGTCGTCATCGCGATCATCGCGGTGCTCGTCGGCCTGCTCCTGCCGGCCCTCGGCTCGGCACGCGAATCGGCCAAGAGCGTCAAGTGCCTGAGCAACCTCCGCCAGCTCGTGCTGGCCTTCGAGATGTACGGGCAGCAGTACAAGTACTACCCCGCCGCCGACGACCCGGTGGGCACCGACACCGCCACCGGCAAGCCCTACGGGCTCTGGTCCGGGCGGGGGTTCCGCGCGTCGGTCTCGCCGTTCCTGATGGGGACCGAAGCGCCGGACCAGCCGCTCGCCGCCGGGGACAAGGTCCCCTACCCCGGCACGCTGCAATGCCCCAGCGACACCAGCACCGCCTACGAGGGCACCAGCTACGACTACTCGCTGTCGTTCTACCGCACGGTCGAGCAGATCAACGCGTTTAAAGACCAGTCGTGCTACACCCTGCTCCCCTATGTCGTCACGCCGCCCAAGGGCACGGGCCAGCGCCCCGACAACGTCTCGTTCCCCGCGTTGAAAGTCATCGCCGGCGAATGGGGCAGCAACCACAAGCCCTACACCCAGCATGACGTCTACGGCTGGTGGGACAAAGAGCTCCTCGGCGAACGCAACTACCTCTTCGCCGACGGGCACGCGGCGACCATCCCGGGCAAAAACATCCGCCCCGCCAACGACACCTACCCCGGCGACCCCGTCCACCTGCCCGACCCCAACGTCACCGTCGACGGCATCCGCGGACGCGACATCAACTAACGGCTTGCCGTGGCACAGGCGCTGGGGGGCCGCGTGTGCTTTTTCCGGCAAGAAGCCCCGATGTTCGATAGACTGTGTCCACGTCAGGACGAACAATCGCGTCAGTACACCGCACAGGCGGCCCCCAACGCCTGCGCCACGAAATACAGAGACCATGAACACGACCACCTCCCACGCCGCCGCCGTCCCCGCCCGCACGCCCGTCTTCGGCACGCTCATCGGCTCGATGCGTCCCTCGGCGCGTGTGCCGGCGGTCGCGTTCGACGCCGCGTGCGTGCTGCTGGGGTCGTTGGTCATCGCGCTGTCGGCCAAGGTCGCCTTCCCCATCGGCCCCGTGCCGATCACCGGGCAGACGTTCGCGGTGCTGCTCATCGGCGCGGTGCTCGGCCCGTGGCTGGGGCTTGCCGCGTGCGTGGCCTATCTCATCGAGGGACTCTGCGGCCTGCCGGTCTTCGCCATCGATACCGCCGGCTTCTCCTTCGGCTATATCCTCGGCTTCATCCCCGGCGCATGGGTCGTCGGCTCGCTCTGCGCCGCCGGGTGGGACCGCACCCCGTGGCGTGCGGCGGCCGCGATGGTGCTCGGGCTTGTGCCGATCTTCGCCGCGGGGCTCTTCTGGCTGGCCATGTTCCACGTCGAAACCAGCAAGGTGCTCAGCGCGGGGCTGTTCCCGTTCATCCCCGGCGAGGCGGTCAAGGTCGCCGCCGCCGCCCTGCTCATCCCCTCCGCCCGCACGGCCGTTGAAATGCTGCGGCGGAAATGAAAACAGGCGTGGGGCGTAAGGCGTGAGGCGTCGGTGGCATGACTGTTCGATTGAACATCGAAGGCCGGCTTACGCGTTCACATCAACTCCAGCTACAGACGCCCCACGCCTGACGCCTCACGCCTCACGCCTGTTTCAGCGCATCCTGCCCGCCCACCTCGAAGGCCCGCACGACCATGTGGACCGATGCGGCGAGGAACCCGAGCACGACCAGCGAGCCGAAGACGATCACCCCGCCCTGCAGCGCCGGCGGCCAGTTCCCCATCGCCGAACGCATCGCCCACATCCCCGCGGCGATGAGCACCACCGGCACCCCCAGCCCCACGCCCATCGCCGCGTGACGCAGCGAGTCTTTGGGCCGACGGCTGAAGACCGCCCCCGCCGCGCACAGCGCCAAGAGCGCGGCCAGCGCGAGCTGCGCGTCCCGCATCGGGGCCATGCTCACGCCCGCGAGGCGTTTGACATCGAGCCGCGGCAGCCCGTGATAGGGCGCGTCCGAGCCGAGCAGGCCCAGGAGCCCCCCCACCGCGACCGTCCCCGCGACGCACGCCAGCGCCACCGCCGGCCCGGTGCGGTACCGCCCCAGCCCGGTGAGCACGCCGAAGACCCCGGCCACGACGATCATGACCTCGAACCCCAGCGTGTCGTACGGCAGCTTGGCCCCCTGCCGGCTGTTCATGACCGCCAGGACGAGCACGGCGACCGCCGAGACGACCGCCGCGGCCGAACAGACGACCGCCAGCCCGCGCACCCACGCCGGCAGCCGCGGCATCTCGACAACGGGGATCACCTCACGCGGCGTCGTCACGCGAAACCCTTTCATCCCCTCCTACCACCGCCCGGTCCGCAAAAGCACATGGTACGTGCGCCTGCCGGATCGGTTCGGGTGAGTCGGCCCCAGGCCGCCCGGACTTTCTTATCGGTTGTCGTTCGCCCTTTCGTCAGGCGACGGCCCATAAAAACGCTCGCCGCCTGGTTCACCGGACGTTCACCCAACTCGCCAGGTGAATCGGTCGATACAGGAAGGCGAGGGGAACGCCGGCCGGCACCCCCACCAGCCGGAACAGGGGAACGGCTTCTCTTTCGAGCCGCACCTCGGGAAGGGCCGATGTTGAGGGGACGGCCGGCGCAGGCTGGGGCGTCGCACGGAAAGGGGCATGCGCGAGGATGAAGACGAATCTTCCGACTCCGTCCACGCCTCACGGTCCGGGCTCGCTTTGGTCGGCCGAGGGCGTGTGCTCGCCGGCCGAGGCGCACCGGCTGTTCCGGCGGACGCTGGCCCGCTGGGCGGGCGACCTGCTGGAGCTCCGCCGCAAGGGCCTGGAGCGCCCGTGCCGGCGGCTGGTCGACGCGGAGGAGTGCCCATCGAGGGCGGCGTTGCGTCTCGACGGGCTGTGGTAAGAGTCGGCGGACGCATGTGTGAGGGATCGGTATGAGCGGCATCACGTCCACCACGGGGCTCATCAGCGGCATCGACACCGGTGCGCTGATCCAGCAGCTCATCTCCATCGACTCGCGGCCCAAGACGCTCATCCAGCAGCGCATCATCTCGCTCCAGGCCGAGCAGGCCGCGTTCATCGACCTCAGCGGCAGGCTCAACAGCATCAAGACCGCGGCCAGCTCGCTGCGGACGTCCAAGAAGTTTGAATCCGCCGCCGCGACCTCGTCCAACCCCGACGCGCTGACCGCGACCGCCAAGGCCGGGGCCTCGCCCGCGTCGTACACCTTCGTCGTCGACCGGCTCGTGAGCACGCAGCGGCTGCTGTCGCGCGGCTACGCCGACAAGACCACCACCGCCACCGGGCTCGAGACCCTCACGCTCGAATCGGCCGAGGCCCGCCTCGACCGCGACACCGAGCTGGGCGTCCTCAACGGGGGCTCGGGCGTCCGCCGCGGCAAGATCAGCATCACCGACTCGTCGGGCGCCTCGGCGACCGTCGACCTCTCGCGCACGACGACCGTCAGCGAAGTGCTCAAGGCGATCAACGAGGCCTCCGGCGTCAACGTCAAGGCCCGCGTCGAGGACAACCACCTCGTCATCGACGACCTGGCCGGCGGCGTGGGGACGACGACGGTCGCCGACCTCACCGGCGGCTCGACAGCCGCGGACCTGGGCATCGCCAAGAGCGGCACGGGCTCGATCACCGGCAACACCGTCTATGCGCTGGGCGACGAGATCGCGCTGGCGCAGCTCAACGACGGGCGCGGCGTGCTGGTGAACCAGACCGCCGGCACTTCCACCGCCGACTTCACCATCGCCACCCGCGACGGCTCGTCGTACGACATCGACATCGGCAACATCTACGACACGGACGCCAAGCTCACCACCCCCGCCGCCCGCACCGTCGGCGACCTCAAGCAGCGCATCGAAGACCAGACCGAGGGGAAGGTCACCCTCTCGGTCGCCGCCGACGGGCTGTCGTTCCAGCTCGTCGACTCGTCGGTCGGGACGAACACCCTGACCGTGACGGAGATCGGCCAGGGGCACGCCGCCGAGGGGCTGGGGCTGCTCGGCACGGGCGTTTCGGGAACGCTCGACGGCAAGTCGGTCTTCGCCCATCTCAACTCGACGCTCGCCGGGGGGCTCGCCGGCGGGTCGGGGCTGACCTCGGGCGCGTTCTCGATCACCGCGCGCGACGGGCAGGTCTTCAGCTTCGACGTCACCACCGACGGCTCGGTCTCCACGCTCCTCGAGGACATCAACGACGCCACCGGCGGGGCCGTCACCGCGGCCCTCAGCGACGACGGCGTGAGCCTCGTCCTCACCGACACCACCGGCGGCACGGGCAACCTCATCGTCACCGGGCAGGGCGCCACCGAGCTGGGCGTCGCGACCGACCCGGCCGGCGTCGCCAAGGCGACCGTCGCCGGCTCGCGCCTGCAGCGCAAGTACATCGGCCTGCCCACGCTGCTTTCATCGCTCAACGCGGGCCAGGGCGTCGGCACCGGCTCCTTCGAGATCACCGACTCCACCGGCAAGTCCGCCACCGTCACCATCTCCTCCACCGCCCGCACCATCGACGACGTCATCCGCAACATCAACTCACGCGGCCTGGCGATCAACGCACGCATCAACGACCACGGCGACGGCATCATCATCGAGGAAGACACCGGCAGCGGGCCCACCGGCGGAGGGAAGATCGCCATCAAGGACACCTCCGGCACCGTCGCCAAGAGCCTGCACCTCACCGGCACAGCCTCGGGCACGGGGGCCGACAACTACATCGACGGCTCGTTCGAACGCACCATCACCTTCAAGACCGGCGCGACCCTCGCCGACGTCTCCACCGCCATCAACGACGCCAACGCCGGCGTCCGCGCCTCCATCGTCGCCGACGGCGGCACCGTCAACCCCTTCCGCCTCTCCCTCACCTCCAACTCCACCGGGCGGGCCGGGCGGCTCATCATCAACTCCACCGGCAGCGACCCCGGCTTCACCAAGATCTCCGAGGGCGAGAACGCCCGCGTCTTCTTCGGCTCTTCCGACCCCGCCCAGGGGCTCGTCCTCCAGAGCACCACCAACGCCTTCGACGGCGTCGTCGACAACGTCTCCATCGACATCCACACCACCAGCAAAGACCCCGTCGAGCTCAACATCACCCGCGACGTCGACTCGGTCGTCGCCGGCGTGCAGGACTTCGTCAACGCCTACAACGACCTGACCGACCGCATCGACACCCTCACCGCCTACGACGCCGACACCGAAAAACGCGGCACGCTGCTGGGCAACTCCGCCGTCGAGAACCTCCGCCGTTCGCTCCTGGGCATCGTCCTCGGCAAGCCCGACGGCGTCTCCGGGCAGTTCCAGACGCTCGCCTCCGTCGGCGTCACCATCGGCGAGGGGGGCAAGCTCCAGATCGACGACGACCGCCTCCGCTCGGCGATCGAGACCGACGCCCAGGGCGTCCGCGACCTCTTCTCCGCACGCTCGCAGCAGAAGAAAGAGCCGGTCGAGATCGCCCCCGGCGTCTTCGACGTCACCGTCGCCAAGGAGAACGAGTTCACCTCCCTCGGCATCGCCGAGAAGATGGCCGAGCTCATCAACAAGTACACCAACTCGGTCGACGGCCTGTTCACCCAGCAGCGCAAGACCTACGACACGCAGATCCAGCAGCAGAACGACCGCATCACCGACCTCGACGCACGCCTGGCCGACAAGCAGGCCCGCTACGAGGCCCAGTTTGCCGCGATGGAGTCGGCCCTGGCCAACCTCCAGCGTCAGCAGGCCGGGCTCGGCGGCCTCCAGGCCCTCCTCTCGGGGTGATCGGAGGGCCCTGTTGGGCCGATCCCGCCGCCTCTTGCCACTGAAGACCCCTACATCCCCGGTCGATACCACCTGACATGACCACAGAAACGACCATCAACCCCTACCTCCGCACGAAAGTGCTCACGGCGAGCCCGGAAGAGCTCCGCCTGCTCCTGCTCGACGGGGCGATCCGCTTCGCCAGCCAGGCCCGCGAGGGGCTCCAGGAGCGGGACTACCACAAGTCGTACGAGGGCTTTCGGCAGTGCCGGGACATCATCATGGAGCTCTTGAGCACCATCCGCCCCGAGGTCAACCCCGAGCTGTGCTCACGCCTCTCCGGCCTGTACACGTTCATGTACACCGAGCTGGTCAGCGCCAGCATGGAGAAAAACCCCGCCCGCGTCGACAAGATCATCGGCCTGCTCGAATACGAGCGGGAGACGTGGCAGATGCTCATGCAGAAGCTCACCGACGAGCGCACCGGCGGCGCCTCGGCCCCCGCTCGCCCCGCACCGGCCGCCCTGGACGCGGGCTCGCCCCGCCCGCCGCTGAGCCTCAGCGCCTGAACGGCCGAAACGGCGTGAGCCAGCCGAGCCCAAAGTCCGCGCGGCACGCACCCGTCAACCCCGCCGCCCGTGCGCCCTTCCGCGACAGCGGACCGGCGACGGCGTAAACTCTGGGCGTTGGCCGCCGTAGCACAACGGTAGTACACCGTATTTGTAATCGCCAGATCGGTAGCGCTGCCGCACAGCAGAGCATGTGCGGTCCGGTAGCGGTCTCGACTTGAACAAGGCGAGAGCATGTGGGGCCGGGTAGTGTCGATCGAGACCGGCCGCATCACGAAATCTTTTTGCGGCCATCCGGGTTACCAAGCACGACGACCGGCAGGACGCCGCAGCGATCCGCAAGGAGTTCGAACAGGTGTGAAAGCAAGGTTTGAGAGTCGCGAGTTCCTGTCGCTCGTGCGCAAAGCGCTCCGCGACTGGGCAGCCGCCGAGAGCGAAGAGAAGCGGGTGCTGATCCGCAACTTGCTGGCCAACGCCGCGTCGTGCCGCCTGTGCTCCGACGACATCGTCAAGCTCTTCGTCGAGTGGATCCGTCAGTACAGCGAGGCGCACTTCAAGGTCATTCGGACTGTCTATCAGAATCCGGGGAGCACGCGCGCAGAGATCTGGTCGATCATCCACGGCGAGCACGTTCGTGAGGACTCAGCCGAGGCTGACTTATTCAAGCTCCTCATTCGCGACCTGAGCATGGGCGCGGTAATCCGTCAAGCTCGCCAGACAGATGGAGCAGGCAACTTTGTGCGTCAGCTGCCGCGAAAGAAGGGGACATTGCCCACCACGCTGACGTCTGCGTTTGATGACGATAAGGATTATGTGCTCACTGAGCTTGGCAAGCAGTTTGTTCACTACACCATGAACGAGATCGTGCCGAGGCTCGGGTCAACAAGCTCTGCACCTGGGTGGGAGGCTGTTGAACCGAAAACCACAGCAACGTCAGTTGCGACCTGAACTCTGCCGAGTATCTCTCGCATCCGCGGTGCGTTGCTCGCATCTTGTCCTGCCAAGCTGCCGCCGACGACACCGTTTTTCCCTTCCAGTAACTTGTTGATGTAAGTCGAGGAGGGCCGTTAGTCTCGTAAAGGAATAAGCCAGTCGATGCGGGACATAGTTCGAGCAAGGTATCTCAAGCAAAGCAGAAACTTCGCCGATAGCCGGCGTGTGCCACCGAAGAAACAAAAGCCAGAGCCAGACTATGCTCACGTTCGCAGGCATGTGCTGGCTGTGGATGCTGCTGAGCGACGAAGACGCGAAGGTAAGCGACCTTTGGCTTGGGACAACGTGATATTGGCCTATAGCGGGAAGAAGCTTAACCTCAAACCACCTCGTCCTCGCTTCCGGGCTCTGCTCCATACAAAGTGTTCAATTCGCTATGTATGGGACCGAAAAATCGTCATCAGCTGAAGCGACGGACAGGCCTCAACAATAATGAGGTGAATGCAGCAATTGGGGCGCTCCGCCAACTCGGCTGGCACATCCAGAACGATGGCGAGCGAAGGTTCTGGTTGCTCCCGATTGCGCACCTGAGTCACGGCTCCAAGGTGTGCCGCGCTGCATAGTGGGTCAATGGTACCTGCTCAAAGCCGCCGGTCGGATTTGAACCGACAACCCCCGCATTACAAATACGGTGCACTACCGTTGTGCTACGGCGGCCAACGCCCAGAGTTTACGCCGTCGCCAAGCCGCTGTCGCGGAGGGGCCGCCCACTCGCCGTCCGCTGGGCCTTGGCGAGCAGGAACGCCGTGAGCCGCCGCCGGGCGAGCATCGCCAGCGCGATCCGCGACAGCGCCACCGTGACGCCCCGGCTTTGAACAGCTCGCACGCCACGCACCACGATGACGCCGATCGGCGTCGGGCGCTCGAAACGGCGAACCCGCGCTCCCTTGCCCCTACACTTCCACCGATGAGCAAGGAACCCCGCGCAAGCGCCAAGCTGGAAGTCGTCGAGCCCATCGGCGACCGCGTCCTGATCCGCAAGGACGAGGACCGCAAGACCACCAAAACCGGCATCCACCTGCCCGACAAAATCGAGATCCCCACGCTCACCGGCCGGATCGTGGCCATCTCCGCCAAAATCGAGCACGATTCCGACTACCCCATCCGCAAGTACGACCGGATCCTCTTCAACCCCAAGCACGCCATCCCCGTCGAGTTCGAGGGCGACAACCGCCTCTTCGTGATCCCCGTCGAGGACGTCGTGGCCGTCTTCCGCTCCGGCAAAGAAGACGAATCCCGCCCGCCGCCGCCCCCCCCCCCCCCCCCGGCCCCCCC
>CAZZDW010000100.1:0-12010 GCA_964652945.1 uncultured Phycisphaeraceae bacterium
GGTGGGGGGCGGGGGGGTGCCGCGTGATCCGGGAAGAGTCGCTCTCGGACTCGGCCGATGCAGAGCGGTCGAAGGCGGAAGAATGAACCTGGGTGCCGGTCTGGACCGGGGCATAGACGTCAAGTTTTTACCGCCCTACGGCGGCGGCAGGCGAGGGATGCGTTCATGATGAAGTACATTGGGTGGTCTCTGGCGGCGGCGGTGATCGGGGCGGCGTGCGGGCAGGCGGCCGCCGAGTCCTCCGGCGCGGATGTCATCGTCGGCGAGCTCCCCAACTGGATTTCCTACGGCGTCGAGCAGATCGACATCACCAACGGCTTTGGCGACCGCCGGCCGTATGCCATCGGGACGCTCTCGTGCAACCGCGGCGACGTCCCCTTCTCCTGGCGCACGGGCGGCAATGAGAACCGCCACCCCGTCATCGGGCAGAACCTCTTCCGCATCTCGCAGGGACGCATCGAGCAGATCGGGCAAGCCTGGCTCAAGCACGGCTACACCGCGCTGCAGGGCAACTATGGCTGCGCAGGTTCGCCGGGCTTCCCTCACCCGGAGTGCTACCCCTTCGGGTTCCTCGGCGAGTACCTCGGCGTGGGGTGCTCGGACCCGTACGACGCCTCGCTCAACGGCGAGCAGTACGCGCTCGGGCCCAAGTGGCAGGTCGACGCCGCGCACGGGCTTTTCCCGTATCCCTACGACAACCCGCTGGACGTCGAGGGATCTGTGCCGCGGCGGCTGAACGTCAAGACCGCCAAGTTCGCCGACACCTCGGCGGTGTACATCGCCGAGGGGCAGTACATCGGGTTTGACGACGCCGCGAGCGGGCACGACAACAACAACGCGTCGTGGCGGCGGGCGACGATCACCAACGGGCCGGGCTACGGGCTGTCGCTGACGGACGCGACGGTGCGCGAGCAGCCGGCGATCTACGCCTGGCCGGTGCACGCGGGCGGGGTGAACGTGCCGGACAGCACGATCACGATCTCGCCGCTCGATGTGCCGGGGGACGGGCGGTTTTTGCTCGGCGTGCGCGTGCAGCAGCTCAACGCGACGACATGGCGGTACACCTACGCGGTGCAGAACCTCAACTCGCACCGCAGCGGCCGCTCGCTGACCGTCCCCTTCCCCGGCGGCACGGCGATCTCCAACGTTTATTTCAACCAGCCGTTCTATCACTCCGGCGAGCCCAACCAGGACCAGCCCGACTGGAGCATGACGCAGACCGCGACCAGCATCGCCTGGTCGGGCCCGGCGCACACCGGCAGCCTGCCGGTGTACGTGCTGGAGGACAACGTGTTCGATCCGGGGCACGTGCTCTCGTTCACGCCGGGCACGGGCAACGACCACTCGGCCAACGCGCTGCGCTGGGGGACGATGTACACCTTCGGCTTTGACGCCAACGTCGCGCCGGCCCAGGGGAGCGTGGCGATGGCGCTCTTCCGCCCCGGCAACGCGGGCGAGCCCGGCACGGTCTCGTGGTCGGTGCGGACGCCGGGGGGCGTGTCGCTGGGCGTGACGCCCGGCAACGACGCCTGCTCGTCGGCGTACCCGATCACCGCGTCGACGACCGCCTTCTCGACGGCCGGGGCGTCGACCGATGGGCCGACGGCTTGTGACGGCACGCAGATCCCCGGCGACGTGTGGTTCGTCTATACCGCCGAGTGCGACGGGTCGGTCACGATCAACACCTGCGGCTCATCGTTCGACACCAAACTCGCCGTGTATCCGATGGGGCAGTGCCCCCCGCCGCAGGGCTCGCTGATCGCCTGCAACGACGACCACGCCGGGGGCGGGTGCGCGTCGATCTCCGATTCATCGGTCACGTTCAACGTCGCGAAAGGGTCGAGTTACCTCGTGCGCGTCGGCGCGGGGCACAACACCGCCGCGGTGGGCGGCGGCGTCCTCAACGTCGTCTCCTGCCCGACCACCGGCGCCTGCTGCATGAACGACGGCACGTGCGTTGTCACCAAGCCCGAGCTCTGCCAGGGCCTCTTTCTCGCGCTCGACACGACGTGCTACCCGAACAACCCGTGCCAGCCGGTGATCCCCGGCAACGACGAGTGCGCCAACGCCCTCCCGGTCTGCGACGGGCAGGCCGTCTTCGGCTCGACGTTCAACGCCGACTCTGACGGCACGGACGGCTGCGACGGCGGCAGCTCGCCGAGCGTGTGGTACACCTACACGCCGAACGTGAGCGGCCCGGTCACCGTCTCCCTCTGCGACCAGGACACCACCTACGACACCGTCGTGTCGATCTGGTCGGGCGCCTGCCCCGGAGCGACCGCGATCGGCTGCAACGACGACAACTGCGACATGGGTGAGGGCACCATCTCGTCGCTGACCAGCGAGCTCAACGCGGGGACGACCTACCTCATCCGCGTCGCCGGCTACGGCGGCAACGCGGGCAACTTCCGCCTGCTGGTCACCGGCGGCGGCGGGATGGGCTGCAGCCTGCTGCCCAACGACAACTGCCAGGGCCGCAGCGGCATCGGCACCGGGACGATCCCCTTCACCACGGTCGGCGCGACGACCGACGGGCCGGCCCACGCCGCGTGCAGCACCAACAGCTACGCCCAGATCGACAACGACATCTGGTACAACTTCCCCCTCGCCGTCGACGGCACGCTCAGCGTCGACACCTGCGGCAGCAACTTCGACACCCGCATCGCCATCTACCAAACCGCCAACGCGCTCTGCTCGCAGATCAACGACGCCTCCCTCGTCGGCTGCAACGACGACAGCAACGCCTGCGGCAACGGCTCCGTCCAGTCCGCCCTCACCGTCAACACCACCAGCGGCAACTTCTACATCATCCGCGTGGGCGGCTACGAGGGCCAGTCCGGCAGCGGCGAGCTGCACGTCTCCGTCCAGTCCGGCACGGCCCCCGGCGCGTGCTGCACGGGCTCGGTGTGCACCGTCGTAACGGCCGGCGCGTGCGGCGGCACGTTCAAAGGCCCCGGCACCACCTGCGCCGGCGGCCCGGGCAACCCCGTCACCTGCTGCCCGGCCAACTTCAACCAGGTCAACGGCGTGACGGTGCAGGACATCTTCGACTTCCTCACCGCGTGGCTGGCCGGGAACACCTCGGCCGACTTCAACCACGTCAACGGCGTGACAGTCCAGGACATCTTCGACTTCCTCACCGCGTGGCTGGCGGGCTGCTGAAAGACAGGCGTGAGGCGTCGGTGGCTGGAGTGTTTCCCCGGCGCAATCGGACAGCAACGATCGCTCGGCGTCATGACGTCGATACCTGAGGCCCGCTCAGGGTCAGGCATCGGTGCGAGCGGGGGCGCGATATCCTCCTCTCATGCACGAGCTGCGCGTGGCGGTCATCTGCCCGATGGCGATCGAGCGGGAAGCGGTCGAGACGGAGCTGCTGCGCGCGGGGTTTGCTCGCGACGCGGCCGGGCCGACGCGGCGAGCGGACGGGCCGCCGATGTCGGTCTTCGGCGGGTCCGGCGTGCGGGTGCGGGTGATCCAGTGCGGCATCGGCAAGGCGGCGGTCGTCGCGGCGGTCGAGGGTGTTGCGGCCGCGGGGAGCGGGACGGGCGACGACGAGGGGGGCGTGGCGCTGGTCGTGTTGGCGGGGGCGGCGGGGGGGCTCGCACAGACCGTCGACGTGCCGCGGATCGCGCGGGTGGTGAGGGAAGAAGCCGGCGCGGGCGCTCAAGCCGGCTGGACGCCCAGCGACGCGCCGGCGGCGGGCGATGACGCGGCGGTCACGTTGGTGGGGGTCGATCGCGTCGTCGCCACGCCGCGGCAGAAGCGCGAGCTGGCCCGGGCGACGGGCGCGGCGGTGGTCGACATGGAGAGCCACGCTTTCGCCGCGGCGTGCGAGCGGCTGGGGGTGATGTGGACGGTCGTGCGCGGCGTGAGCGACACGCCCGACGAGACCCTGCCGGGGATCGTCGTGAACTGGCTCGACCCGGCCGGCAACACGCGGGCGTGGCGGGCGGCGCGCGATCTGGCGGTGCGCCCGTGGCTTGTGCCGCACATGCTGAAGGTGATGAAGCGGACCAACACGGTCTTGCCGAAGGTGGGCAAGCGCGTCGTCGAGCTAACGCGCGGCGTCGCGGCGATCCACGCGGGAACGGGGACGCGCGGGGACGGGCCGAACGCTCCGCAGCGCGGCGTGGCTGCCGCGGAGCGCGGCGCGCCCGTGACGCCGATGCCGCTCACCGCCGGCGAGCGGTTCGACACGGTGGTGCTGGTGGGGGGGACGTTCGACCCGCCGCACCGCGCGCACGTGGAGATGGCCGCCGCGGCAAGGGACGCGTTGATGCAACGGGAAGGGGGGAGGGGGGCGGGGGTGCTCGTGTTCGTGCCCGCGGCGAGGTCGCCGCATAAGGAACACGGACCAATCGCGAGCGACGCCGATCGACTCGCGATGCTCCACGCGGCGGTCGACGGTGTGGCTGGTGCAGGTGTGTGGACGGATGAGCTTGATCGAGCCGCGTGGGAGCGCGAGCACGGCGTCACGGCGGGCCCGTCGTACTTTATCGACACCCTCCGGCGTGCACGGCACGAGCTGGACGAACGGGCCGAAGGGATCGGGCAGGAAAAGCCGCGGCTGATGTTCGTGATCGGCGCCGATCAGGCGGAGCGGTTCCACCTGTGGCACGACGCGCGGGGGATCCTCGACTTGGCCGAGCCGGTCGTCCTGCCGCGGGGGAAGGTGCGGACGGCCGTCGAGCTGCGCGACCTCATGGCGTCGGTGAGCGGCCCGGGCGGCAAGCCGTTCTGGAGCGACGAGGAATGCCGGTGGTGGGGGCAGAAACTCATCGAGATGCCGGTGCGTGATGTGTGCGCGACCTCGCTCCGAGCGGCATTGGCGGCGGGAACTGACCCGGCGATGCTCGCCGACGCGCTCAGCGAGACGGTGGCACGGGTGATTGGCGAGCGCGGGGTGTATTCTCGCAGCGGCTGACGGCGTCTGGTGGCACCGCTCTCAGAGCGGTGCGTGGGCAACCTTGAACTCATGGGCCAGCGCACCGGTCTGGCCCCCCCGACCGGTGCCACCAAAGGCACGCTCGTTTACTGTTCTCGCACCTCGCCCTTGCCCTTGGCGATCTCGCCGATCACGTAGACGGTCTCCCCGAGTTTTTCGAGGCGTTCTTTGATCGACTCGGCGAAGCTCGGCCGGACGATGAGGCAGTAGCCGATGCCCATGTTGAAGACGCGGCGCATCTCTTCTTCGTCGATGTTGCCGTGCTTCTGCAGGAACTGGAAGAGGGGCGGCACGGGCCACGCGGCGCGGTCGATCACCGCGTCGCAGTCCTGCGGCAGCGCCCGGCACAGGTTGCCGCTCATCCCCGAGCCGGTGATGTGCGCCATGCCCGAGACGACCTTCTTGACGCGGTATTCGCGGAGGAGCTTGACGATCGGCTGGGCGTAGAGCCGCGTCGGCGTCATGAGCACGCGGGCGAGTGTTGGCTCGGGCGCTTCGGCGGCGAGCTTGCCGTTCTTGGCTTTGCTTGTCGTTTTCTTGGTGGTCTTTTTGCTCGTGCGTTTCTTCGATCCATTCGCCGGCACCAGCAGCTCGTCGTACACACGGCTCAGGTCGAGCCCGGCCGAGTCGACGACTTTGCGGACGAGCGAGTAGCCATTGGAGTGGACGCCGCTGGACGCGAGGCCGAGCACGATGTCGCCCTTCTTGACGCGGACCGGGTCGACGGCCCGCGCCAGCTCGACCACGCCGACGGCAAAGCCGGCCAGGTCGAACTCGCCCGGCGCATACACGTCGGGCATCTCGGCCGTCTCGCCGCCGAGCAGCGCGCACCCGCTCATGCGGCATCCGTCCGCCACGCCCTTGACCAGCGGCGTGAGCATCGAGGTCTCCACCTTCGAGACGGCGATGTAATCCAGGAAGAACAGGGGCTCGGCCCCCTGCACGATCATGTCGTTGATGCTCATCGCCACCAGGTCGATCCCCACGGTGTCGTAGAGCCCGGTCTGGGCGGCGAGCTTGACCTTGGTCCCCACGCCGTCGGTGCAGGCGACCAGCACCGGGTCTTTGTAGTTGCGCTGGAAGAGCTTCTGGTTGAAGTCGAGCCGAAAGAGCCCGGCAAAGCCCCCGGGGTTGTCGATCACCCGCGGCCCGTGCGTGCGGCGCATCAGCGAGACGAGCGAGTCGGTGAAGTTGTCCTTCTCTTCGAGATTGACGCCGGAGGAGGCGTAGGTGAGCGGCTTGGGACTCTTGGAGGAAGGGGTCTTCGGGGGCATGGGACCAAAGAATAGGGAGAAGAAACAGCTTCCGGGGGAGGTTCCGATCAGGTAAACTTGCGGTATGAAGGCGTACGAATCCAAGCCTGACGTGCTCGGCGGCACGCCGTGCTTCACGGGCACACGGGTGCCGGTGAAGTCGCTCTTTGACTGGCTTGAGGAAGGCTACACGATCGACGAGTTTCTCGGGCAGTTCCCGAGCGTGAAGCGGGAGCAGGCGCAGAGCGTGCTGGAAGAGACGGGCCGGCAGATCGACGCGCAGCGGTTCAGGGCGGCCGGATGAAACTGCTGCTCGACGAGAATCTGCCGCACGCCTTTCGTCGGGAGTGCGAGCCGCACGAGGCGTTTACGGTCGCCTATATGGGCTGGCAGTCATTCAGTAACGGGGCGCTGCTCGCCAAAGCCGCGGAAGAGGGCTTTGACGCGCTGGTCACACACGACTCCGGTATCGCGTATCAGCACAACCCTGATGCGCTTGCCGTTGCCGTCGTGGTTCTTCGAGCTCAAAGGAACACGCTCGAACACCTCCGGCCGTTGGTGCCGCGTTGCTTGCTGCGCTCGAAACACTGGAACCCCGGACAATTGTGATTCTTTAGCTGTTTATTTGGATTAGGCTTGGACGGCGTTGCAGAAGGTGGTGTCCCGCGGCGTTCGGCGCGCCTATGCTGGATTCTGCCGTTTTTGTGCCGAAAACGGGCCAAGACCCGCCAAGATCGGCGCTTTTTCGCACATTTGATCCCCCTTGAGTGAGGCCACATATGCCGGCGAGCCGCTTGTTCACGTCCGAATCCGTTTCGATGGGCCACCCCGACAAGGTTTCCGACCAGATCTCGGACGCCGTGCTTGACGCGATGCTGGTCGACGATCCGCACTCGCGCGTCGCCTGCGAGACGCTCTGCTGCACCGGCCTGGTCGTCGTCGCCGGCGAGGTGACGACCACCACCTACGTGAACATCCCCGACCTGGTCCGCGAGGTGATCCGCGACATCGGCTACACCTCGGGCGACATGCGTTTCGACGCCGACTCGTGCGGCGTGCTGGTCGCGCTCAACAAGCAGTCGCCGCACATCGCGATGGGCGTCGACCGCGAGGGGGCCGGCGACCAGGGCATGATGTTCGGCTACGCGACCAATGAGACGCCCGAGAAGATGCCGCTGGCGATCCAGCTCTCGCACCGTCTTGTGGAGCGTCAGGCCGCCGCGCGGACCGAGGGCCGCATCGCCGGCCTGCGCCCGGACGCCAAGAGCCAGGTGACCGTCGAGTACCAGGACGACAAGCCGGTGCGGATCGACACGGTCGTGCTGTCGACCCAGCACGACGCCTCGTGGAACGACAAGCAGGAGCAGCTCAAGCGCGAGGTCGTCGAGCAGATCCTCAAGCCGACGCTCGGCGAGTGGTGGAACCCCGGCATCACGGTCCACGTCAACCCGACGGGCTGCTTCGAGATCGGCGGGCCGCACGGCGACGCCGGGCTGACCGGTCGCAAGATCATCGTCGACACCTACGGCGGGATGGGCCGCCACGGGGGCGGGGCCTTCTCGGGCAAGGACCCGACCAAGGTCGACCGCTCCGCCGCGTACATGGCGCGCTACATCGCCAAGAACGTCGTCGCCGCCGACCTGGCCGACCGCTGCGAGGTGCAACTCTCCTACGCCATCGGCGTCGCCGAGCCGACCAGCGTCTACGTCGACTGCATGGGCACCGCCAAGGCCGACGAGGCGAAGATCGCCAAGGCGATCCGCGAGTCCTTCGGCCTCACGCCGCGGCAGATCATCGACACGCTGCAGCTCAGAAAGCCGATCTATTCGCGCACGGCCCGGCACGGGCACTTCGGCCGCCACCCGGTCGAGGGGCAGTACTACGACCGCGTCAAGCGCGAGAGCCGCGGGCCCAAGATCGAGTTCTTCACCTGGGAGAAGACCGACAAGGCCGACGCGCTGCGCAAGGCTGTCGGCTGAGCAAGCTGTTGTCGAAAGTGGAACTCACAAGCCCACAGGCCGAGCCTGCGGGCTTTTTTTATGCGTGTTTCGGCGAGCGGTGCGTGTCCGCGAACCTATCCGCACCAGGCGGTCAACAATACCACCGATCATGGGCGATGGTTCCTCTCAGCACGATCATGCAACCCCCGCGCTGTCGCCGGCCGTCTTCGCGTTCATCGCGGCGGGCCTGGCGGCGCTGGTCGTCGCCGCGTTCTGGCCGGCCCTCAGCGCCGAGCTGCTGCGCTACGACGACCAGCACCTGCTCATCAACAACGACCATTACCGCGGCTTCGCCCCCGAGAACCTCCGCTGGATGTTCACGAGCACGCTGCTCGGGCACTACCAGCCGCTCACGTGGCTGAGCTACGCCCTCGACTATTCCCTCGGCGGCATGGACCCGCGCGTCTACCACCTCACCAACGTCGCGCTGCACGCGGTCAACGCCGTGCTCGTCTTCGCCCTGGCCCTGCGGCTGCTGACGCTTGCGCGAGGCGATCACTCGCGCACAGCCGCCCCCCCTACGCCTGTGCCACGCCAGTCGTCCGCCGCATACACAACCGTGGCCGCTGCCTTCGCCGCGGCGTTCTTTGCCGTGCATCCGCTGCGGGTCGAGTCGGTCGCGTGGGCGACCGAACGCCGCGACGTGCTCAGCGCGATGTTTCTGCTCGGTGCGGCCCTCGCGTACCTCCGTGCGGTCAACATCGGCCGCCCCGGCGTGCGCTCGATCCCGATGTACGGCGTGTGCGTCGCGCTGCTGGCGATGTCGCTGCTCAGCAAGGCGTGGGGGATGTCCTTCTTCGTGCTCATGCTCGTGGTGGACTGGTACCCGCTCGGCCGCCTGCGCCGCGAGTCATATGTACGCGACGGCGTGGGCCTGATCGTTGAAAAAGCGCCGATGGTCGCTCTGGGCCTCGCCGCGGCGGCGATGGCGGGGTACGCGCAGAACAGCGCGATGGCCGCCAAGACCCTCGACCACTGGGGCGTGATGGAGCGCGTCGTCCAATCCTTCTACGGCCTGGCGTTCTACGTCCGCGCCACCGTCTGGCCCTTCGGCCTCTCGCCGCTCTACCAGCTTCCCAATCACGTCGACCCCTTCGAGCCGCGGTACCTCGCGGCCTGCGCGCTCGTCTTCGCCGGCCTCGCCGCGGCGGTCGGGCTGGCCAGGCGCGTGCCGGCGATCCTCGCCTGCGCGATCGTCTACGCCGTCTGCGTCGCGCCGGTGCTCGGCGTCTTCCAGTCGGGCGACCAGTTCGTCGCCGATCGGTACTCCTACCTGGCGTGCATCCCCTGGGCGGTGCTGCTGGCCGGCGGCGGGCTGGCGATCGTCCGCCGCACACACGATCGGCGGCTCGCGCCCGCGCTCGGCGTCGCCGCCGGGGTGGCGGTCGTCGGCCTGAGCGTCCTCACGTTCGTGCAGTCGACGCACTGGCGCACCACCGAGTCGCTGTGGCGCCGCGGCACCGTCGCCGAGCCGGGCGCGATGGTGTGGACCAACCTCGGCCTCGAACTCGAGCACCAGGAGCGGACGGAGGAGGCGCTCAAGGCGTACCTGCAGGCGGTGCAGTATGACGAGACGGACGGCCGCGCGTGGTACGCGATGGGCAACGCCTTCCGCAAGCTCGGCGACCCCGTCAAGGCCGAGGCCGCGCTCAAGCAGGCGGCGGAGTACATGCCGCAGCGCTTCATGCCGCTGGTCAACCTCGGGAGCCTCTACCTCAACGAGCTGCGGCGTCCGCACGACGCGGTGCGCGTCTGCCGCCAGGCCGTCGCGGACATCGAGGCCGGCGGCCGCCGCCCCCTCTCGGCGATGCCCTACCTCGCGCTCGGCAACGCGCTCAAGGCGACCGGCGACCTCGCCGCCGCGCGCCAGGCGTATGCCAAGGCGTTGCCCTACGAAGAGACGCGCCGCTTCGCCGAGCAGGAGCTCCGTAAGCTCGACGAGCAAACGGGCGAGTGATTTATCCAGTGCTTTGGGTGGAGCGGGCGTCTCGCCCGCCATAAGGGATGCTCAGAGACACCCGGTGGGCGGGCGGGACGCCCGCCCTACCCGCATGCGTGTTGAGATGCATGCAGACTTGTCCGCCCCACGCTCAACGGGGCGGCACGCCCCGTCTCGCTCCCATCTCTCTTACGCGTCCCTCACCCCACCGTCGAGGGGTCCTTGCCCTCTTCGATCGCCGCGATCTTGCGTGTGCGTCGTTCGTGCCTGCCGCCTTCGAAGGGCGTGTTGATGAAGATGTCGGCGATCTTCTCGATGAGCCGCTGCCCGAGCAGGTCGGCCGAGAGGCACAGCACGTTGGCGTCGTTGTGGCTCCGGCTCATCTGCGCGGTCAGCTCGTCGTGCACCAGGGCCGCGCGGATCCCCTTGATCTTGTTGGCGGCGATGCACATGCCGACCCCCGAGCCGCAGACCAGGATGCCGCGCTCGCAGTCTCCCTTGGCGACGCACGTGCCGGCCTGGTAGGCCGGGTCGGGATAGTCGCAGCTCTCGCCGGAGGTGCAGCCGGAGACGGTGATCTCGTGCCCCTGCGAGCGGAGGCGGTCGGCCAGCTGCTTGACGGCGTTGTGTCCGCGGTGGTCCCCGGCCAGAACGATCTTCATGCGTCCATCTCCTTGAGCCGGCGCTCGATCAGCACGCGCAGGCGCTCGGCCGTCTGACGGTAGACCGCCGCGGACATGCCCGCCGGGTCGGGGACGTCGCCCCCCTCGGGGTCGAGCAGCTCGGCCTTCTCGGCGCCCTCGGGCGTGCCCCCGTCGAGGCGCCGCACGGCCGTCAGGTGCGAGCGGGTCATCGCCCAGATGACGTCGGCCTCGTCGATCATCGCGCGGGTGAGCTGCCGTGCGCGGTGCGGCGTCTTCGGCGCGTCGATCCCCAGATCGGCGAGGGCGTCGATACCCTCGCGCGTGGCAAGCGCGCCGCCCCCGGCCGCGATCCCTGCCGAGAGGATCTTGGCCGCGCTCATCCCCACCAGCGCCGGGTCGTGCCGGAGCAGGTGCTCGGCGATCGCCGCGGCCATCGGGCTCCGGCAGGTGTTCCCCGTGCAGACGAACAGGATCGTCCAGTCGGCCATCTTGGCGATGTACCGCGCCTCGTACGCGCCTTGCCGGATTACGTTGTACCCCGCCGCGCCGCCGGCCGGCGAGAGCTCGACGATCGTCGCCGGCTCGCCCAGCGTGCTCGTGCCGTCGTCAAGCACAAGCCCGGCGCTGACGCCGAGCTCTTCGGCGCGCGTCTGCGCTTCCGCGGCATGGCGGACCGGCTTGCCCGATACGTCCAACAGCTCGTAGGCGAAGAGCGGGGCCGCCTCGTCCTTTTCGGCGTCGCCCTTTCCTGCACTGTCCTGCTCGGCCCGCCACGCGGCGACCAGCCCCCGGCAGCCCGCGTGCTGCGGCACGCGCACGCCGACGCTCGTGCCATCAACCCGTCGGCGCAGCACGCACGGCCCCGGCAAGAGCCGCCGGGCCAGCTTCCGCTGCACGCCCTTAAGCTCCCCCAGCACGTCCGCCACCAGGTCGGGGTCATCCAGCAGCCGTTCGGGGCCTTGGTTATCACCTGTTGCTTTGGGCAGGGCGTCGGGCTTGGCCGAGACGAGCAGGTAGCCGCATTCGCTGGGGGCGATGACGACGCCGCCCGCCGCAAGGGTGCGCACCGCCTCGGCGAGCATATCGCGCGCCCCCCCGCCCGCACCCCCACCCTCCCGGCCACCCCCCCGCCCGAGCCGCCCGTGCACGACCGCCACCACCTCCCCGACCTGCTCAGCCCCGCGATGCCCCACATCGTGCCGAAGCTGGTGGAGAAGGTGCAGAAGGGC
>CAZZDW010000101.1:0-11928 GCA_964652945.1 uncultured Phycisphaeraceae bacterium
GGGGGCCGTGACTACGGCTCCGGCATCTTGGTCCGGGCATTCCCGGAAAACGAAGCCAATCGAAGCACCCCTCTCCTCGTAAATCAAGAGTGAAAACCTGGCTCTGGGTGGGGCGGGCGTCCCGCCCGCCCTCTGGACGCTGGAGCGAATCAATGGGCGGGCGGGACGCCCGCCCCACCCAGTCTCACTGAGGGTTTCAACAAGGAATCAAGCAAGAGTGTGTGAAGATTCGTGTGGTTGGCAAGAGAAGCCCCATGCTTTCCAGCGCTACACTTCCTCAATGAGCCGATCGCTCCGTTTGCCCGTCCTGAGCCGTGCCGATCTTCGCCAGGACCACCCCAAGGAAAAATGCGGTGTGTTCGGCGTCTGGGGGGGCTCGGATTGGACCGGCACGCTCGCCGACCCGCCCGTCACAACCAACGGCCTGAGCCACGCCCAGCCCGCTCAGCCGGCGGCGACGCCTTCGGTCCTCGCGTACCTGGCGACCTATGCCCAGCAGCACCGCGGGCAGGAGGCGGCCGGCATCGCCGTCTCCGCCGGGAATGACATTGTCGCTCATGTCGGCCCGGGGCTCGTATCCGAAGTGTTCAACTCGCGATCGCTCGAACTTCTCAGCCGATCCGGCGGGCCGGGGGGCGGGCGGGGGGCGATCGCGCACAACCGATATTCGACCTCGGGGGGGTCGTTGGCGTGCAACATCCAGCCGATCGTCCAGCGGTTCATCGGCGGCCAGATCGCCGTGGCGCACAACGGCAACCTCATCAACGCCGAAGCCTACCGCCGCCGGTTCGAAGAGGCCGGGCACATCTTCCACACGACCAGCGACACCGAGGTGATCGTCCACCTGCTCGCCTCGCCGGAGCAGCAGCAGGCGGTGGACCCGCTCGCCGCGACGCTGCGCCGGCTCGAGGGGGCCTTCTCGCTGGTCTTCCTGTTTCATGACCGCATCGAGGCGTGCCGCGACCCGTGGGGCTGGCGGCCGTTGACGCTGGGCCAGCTCCCCGACGGGCGGTTCTGCGTCGCCAGCGAGACGGTCGCCCTCGACGTGATCGGCGCCAAGGCCGTGCGGGACATCGAGCCGGGTGAGATCGTGACGCTCGACGACCACGGCGTGCGCAGCCGCCGGTTCGCCGATGCGGCGCAGCGTCCGGCCCAATGCGTCTTCGAGCACGTGTACTTTGCGAATCCGTCGAGCCGCGTCTTCGGCGACAACGTGCAGGTGGTCCGCGAGATGCTCGGCGAGGTGCTCGCCCGCGAGGCGCCGGTCGACGCCGATTACGTGATGCCGATGCCCGACTCGGGGCGCTCGGCCGCCACGGGCTACGCGCGGGCCAGCGGCATCGAGTACCGCGAGGGCATCGTCCCCAACCGCTACGTCGGGCGCACGTTCATCAAGCCGACGCAGGCCGAGCGCTCCGCGGCCGTCCGGCTCAAGCTCAACGTCATCCGCGAGATCGTCGACGGCAAACGCCTCGTCGTCGTCGACGACTCGATCGTCCGCGGCACCACCACCCAGGTGAAGATGAACCAGCTCCGCGAGGCCGGGGCCAAAGAGATCCACCTGCGGATCTCCTGCCCGCCGATCCGGCACCCGTGTTTCTTCGGGGTGGACTTTGCGAGCCGCGAGCAGCTTATCGCCAACAAACGCACCGTCGAGCAGATCCGCGACTACCTCGGCGTCGACTCGCTGCACTACCTCTCGCTGGACGGGATGCTCTCGTGCGTGAGCGGCCCGGCCGAGTCGTACTGCACCGCCTGCTACACCGGCGACTACCGACTCGACGTCGACCACCCCGTCACCGACGAGATCGTCAGCACGCAGATGCGGATGTTCTAGCCTGCGAGTCGGAAGCCGCTGGTGGTGGGACGCCCAGTTTTACCACAGAGACACAGAGGTCACAGAGAGCACAGAGGAAGACAAAGACGTGTTTCTTTGAACCGCGGAGAACGCGGAGTTTTGCGGAGAATACAAACAACAAATCGAATATGCCTGGATCAACGGTCTGGTGCTCGAATACCGGTGAATCTCCGTGCTCTCCGTGGTTCAAATTCTTAGATGTCTTTCTCTGTGTCCTCTGTGCTCTCTGTGCCTCTGTGGTAAAAAATAACCGCCCGATGTCGTTGGTCCAGCTTGGACGAGAGTGCAATGCAGAAGCCGATCACACTGACTCTCGCTCACTCGCCGGACCCGGACGACGTGTTCATGTGGTGGCCGATCACGGGGAAGATCGACCCTGCGCCGGTGCTGAACGCATCCGCTTCAGCGCAACGAGCCCGAAGCGCGAGCGAGGGTGGGCGAGCGAACGCCGGCGACACCCCTCTGGCCAAGCCATCGTTCGCGAATGGGGACGGGGTTCGTGTTCCTGTGCTCAGCGATCCCGTGCTCGACACCGGGCGGTTCCGCTTCATCAGCGTGCCGGCCGACATCGACGTGCTCAACCGCTGCGCGATCGAGTCGCCGGACGCCGACGCCTTTGACATCACGGCCATCTCGATCAACACCTACTCGCGCGTCAAGGGCCGCTACGCCCTCACCTCCTTCGGCTCATCCATGGGCTACGGATACGGGCCAAAAGTGGTCGTGCGCAATACGTCCTCATCTCGTGGCACAGGCGTCTCGCCTGTGCATCCCGGTTCGGCGTCGAACACCGCCGCATTGTCCGACGCCGACCGCGCGCTGCTCACGTCGCCCGCGACCACCATCGCTATCCCCGGCACGCGCACCACGGCGTTCCTGCTCCTCTCCATGCTGCTGGGCAAAGAAAACTTTCGCTTCGTCGAGATGCCCTTCGACGAGATCCTGCCGGCCGTCGCGGAACGGCGAGTCGACGCCGGCCTGCTCATCCACCAGTCGCAGCTCACCTTCGCCGAGCTGGGGCTGCGTGTGGCGATCGACGTCGGCGCGTGGTGGCTTGCGCGTACCGAGCTCCCGCTGCCGCTGGGCGGCAACGCCGTCCGCCGCGACCTCGATCAGCGCTTCGGACCCGGCGCCACGCAGGAGGTCGTCGATCTGCTCTTCGCCTCGATCCAATACGCCCTGGCGCACCGCGAAGAGTCGCTGGTCTACTCGATGGGCTTTGCCCCGGAGCTGAATCGCCAGCAGGCCGAGCGGTATATCGAGAT
Source organism: uncultured Phycisphaeraceae bacterium (assembly GCA_964652945.1). Taxonomy (GTDB): domain Bacteria; phylum Planctomycetota; class Phycisphaerae; order Phycisphaerales; family UBA1924; genus CAZZDW01. Next base: position 3,124 of record CAZZDW010000101.1, read on the forward strand.
GTACGTCAGCGACCTGACGATCGACGCAGGCAGCCGGGGGGGTGGGCGTGGGGGCGATCCGTCGGCTGCTCGGCGAGGCCCACGCCGCGGGGCTCTCGCCCGACCCCGGCCCGGTCGATCTGCTCCGGCCCCGATAACTTGTTCTGCCGTAGGCCGCACAACCGTCACCGTGCGCACGAAAGCGGGTGATAACCGTGTAAACACGGGAAACCCGGGCTTGAAGCGGCTCGGCCAGCGTGTACGTTTTGACCCGAACAGCGGCGGCGTACGCCGCGAATAGAGAGGGCCAGGGGCGGCAGCAGGGGCTATCCCGCGCCCGCGACCCAGCACCACGTCGAGACACGATGCTCAACCGACGGCACATCCACGGCTTGCTCGCCCTCTCGCTCCTCGGGAGCGTCTGCCCGTTAGGCGGCGCGTGCGAGCACGAATGCGAGCACGAATGTCCCAGCACGCCGATGGCCCGCGCGCTCGACGCCGTCGCGGAGCGTTCGTGCGACCCGGCCGAGACGCGCGGGCGGATCCTCGCGGCACTCGGCGAGCTGCCGTTCTGCTACCCCGACGACCTCGACCAGCAGCAGTGGGAGGTGATCCTGGAGCAGTACGGCGCGCTGCCGATCTGCGAGGCGGGCCGGCCGCGGCTCAGGTTCGAGAACTGGCCGACGGTCTGGATCGGCGAGGCCGAGCAGGGAACGTCCGGGCGCGCCCAGCCGGCGCACCTGACGTATTCGTTCCCCGCCGACGGCGTGACGTGGGGGAGCACGCTGGTGAGCACGCAGGGCGCCAACGCGCTGAGCGCCCGGCTCAAGACGGTCTTCGGGCAGGCCAATCTCGACCTCGGTCGCGAGTATTTCCGCCAGGCGCTCGCCGGGTGGCGGCGGGTCAGCGGGATCACCTACGACGAGGTCGCCGACGACGACTCCGACATGGACCTTTCGCTGCCACGCAGCGGAACACGCGGCGACATCCGCATCGGCGGGCTCGATCTCGGCACGCCCGTCGGCTACCTGGCGTACAACATGTACGCCCACGAGGGGGGCGACATGGTCGTCAACGCCTCGTACTTCACGGCCTCGCAGCTCGCCAAGCCCAACGACGACTACCGCAAGCTCCGCAACACGATGTGCCACGAGCACGGGCACGGCCTGGGTTTCCGGCACAGCGTGCCGTGCGACGGCACCAAGCTGCTGGAGCCGGAGATCGCCACGGGCTTCGACCACCTCGCGATGGACGACATCCGCGGGGCGATCCGGCACTACGGCGACCGATTCGCGGGGAACAACTCGGCGGCGAGCGCGCACGACTTCGGCGACCTCGCCTCGCCGGCGGTGCGCTCCGTGATCGAGCGGACGCTGGGCACCAACGGCGCGGACGGGTATAACGGCACGAACGCCGACTGGTTCCGCTTCACGCTGGGGAATGCTCAGAACGTGACGGTGACGGTGGACCCGGTGGGGGGCTCGTACAGCGCCGGGCCGCAGGGCTTCGCGTGCGGCGGGACGCCCGCGGCGATCAACGCCGACCAGGCCGGCGACCTCGCCGTCGAGCTCTACGACCAGACCGGCACGATGCTCATCGCCTCGGCGTCGAGCGGCGGGCCGGGCGTGACGGAGACGCTCGCCCTCGGCACGCTCGGCGCGGGCACGTACACGCTGCGCGTCGTGGACCTGGGGCCCAACGCGACGGCCGACCAGGTCGTGCAGTTGTACGACCTGACCGTGCGCGTTGGGTCGAGCCCGGCGCCGCCGTCGGCGATCGCCGGCGTCAACAAGCGCGTCCCCGCCTACACCAAGGCGTGGTTCAACGGCTCGGCCAACTCGCGGGCGAGCGAGCCCGGCGCGACGCTCGACAACTCGTCGTACGACTGGGACCTCAACGGCGACGGGGTGTTTGAGACCAGCGACCAGCCGCGGCCCGTGTTCACCTACACCGCCGAGGGGGACTATCTCGCGACGCTCCGCGTCACCGATTCCAACGGCCTGTCGGCGACCGACACTATTCTCGTCCGCGTCGTCGCCAACGCCTGCCCGGCGGACTTCAACGGCGTCAACGGCGTGACGGTGCAGGACATCTTCGATTTTCTCACGGCGTGGCTGGCCGGCTCGGCGTCGGCCGATTTCAACCACGCCAACGGCGTGACGGTGCAGGACATCTTCGACTTCCTCACGGCGTGGCTGGCGGGGTGCTGATGATGAGCCGTACCCAGGGTTTCGAGGAACTGTTTGAACGCGGCACAGGGGGGACGCCTGTGCCACAGACGATGCACCCAAGACATCGGACGTAGAATAAAACTGTGCCCTGATGGGCCTGGGGCGAGTGGAGGGGACGGCGGCGGGGGCCGATAAGGGTTGAAGGACCGTCAGGGAAAGAACGGAGATCACCGGATGCCGTCGCGTGGACGCCGAGCATGGGAATGCGGATGGCTTGCCGGTATCGGTCTGAGCGTCCTCGGCGTCGGCTTCGGGCTTGTCGGCGGCGTCGCGAAGGCGGGGGGAGGGGGCCTCGGCACGACGCGGAAGGATTTTTTCGCGCCCGGCACGCAGCCGTTGCAGCTCACCGACGATCTGATCGATCCGGGTGTGTGTGCGTCGTGCCACGGCGAGTACGCGATCGTCGGCCCGCCGCACGACGCCTGGGCGCACTCGATGATGGCCCAGGCCGGGCGCGACCCGGTCTTCTTCGCGGCTCTTTCTATTGCCGAGAAGGACGCGCCGTACATCGGCGACTACTGCCTGCGCTGCCACGTCCCCGCGGCGTGGCTGGCGGGGCACGTGACGGCGACCAACGGCTCGATGCTCAGCCCGACGGACCAGCAGGGCGTCTCGTGCTCGGTCTGCCACCGCCTGGTCGACCCGGATTACACGCCGGGCGTCGACCCGGACGCCGATGCGACGATCCTGGCCAACCTCACGACGGCGATCCCCCTGAGCCAGCACAACGCCGCGATGGTGATCGACCCCGAAGACCGGCGGCGCGGGCCCTACGACCTCGACGCCGATTGGGAAGCGCTCTACCCCGGCAGTGGCGGGTTCCCGGCGTTCCACAGGTTCGAGCAGTCGCCGTTCCATCGGTCCAGCCGCATGTGCGCGACGTGCCACGACGTGTCGAACCCGGTCTTCACCAAGCAGCCGGACGGCTCGTTTGCGCTCAACGGGCTGAACATGGCCCATCCGACGGGCGACAAGCACGACATGTTCCCCGAGCAGCGGACCTACAGCGAGTGGACGCAGAGTGTGTTTGCGCAGGGGCCGGTCGACCTCGGCGGGCGCTTCGGCGGGACGCTCAGCGCGGTGGCGTCGTGCCAGGATTGTCATATGCCGCAGGAGACGACGCAGGCGTGTGCGCTCTCGCCGCCGGTGAGGGCCGACAACAAGCTGCACTATTTCTCGGGGGCCAACACGTGGGTGCTCCGCGCTGTGCGGCAGACGTACTTTGACACGTATACCGGCATGAACGCCCAGGGCGTCGAGGACGCGATCGCGCGGAACGTCTCGATGCTTCAGCGCGCCAGCGACCTGAGCCTGACGGGCGATGAAAATACGCTGACTGCGCGGATCACGAACTACACGGGCCACAAGCTGCCGACGGGGTATAACGAGGGGCGGCGGATGTGGATCAACGTGCTGTTCTTCGATCAGTCGCACGCGCTCATCGCCGAGCGCGGCGGGTATGACGACGACGCGGCGACGCTGGACGAGGCGACGACGAAGGTGTACGAGGCGAAGCTGGGGATCGATTCGACCCTGGCCTCGCTCACCGGCCAGCCGGCCGGCGAGACGCTGCGGCTGGCGCTGGCCAACACGCGCGAGAAGGACAACCGCATCCCGCCGATGGGCTTCACCAACGCGGGGCTCGAGGCGGTGGGGGCGGGGAGCGTGCCGACGGGGCTCTACCCGGACGGGCAGCATTGGGACGAGACGGAGTTTGCCGTGCCGCCGGGCGCGGTCTCGGCGACGGTGAACGTGTACTACCAGACGACCTCGCGCGAGTACATCGAGTTCCTCCGCGATGCGCAGGACCCCGGCGACACGCTGGGCGTGCAACGCGGCATGCAGGCGTACAACCTGTGGGAGATGTTCGGCAAGTCCGAGCCGGTGCTGATGGACACCGCGTCGATTGTGCTCGTCTGCCCGTGCGACTTCAACCACGTCAACGGCGTGACGGTGCAGGACATCTTCGACTTCCTGACAGCGTGGCTGGCCGGGAACGCCTCGGCAGATTTCAACGGCGTCAACGGCGTGACTGTGCAGGATATCTTCGACTTCCTCACGTGCTGGCTGGCGGGGTGCTCGTGAGGGGTGGCGTAGCTCGGAAACACGGAGAACACCGAGGACACGGAGGTTGCACGGAGCGTCGAAGGTTACACGACGCGTCGCACGATGCCGTCTCGGAGCAGCCTGGTGTTGAAGTTGATCAGCAGGCCGGTGCGGATGCCCGAGAGGCGAAGATACGTCAAGAGCTGCGATTCGTGAATAGGCAATAATTTTTCAACGGCCTTGAGTTCAACGAGTATGGAATTGGCGACCACGAGATCGAGCCGAAACGCACAGTCGACTCGGCATTCTTTGTAGTGCACCGGCAGGTCAATCTGACGCTCAACGTACAGGCCCGCGAGATTGAGTTCGTGCACGAGGAACGCCTCGTAAGCCGACTCAAGCAGCCCCGGACCTACGGCTCGATGAACCTCGATCGCTGCGCCAATGATTCTTTCGGTAAGATCGCCGTTGACGAGCATGACGTTCCTTTCGCGGGTGCCGCTCCGTGTGACTCTGTGTCCTCCGTGCTCTCCGTGGTTCAGGGTTTGGTGTATTTCACTGCTCTCACCCCGAGGAACAGCGGGATCTCTCGGCGGGCGCGGTTCTCTTCGGCGGCTCGCGGACCCGAGGTGCTGGCGCGGAGGCTCGGCCATTCTTCGAGGCGTTCGACGAGCAGGCCGTACTTCGACATCGCCTGCACGTACGCCTGCAGCGGGCGGTGGAAGGAGAGGGTGGTGACGTCGCCCCGGCCGCCGGGGTTCATGACGATCGCCTTCTGCCCCGGCGAGAGGTAGCCGTCGACGCGGCGGTACTGCGTCTTGCGGCCGGTGTCCCAGCCCCACGACGTCTGCCCCGCGGCGCGGAAGGCCGGGTGGACGATGATCCAGACGAACGCCCCGCCGGGCTTGAGCGCGGTGGCGACGCCCCGCATCACGCCGTCGAGCGGATCGATGTTGGAGAGCGCCATCACGCAGACGGCCGCGTCGGCGTCGTGCAACGCAAGCGGCGCGATGTCGCGCGCGTCGCACACCTCGTAACGCGGCGGCGTGATGTTCGACGGGAGCTGCTCGTTGCGGGCGCGTGCCGAGCCGATGAGCGACGGGGCCGCGTCGACGCCGACGACGTCCGTTCCGAGCGCGGCGAGGCGGCGCGAGAGCACGCCCTGGCCGCAGGCGAGGTCGAGGACGCGCATGCCCGGCGCGGGTTCGAGCAGGCGGAGCGCGCCGGGGAGGATGACGTTCTCGTAGTGGTCGCTGCCGCGGTCTTCGAGGAGGCCGTCGTACCAGTCGGCGACGCGGTCCCACGAGGTGTCCTTCTCGCCGGGCATGGCGATCGGCGGCTGCGCGGCTGCAGTGTGCTCGCTCGACGCGGCATCGTGCGATTCCGCGTGCTCGGCGTGCGGGCTCTCACGCGGCGGCTTGGCCCCGACGCAGTGATAGAACGAGATCGGCGGCTCGCTGCGGAACCGCATCGACTGCCCCGTCGCCGGGTTGGTGAAGCCGAGTTCGGCCGCGTGCAGCGCGAGGCGTCCCAGCGCGTTGCCGAGGTTGGTCTTGGCCTCGTCTCCTCCAAACCGAAAATCACCCAGCAGCGGGTGCCCGAGTTCGGCCATGTGGATGCGGATCTGGTTCTTGCGTCCGGTCTCGAGGCGGACCTGCACGAGCGTGCGGTCGTTGGCCGAAGCGATGACGCGGTAGTGGCTCACCGCGAGCTTGCCGCCCTGTGGGCCGTCGGCGCTGAACTTATTCGCCGATGATTTGCCGCGCGGCCCGACGCCGCGGCCCTCGGGCTTACGCATCAGGGGTGTCGGCGGAGCGTCCTCGTCGGGGAGGAACGACTGGCAGGTGCCGGTGTGGCCCGGCTCGCCGATGACGCCGCGTGCGACGGCGAGGTAGAGGCGGTGGACGCGCTTGGCGCGGAAATCTTCCTTGAGCCACGCGTAGGTTTTTTCGTCCTTGGCGAAGACGAGCAGGCCGGAGGCTTCCTTGTCGAGTCGGTGGATGATCCAGATTTTCTGCCGCGCGTTGGGCCGCATCGCCGGCGCGGCGGCGCGTGCGCGCGAACCTTTCCGCCCGTAGGGCGAGGGCGCGAGCCCGCGGACGTGCCGCTTGACCCAGTCGAAGAGCGTCTTGGGCTGGCCCATGTTGTCGCCGGCGGAGCGGGAGAAGGGCGAGCCGCCCGCGCGGGCCGGCGACGGCAGCGCGGTGACCAGGCCGACCGGCTTGTCGACGATGATGAGGTGCTCGTCCTCGTGGACGATGCGGACGCCCTTGGTGATGAAGGCGTCGGAGGGCTCGGCGTCGTTGCGGGGCCCGCGGGGGCTTGGCGCGCGCGACGCCGGCCGGTACGGCTTCTTGGACTTCGACGGGTGCGGCGTGGACGACGGGCGGCGTGGCGGGCGAGGAGAGGGCATAAGAGGGGAGTTTATGCGTGCCGCCGCGTGGTTATTCTGGTGACGGCGTGATGACGAGCGCTCGGCGATCGTCCGAGAAACGCCAGCCGGGCGGGAGCGAATCGGCCGATTCGGCGATGAACCGCAGCCGCGTGCCGCCCCGCTCGCCCGAGCGGATCGAGACCTCGCACGCGTCGGCGGCGGTTACGGCTGAAGAGTCGAGCCAGATGGCGAACAGCGCGGTGCGCTTGTCGCCCAGTTCCGGCGTGCCGGCTCTGCGCATACGCCCGATCGGCCCGCCGTCGGCGCTCCGGCGTTGCAGGGTGAGCGTGAGCGGCGGGAGTGTCGCTCCTTCCGGCGCTTCGAGCAGCGTCTGGAGTTGCCAATGGTGTGGGTCGAGTGCCGTTGCAAGCGAGAGCCGTCGGAGCGTGACGCCGTTTTCGAGCGGCAGGTCGAGCGGCGTGTTGTTGCGCTCGTACGACGGCGGGAAAAAGAAATACCGCCCGTCGCCGGCGGTGATGCGCCGCGGCAGGTCGAACTGTTCGCACGCCGCGAGCGAGGCCGACGCGCCGGCGGGCGTGAACGACTGGATCAGCGCCGCCTCGCCGGGCGCGAGCTGGGGGAGATGTCCGGGCAGTGCCGGGCAAGTGGGGGGATTATCGAAGGGCACGCGGAGGTCGTGGGCGAGGCGGGCGTCGTGCTGGAACAGGATGAGCCGACGTGTGACGTGTTCTCGCACGTTCGGCGCGGCGGCGGCGATCGCATCGCTCATCGTCTCTTTGCCGTCGAGGGCCGCCTGCATGCGATCGCTCAGGGGCAGGGAGGTGTTGAGCACGTACGAGCCGCGGAGGTGCGCGAGGTAGGCGGCGAGCAGCATGCACGCGCACGCGAATGGCAAGAGACGGCAGACGTTCCGCACGTGCGAGACGCGTGTACCACGCTGAAACGGAGAAGAACACGCTGTCGCCAGCGGTGCCGCGATGAGCAGCGACAGGCCGGGGAGGAAGTACAGCGTGATGTACGTATGAACCACGGCGTGTTCGCGCATGAGCACGATCCACACGACGGGGCAGAGCGTGAGCACCAGCCCGGCCGCGACGCCGCGGCGTGCGGCGCCGAATGCGCCGCCGCGGGACACGAGCAGTGTCAATACAAGCAGGCACAGAGGAACAAGCACCGGCCACCAGAGGATCGCGTGGGCGAACTCGCTCTCGTGGACGGCCGGCGGCGGCGGCTCGTTCAGGCCCCCGAGACGACCGATCCATGTGGCGCCGAGGCACGGCCACGCGCACGCGGCGTTGTCGAAGCCGCTGCGCTGCGCGAGCTTGCCGAAGAAGACGGCGCGTGCGGCGTGGATGCCGCCCAAGGCCGTCGCGGCGTGCAGGAAACGGAGCGCGAAGACGCCGATCGGGACGGCCGCCATGCCCAGCGCCGCCAGCCGTACGCCCGGCGTGCGTGTGCGCAGCGCCCAGACGCACGCCGTCAGCACGATCCACGGCGCGTGCTCGATGGTGAAGAGGCTGTTGGCGGCGCACAGCACGATCGCCGCAACGAGCCACACCCGGCGGCGTCGCCGATGCGTCTGCGCGTCGGTCTGCGTGGAGAGGACCCACGCGAGCGACGTCAGGATGAGCGTGGTTTGTGCCGCCGCGATGTAGTGGATGTTGTCGGCGAGTTCCAAAAACGAGCGGCTGGCGATCATGAGCACCGACGCGAGGCCGGCGACGAAGAGACTCCCCGTCAGACGAAAACAGAGCACAAGGTACGCGAGCACGCCGAGCGTGGAAAGAGCTACGGCGACCACGCGGAAGACACGCAGGTCGTGAACGCCGAGCGTTTCTTGCAGGTGGTGCAGCCAGTAGCCCCCCGGCGGGAACGTCACGTACAGGTCCGGCGTTTCCGGGTACGTGTCGATCGACGGCAGGCCGAGGTGTTCGAAGAAGCCGCGGCGGGTGTAGTTCTGCGAGGCGTTGAGGACGTTGGCGTCGGTGGTGGGGTTGCCGTGGTCGAGGACGGCGTAATTCCAGCGGTGCGCGGCGAGCAATGTGCAGAGCGCGACGATAATACCGATCCAACAGGACCACGCGAAAAAACGCGGGCGTTGTTCGTCTGCACCCATGGAGACAAGCGTACAGAGCGAAACCGGATTAGTCGTGC
>CAZZDW010000102.1:0-11624 GCA_964652945.1 uncultured Phycisphaeraceae bacterium
AGCATCGCCGTCAGCCGCGTCCCGTCGCGCAGGAGGAGCGAGATCTCCTGCAGATCCTCGCTCTTGCCGTCTTCCACGGCCGCCGGCTCATCCGCGCCGACTCCCTCGGCCGGCTGGTCGTCGACCCGCGTCCCCCAGCGGCCGAGGCCGAGCCCTGTCAAAAAGACAACAACGCCGACCCCCAGGGGGCCACAGGCTCGCACACGGCTATTTCGAGAACCTCGCATCCGGGGATTGTGCTCGCAAATCCTTGTCTTGTCTAGGGCTACGGATTCGCACCCCGCCCGCCCCCAGTTGCGGAGAAATCCCCCCAACCCGTGGAACGTCATTAAAGAATGAAGCCCAAGGACAGATCCCTGGGCCTTGGTCAATCCAGAAAGAATGTCCCCGCGAAGTCACGCGGCCTTCTTGCTCATCGTCTCGTTGATCCGCTGGCTGAGCAGGTCGGGCGTGAAGGGCTTGACGACGTAGTTGTTCACCCCGGCCTTGATCGCCTCGATGACCCGGGCCTTCTCGCTCTCGGTCGTCACCATGATCACCGGCGTCGCCTTGTTGCTCTGGCGGAACGTCTTGAGGAACGTCAGCCCGTCCATCGTCGGCATGTTCCAGTCCACCAGGATCAGGTCCGGCTGGAAGGCCCCCACCTTCGACAGCGCGTCCTGGCCGTCCTGCGCTTCCTCGATCTGGGAATACCCCAGCTGCGTCAGCACGGACTTCTGGATGTTCCGCATCGTCTTCGAGTCGTCTACGAGAAGGATCTTCATGGACAGCTTCCCTTCGCCCCCGCCCCTTGGTCTGTGGGCTATGCAAATGAACTTACACGCCTGACACTTGCTTGGTCGCCGCGTCGGAGGTATTCGCGGCGCCCGGCGTTTCCTTGATGGTGACCTCGATGACCAGCTCGCCGCAGTCGGTGGTGCAGGGGATCTCGACGCACGGCACGTCCTTCTGCCGCCCGACGGTGTGCGACTTGCCGACGACCACGCTCGGGCAGGAGATCGAGACCTTCTTGCCGGTGAACTGGCCCTTGGCCCCGCCGCTGACCATGTTGACGAGTTCGCCGATCGCGTCGGCGAAGTCGGGGTCGTTGGGTTCGAGCTTGCTGCCGCTGAAGAGCGAGACCAGCGAGCTGGCGGTGTCCATCGGGAACGAGAGCACCACCGAGCCGGTCACGTCGCCGCTCATGCCGATGATGCCCGAGACGTCGTACGTCGGCACCGGGTCGGCCTTGATCCGCGGCGTGCCGATCTCGACCGGCAGCTGCATCATCGTCGAAAACACGTTGCGGATGCTCGCGATAAACGGCGTGATATAGGCCGGATCCATGATGCTGCTGCTCCCTGGCTGCGCCGGTCGCGTCCGGCGTGAACAAACCCTCTCCCCGGTCAAGAAACCGTCTTTCTACCTTCGGTCGTTCACCGACCGAGCTTTATTGCCTTCCACACTGCCTTTCACGCCCAGGGACTCAGTCCCTGGGCTTTCTTAGCGCCGGTCCTCCGCGAGGCGGATCATCCGCGCCACGTCGACGATGAGGCTCACCCCGCCGTCGTCGCGCACCGTCGCGCCGCTCACCGGCCCGCCCCCTCCACCGCCGCCGCCTTTGCCCCCGGTCGCGCTCTCATCGAGCGGCTTGATCACCACCTCCTGCTGCCCGATCAGCCGCGAGACCATCAGCCCCACGCGCTTCTCGTTCAGCGTCACCACCACCGCGAACGGCGTCTCCTGCCGCCGATCGTGCGGCAGGTTGAAGACCTCGCACCCGTTCAGCAGCGGGAGCACCGTGTCGCGCAGCCGCATCACCGGCTTCTGCTGGATCGTGCTCAGCGACGCCTTCTCGGGCTTGACGATCTCGACGATGTTGCCCAGCGGCACGGCGTACTGCTCGGGCCCGATCCCCACCATCATCGCCGTCAGGATCGCCACCGTCAGCGGGATCGTCACGCTGATCGTCGTCCCCTGCCCCGGCGTGCTCTCGAGCGTCACCGTCCCCTTGAGGTGCTCGATGTTCGTCCGCACGACGTCCATCCCCACGCCGCGCCCCGACAGGTCGCTCACCTGCTCGGCCGTCGAGAACCCCGCCGCGAAGATGAACTGGTACACCTCGCGGTCGCTCATCAGCGCCAGCGACTCGGGCGTGACGAGGCCCTTTTCGACGGCCTTGTTGCCGATTCTTTCGCGCGACAGGCCCTTGCCGTCGTCCTTGATCTGCACGAGCACGTGGCTGCCCTCGTGCGACGCGATGAGCTTGATCGTGCCGCACTCGGGCTTGCCGGCGGCGCGGCGCTGCTCGGGCGTCTCGACGCCGTGGTCGCAGGAGTTGCGCAGGATGTGGACGAGCGGGTCGCCCAGCTCCTCGATGACCGACTTGTCGACCTCGGTGTCGCCACCCTCGATCTCGAGCCTGATCTGCTTGTTGGTCTTGCGGGCCAGGTCGCGGATCAGCCGCGGGTAGCGCCCGAAGAGCTTCTCGAGCGGCTGCATCCGCGTCTTCATCACCGCGACCTGCAGGTCGCTGGTCACGCGGTCCAGGCTGCTGGTCGCCTGCGTGACGGCCTCGCTGAGGCCCTGGCTCAGCTCGGCCTCGTTCATCACCTGCCGCGAGATCGCGCTGATGCGGTTCTTCTGGAGAACCAGCTCACCCACCAGGTTCAGCAGCGCTTCGAGCCGCGAAACTTCGACGCGGATGGTCTGGTCGCTCGCGGCGTTCGCCGCCTTGGCGGGCGCTTCGCCCTGCGAGGCGGGGGGCGCTTCGCTCTGCGTCCCCGGAGCGTTCGACTCGGGGGTGTTCGGTGCGAGCGTGCTGGAGATGCCGCTGACGTCGTCCTCGTCGAGTTCTTTTTCGGTGGGCGTTGCGCCGACGACTTCCAGCCCGTCCGCCCGCAGCGCATCAACGCCCCCGGCGCCGGCGCCGAGCGCGTGGCCCTCCGGCACGCCGCCGTCGCGGAGCGCCGCGTCGACCATGTCGCGCAGGGCGGCGACCTCGCGCAGCACGACCTCGCCGGCGTCGATCGCCTCGGTCTGCTCGCGCAGCAGCATCGCCGCCGCCGAAACCCGCGGCAGGACCTGCGCCGCCTGCTCCTCGCTCACCGCGCCGCCCGCCAGCGCCTCGCCCGCCGACCGCAACAGCGCCGCCAGCACCGACATCGACTCGATCTCGAAGAACTCGGCGTGCCGCGCCAGCGTCTCGCCCTGCTCGGCCAGCCGCGAACCCGACGCCGAGCGTCTTCCCGGTTCGATCGCCTCCGACGCCGCGGCCTCGACCAGCCCCACCGCCTCGCGCAGGTCCGTAACCAGAAAATCGACCAGGTCCTTCTTGTTCTCGGGAAGTTCGAGGGGCTTCCGCGCGCTTGCATTGCCTTGGGTGGGGCGGGCGTCTCGCCCGCCCGTGTGCACGTTGGACGCCTGTTCAATATTCTCTTGCGTCGGGGCGACACGCCCCGTCTCGCTTGCGTTCTTTGTCTCGCCCGGCGGGTTCTGCTTCCCCTCGCCGATCTGCGTGAGGCGCGCGATGAGCCGCTCGTTGCCCTTGACCAGATCTTTCCCCGCGCGGAGCTGCTCGAACTGCGTCTTGAGCGTGTCGACCGCCGCCAGCAGCAGGTCCATCATCTCGCGGTCGACCACCACCACCTTGTTCCGTGCGGCGTTGAGCGCGCTCTCGGCGCAGTGGGCGACGGCCACCAGGTTCGTCAGGTTCAGGAACGACGCGCTGCCCTTGATCGTGTGCAGCGCCCGGAAGACCTGGTTGATCATCTCCGGGTCGGCCGGCGACTGCTCGAGCGAAACCAAATCCTGATCGAGCCGCTCCAGCAGCTCGCCGGACTCGGTCAGGAAGTCTTGCACGATGGATTCGTCGAGTCCGCCGAATGACACGAGTAGTCTCCAATGAGGCGTGGGGCGTCAGGCGTGGGGCGTCGGTGTCATCAGCGTTGATCCGCGAATGCCGATTGCCGGTCGCCGAATGCCCTCCGTTGCCGGCCCTCGCTCGCGCTTCGGGCTCATGTGAACGAGCGCCCAGTACCCTCCGCCTCACGCCTTTCTATAGCAGAACCCCTGCGGCACGTTCATCTGCGTGAACGGGGTCTCCAAACCCCGCAGCGTCTCCGAGTGCCCGATGAACAGCGTCCCGTCCGGCTTGAGCTGCTCGGCAAACGTGTTCACCACCTGCGTCTTCATCGGGTTGTCGAAATAGATCAGCACGTTCCGGCAGAAGATCACGTCGAACTGCCCGAACCGCTTGGCCGCCAGGCGGTCCTTCAGGTTCAAGACCTCGAAGCTCACCATCGACTTGATCGTCGGGTCGAGCACCCAGAACGACCCGTCCTGCTTGAAATACCGGTTCTTGACCGTCGAGGGCGTCGACCGCACGGCGTAGTCCGTGTACTTGCCCGAGAGGGCCGTCGACAGCGCCTTCTCCGAGATGTCCGTCCCCAGGATCTCGACCCGCCAGTCCATGAGCCGCACGCCCAGCGAGCGGTGGATCTGGATCGCCAGCGTGAACGGCTCCTCGCCGCTCGAGCACGCCGCCGACCAGACCCGCAGCCGCTTCAGGCTCTTGCGGCTCTCCAGCAGCTCCGGCAAGACCTGCTTCTCGAACACGTCGAGCTGCGGCTCGTTGCGAAAGAAGCTCGTCTCGTTGATCGTGATCTTGTTGAACATCTCCTGGAACTCGTCGGACTGGTACGGCCCGATTGTCAGGAACGCGATGTAGTCGTCGTAGTTGTCCATCTCCAGCTCCTGCAGCCGCCGGCTCAGCCGCGACTCCAGGACGTACTTCTTCGCGTCGGGGAAGTGGATCCCCGAGCGGTCGTAGATGATCTTGGAGAGCTTGGTGAACTGCGCCGCGCTCATCACGGCCTTCTTGCCGCCGATCGCCGCGCTGGTCGCCGTGGTGCTCATGATCGCCGTGCCGCTCGTGCCGGTCCCGGCCTTGCTCGAAAACGCGAATGAGCTCATGACCTCTCCGTTTCTTCATTGCATTGCGTGCCGGGTCGCGTGGCACCGCACCGTTCCGTAGATCTGTCTTTGGTGGCTCGGCTCTCCGAGCCGAGCGTGGGCGTTCTTGCCGCTGTGTTTCTGTGGTGCAGGCGTCTCGCCTGTGCAGGCCGCTCCGAGTCTCTAAGCCGCCGCCGCGAGCGTCTGCCCGTCGAAGAGCCGCTGCAAGTCCAGCAGGATCAGCAGCCGGTCGTCCAGCCGTCCGACGCCGGCGATGAAGTCCGAGTCGATCGAGCAGACCATCGCGGGCGCGGGCTCGACGATCGACGAGTCGATCCGCAGCACCTCGTGCACGCGGTCGACGATGAACCCGAGGATCTTGCCGTGCACCTCGACGACGACGATGCGGCTCTGCTCGCCCCGCTCGCTCTGCGGCAGGCCGAACCGCGTCCGCAGATCGAGCACCGGGATGATCTTGCCGCGCAGGTTGATCACCCCCTCGACCTCCGGCGGGCTCTGCGGCACCCTGGTCAACTCCATCATCCGGTTGATCTCTTGCACCGCCAGGATGTCGACGCCGAACTCCTCGTCGCCGATCCCGAAGGTCACGAGCTGGAGCTGGTCGGACCCGGCGCCCGAGCCGCGGCCGGCCTTGCCGCCGCCCTTGAGATTGAGCGACTCCGCGGCGTTTGCCGACGCGGAACCCGAAGCAGACGGCGTGGACGCGAGCGACGCAGAAGACGGTGCGGGGGAACTCGTTGCCGCGGTCATGGCGAGCCTCCTGTCTGGACGAGGGGAGCGGGGTGTCGCCCCGCGAGCCGGGTGCAACCTCTCCCCTATCGGCCCTCGCCATGCCCCTCTTAACCCCAACACGCCTTTGGTGACGCCGGTCGAACAAGGCGGCTGTTGCGCGGGCGCACGACAACCCCCGCCGCCCGTTTCAATCGCGTACATAGCTGGTTATTCAGCGTCTCACGCCGCCCGGGTCCGCGCGCCCGCCCCGCCCAGCGACGTCAGCGCCCTGGCGATCTGCGGCGGCGTCAGGGCCGTGCCCAGCCCCTCTTCGATCACCGCCTTCGGCATGCCGTAGACCACGCACGTCGCCGCGTTCTGCGCCAGCAGCTTCGCCCCCGCGGCCTTCAACTCCCGCGCGCCAAACTTCCCGTCGTCGCCCATCCCCGTCAGCATCACCGCCAGCGTCCGACGCCCCGTCGCCTTCGCCGCCGACGAGAACAGCTCGTTCACGCTCGGCTTGTACACCGCCGTCGTCGGCTCGGGCCCGATGTCCAGCGCCAGCCGTCCCGCCGCGCTCCGCACGACCCGCCCGTGCAGCCCGCCCGGCAGGATGTACGCCGTCCCCGGAAGCAGCGGCATCCCCTGCTCCCCGTGGACCACCGTGATGGCCGACTGCGCGTCCAGCCGCTGCGCCATGCTCTTGGTGAACAGCACCGGCATGTGCTGGGCCACCACCACCGGCATGCTCAGCCCCGCCGGCATCGCCGCAAAGAGCGTCTCGAGCACCGGCGGCCCGCCCGTGCTCGAGCCGATCACCAGCAAGTCGTACTGCGTCCCCGAGAGCGACGGCGTCGGCTGCTCGTCCTCGCCGCCCGTCTTCCCCGCCGCGCCCGGCGTCGGCGCCGGCATCATCGCGCGGCGGCGCGCCGCCATCGCGATCTCACGGATCTTCTGCACCAGATCGTCCCGCATCTCCTTGATCGTCGAAGAAAACTGGCTCGCGTCCTTGGCGATGATGTCCGCCGCCCCCAGCCGAAGCGCCTGCAGCGCCTCGTGGCTCCCCTGCGTCGTCAGGCTCGAGCACATCAGCACCGCCGGCGGCCCGCCGCCGCCGGGCCGACGCGCCTCGCGCCGGATCCGCTTGAGCGCCTCCAGCCCGTTCATCACCGGCATCTCGATGTCCAGCGTGATCACGTCCGGCAGGTGCTTCTTGGCCTTCTCGATCGCCTCCTGCCCGTCCTTGGCCTGATCCACCACCTCGAGCCCCGGCTCGGAGGTGATCATCTCCGAGATCGCCCGCCGCATGAACGTGGAATCGTCGACGACGAGCACCTTCACCGGGCCGCCGGGGATGTGACCGCGAGAACCGCCGTTTGGTGCTGAAGACGGGGGCGTCAAGGCCACTCTCGGCTCCTTTTCCTCTTCTGCGGGGAGCGAGCTCCCCGTGATCGGCCGCACGAGCCGCGCACTCGTGTTCTCGGACCGGTCAGCACAGACCCGGACCCGCCGTGCAGGCACCATCGGCCCGTTCAGGGGCCGTCTTGACGAAGTGGCCTTCCACACCCCCTGTCCGCGTCAGCCGGCGGCAAATCCGGGTGTTCAACTCCCTTCCAGCTCCCCGCTCCTCGCTCAACCGCCGCCGCCGCCGCCGCCGCTGCCGCTGCCGCCCGCCCCGCCCTCCTTGCCGCCGGGCTTGATGACCTTGTCGATGATGTCCTTCAACCCCTGCCCCGGCTTGTCGATCAGGTTCCGCTTCACCTCGCCGGCCAGCGCGCTGAAGTCCGGCTTGATCGACGGGTCTTCCAGCGAGCCGCTCGCCTTGATCGGCACCATCGTGTTGCGGTTGACCGCGCCCATGAGGTCGCCCGGCAGCAGGTCGAGCACGCCGCCGATCGTCTGCCGGAAGACCCCCAGCGCCTCGTCGGTCAGCGCAAAGAACGGCACGTACGTCACCACCTCCATCCGGTTCTGCACCAGGTCCACCGTCCCCTTGGTCTCGATCGAAAACTCGCCGAGCGGCAGCGTAAACCGCTCGTACGTCGCCACGCCGTTCTCGATCTTCACCGTGAACGGCTCGATCTTCTTGCCCACCGAGCCCGCCGTGTTGCCCCCGAGCCCCTTGACGAGCTTGGCCAGCGCGTTCTGCGTCTGGAACTGCGCGACGCCCAGGTCCACCGTGATCACGCCGTTGAGCTTGCTCATGTCGAGCTTGCCGTCCGGTCCCGCCGCGAGCGGCACGGTCAGCCCGGTCGCGCTGACCACGCTGGGCTTATCGTCGGCCGACTTGCTGATCTTGGTGACCATCGGCAGCAGCCCGGCCCACTTGCGCACCAGCTCGACCTGCCCCTGGATGAGCCGCGCCTCGACCTGACCTTCGTGCTGCACGAAGACGCCGTTCTCCACGCGCCCGCGGATGTCGGCCCCCGCGTTGGGCGAGCTCGCCGAGAGCTCGATCGTTCCCGCCGCCGCTCCCCCCGGCGCCCCCCCGGGCACTTCGTCGGGCGCGAGCGTCACGTCGCGCGCCTTGGCCCGCAGCGTCACCTCCGGCCCGAGCACCTGCGTCATCAACCCGCCCTGCTCGGCGAGCGCATCGAGCAGCGGCGTCGGCACGCCGGGCACGCTTGCGTCCGCCGAGATCACCGCGTGCGCGACGTCCACCACGCCGCTGGGCCCGGCGAGCTTGGCGATGCGCACCTCGACCTGCGACTCCTCCTCTCCCTGCGCCGCCGCGCCGGAGAACCTGCCCAGCGTCGCGCTCAGCGTCACGCCGCTGCCGACGTTCTGATCCCCCGTGTGCCGCACGCGCGCCGCAAAGCCGTCCATCGTCAGCCGCCGCTCCGCCTTGGGCGGCACGCCCTGCCCGCCCACCTGCACGCCCTCCACCGTCGTCGAGCCCGGCAGCAGCATCGTCACCGACCCCGCCTTCACGTCCGCATCCAGCGCGAACACGCCCGGCACGAGCGGCCCGGTTTCTTCGGATGACCCATCGCCGCCTCCCCCCATCGCCAGCGCCAGCTCGCTCACCTCCACCTCGATCGTCGGCAGGTCCACGGCCTGCGGCACGTCGGGCTGATCGCCGAACGCCAGCGTGTTCACAAAGTCGCGAGAGGGCTTCCACCTCACCGTCCACGGCTGCGTCACCTTCAGCACATCACCCGCCATCTGCGCGTGCAGCGTGCTCGCGCTCAGCTTCGGCGACGAGACGTCGAGCGCGATCGCCAGGTCGCTCGTGTTGTTCCCGCCCAGCGGCTTGACGCTCGCCTTGAGCTGCGCCGTCTCGCCCAGCGCCCCCGAGAGCATCGCCGCCTGCCCGACAAACGCCCCGGCGAGCGCGGTGTTCACGTCCGTCAGCGACAGCGCCGCCTCGGCCAGCTCGGCCTCACCGCCTCGCAGGATCGCCGAGGCGCTGCCGTCGAGCGTGGCGTACGCCGTGCCCTGCGCGTCGACGACGCGCCCGCTCACCGTCGCGCGGGCTCGCTGATCGTTTCTCGCCCCTTCGCCGAGTCCCGCGAGCGGCACGCTCGCTTCGAGCCGGAGGCTCTCGACGCCCACCGTCTCGCGCCGCGTCGTCGCGACGGCGGTCTCGCCGGGCGTGCGCTCCACCGAGCCGCCCACCGGCGCGTTCCGGATCGTCAGCCGCGGCGTCAGCTCGACCGACGCCCTCGCCACGCCGCCCCGCGCAAACTCGGGCTCGAACGTCCCCGGCTTCATCGGCACCGACACCTCTTCGAGCATGAGCCGCAGCGTCGCCGGCTCGGCGACCGACATCGCCGCCGATCGGCCCGCCGCGTCGACCGCGTTGCCCGGCAACGGCGAGACCATCGAGGCGTTCTCTCCACCATGTTCATTCGTCGCCGGGTCGAGCGTCCGCATGATCGGGTTCACGTCCGCCGGCCGGATCGCCACGTCGATCGCCGACGGCAGCAGCGTCACCGCGTCGCGCGTCAGCCGCGCCCTGACCCCGCCGTCGATCCCGCCGGCCGTCACCGACACCTCGACGCTCTGCGCATCACCATTCGGCGACGTGCTCGCCGAGACGTTCGCGCTCTGCCCGACGAGCGACCGCACCATCGCTTTGACCTCGCCGGCGACCGTCTCCGCCTCATCGGCCGATACGTTCAACGACGGCACAAGGCTTGTCAGGCTCCCCGGCACGTTGCGCAGCGCGATCGTCCCCTCGGGCTTGAGCGCGAGGATCATCGCCGTGCCCTTGGGGAGTTCCTGGTTCTTGCCGCCGGACGCCAGCGTCGCCGCGCCGGGGGCGACGAGATCGCCCGTGAGCGTGAACGGCGCGCCGTCGTGCGAGAGGTCGCCGCGGAGCTGTGCCGTCAGCGCCTTGCCCGGCGCGAGCGAGGCCGTCGCGTTCAGGCTCGCCACGCGCACCGGTGCGGCGTGCGCGGCTGCTCCTTCACCCCCTAAGAACGACGCGGCGTCCACCGCCAGATCACTCACGCGCACCTCGGCGTCGGCCGCGACGGCGTCGGTCCATTGCTCGAGTTTGTCGAGCGCGACGCTCACGTTGCGCACCGCGAGCGTGACCTCGCCGTTGCCGGAGATAGCCTCCGCGCCGCTCGCGTGCGCGCGGGGCTCCGCGTTGGCGTTCAGCATCCGCCGCACCGCCGGCCCCGCCGAGGCGACGCGGGCGGTGATGCCCCCGTCGCGCGTCGTCAGCACGCCCGTGCCGCCGTCGAGCGCGAGCTTGCCGCCGGCCGTGACGTTGTCGCTGGTGATAGCAAACTCAACCTGACTCTCAGGATACGGTGAGCCGGGGCGCCCCCCCGCCGCCCCGGTGGTTGTGGGCGTTGCGCGTGCCGCGAGCCGCACGTCGAGCGACTCGCCGACGTCCTGCCGCAGCTCCAGCGGCAGTCCCAGCCCGTCGACGATCGGCTGCAGCAGCGACGTGTTGATCCCCGAGACCACGGCCTCGATCTTCGCCGAGCCGCCGCTCGCGCTCAGCGGCAGCGCGGCAGCGCCGGGCTGCAACGCGATCAGCCGCCCCTGCTCGTCGAGCAGGCCCGCCACGTCCGCGTCGATCGTGATGTCCCCCGCGGGCGCGTCGTCGAGCGCCGCCGACGTGCGCACGCCGGCGTGCGCACCGCCGCCGAGGGGCGAAGCGCTCAGCACCAGCTCGACCGGGCGCGTCGAGAACGCCCGCCGCTCCCCCTGCCCGTCGACGCCGCCCACCGCCGGCACGATGAGCGTGCCGCTGAGCCCCCCGGCCTTGAGCGAGAGCGCCATCGCCGCGCTGCGCATGTCCATGTCCGCCAGCTTCCCGTCCGTCGGCAGCGGCACGCGCACGTCGCTGAGCGTCAGCTCGACGCCCGGCACGCGCGACAGCACCGCGCGCTGGCCCACCCTGTCGAGCGTGCCGCGCAGCGACGGCACACGCTCGAGGAACGCCAGCGACTCGACCCTCGCCGTCACCGGGCGCGTCGAGCTGAGCACGCCGTCGTTGATCGCCAGCGCCGCGTCGAGCGTGGTATGCGCCGCGTCGAGCGCGAGCGCGACGTCGGCCTTCTCCAGCGTGCCGTCGAAGTCGAGCGTGAGCGCCGCCGTCGGTCCCACGCCCTCGACGATCGCGCCGTTCATGTTCGCGAAGGCGTCGGCCAGCTCCATCGGCACGCCGGTGAGCGAGACCTTCGCGGTGCTCGCGCGTTTCGACCCCTTGGAGAATGACGCCGGGTCGACGTCGGCGTCGACGGTGATGACGGTCTTCTCCGCGGCGGCCGCTGCGTCGCCCGCGCCGATCGGCGCGGCGTCGAAGCCGCCCTTGGCGGTGATCCCCGCAGCCTGGTCGTAGGCGAAGGCGAGCTTGCCGTTGAGCTTCTTGATGCCGCGCGGATCGCTGAGCCGCACCTTGCCGACGCCCCCCTCCACGTCGGCCAGCACCGCGTCGCGCACGGTCATGTCGAACGACGTGATCGCCAGCTCGCCGGTGACGCGCTCCGGCCCGCCGC
>CAZZDW010000103.1:0-10331 GCA_964652945.1 uncultured Phycisphaeraceae bacterium
ACCCCCGCCCCCGCCTTTGGAGACGTCTTCCGCCGCCTGCCGGATGTCGCGCACCACGCTCATCATCCAGCAGTATGTACCCCGGATCACGGAAGTTCAAATCCGGTGGTGCTTTGCAGTGTTGGGAAAGCCGAGGGGCTCAGCCCCTCGGTCGTTGTGAGTAAAGCGCGTCCCGCAAACAACAACCCACGGCTCGCGCCGTGGGCTTTGGAGATCGTTCTCTGTCAATGCGGAGCCCCGGCTCACGCCGCCAGGTCGCCGTAGTCGTCCCCGGCCTCGGGCTCGCCGCCGAGCAGGCCCCATTTGTGCTTGGGCAGGTGGCGGTGGTGGATGTGGATGACCTTGGAGAGCTGGCGTCCGAAGAGGTCGGCGACGGTCTGGAGCTGCTCGGCGAGGCCGCCGGTGAACGGGATGTGCCGGTCGCGGAAGAGCAGGATGATCGCCAGCGTCTCGCGCTCGGCGCGGCAGGCGACGGCCATCACCGCCGACTCGCCCAGCCAGTCGGCGTCGGTGCCGATGTAGCGGTCCAGGCTCGCCGCGTCGGCCAGATGAACGACGCCGCGTAGCTCCTCGAACCGCGGCGCGATCACGTTGGCCATGTGATCGAGCAGGATGTCGACGGTCTCGCGGGGGCAGTCATAGTTGACGTACGCGCCCAGCGAGTAATCGCCGGTGGTCGTCGGCAGGAAGACGGCCGCGTTGGTCGGCCCCGACCGGCCCAGCAGGAACTCGAGCGTCACGCGGAGGAGCGACTCGATGTCCAGCTCGCTGCGGATCAGGGCCCCGTACTCGTTGGCGGTGGTGAGCTGGTTCATGTGCAGGGCAAACTCCTCGTACGCCTGCACAAGATCGACAAACCGCAAGGACGGCTCTTGCTCCTCGGGAACTTCCTGACGGGTGGCCTCCCCGTCCTTCGGCGCGAGCCTCACAGCCCGCAAAGCCGCCCCGCCCGCAGGTCGAGAACTCGCAACGGACGCAAAGACCCGCCCGGCGATCGCCGCGGCCGGGGTGCCGGAAATCCACGGCACCACCGCGATCCGCTGCCACTTGAGCACCTGCGCCAGGTCCGGGGCGCTGGCGTCGGGCAACTCGTCGTCCATCACCACCGCGTCCAGGTCGTCGCTCCGCCCGGCCCGAAGCGCCTCGCGCAGCACCGCCAGTTCTCTGGCCGACCCGGCCTCGCGGCAGCGCAGCCCGAAGGCCTGCAAATGCCCCACCAGCGCCCACCGTCGGTCCGGGTCCGGGCTCAGCACGCACACGAGCGGCCCGAGCGATCTGGCCGCACGCAGGCTCGGCGCGGCGGCGTCGGTCGTGTCAACATCACCCTGGTTCATGGGTGTCGGCGTCAGGCGCAGCGGAGCGGGCGGCTTCGGGGGGGTCAGCGCGGGGAGCGACTGAGCGGCAGGAGGGGGGACGTGCCTGGCCGACGGGCTGATCGGCGAAGAGTCGGATGATCCGTCGGTCGTGCGTGGGTCCACAGTCGCCTCCTGCGTGGGTCTGCTGAACTGATCCTCCCCCGGCCCCGTTCGACTCCGTTCCCCCTCCCCGTGTTGCCTCACGCCGCCCGGTCCCGCGCCGGCTCGGCCGCCGAGCCCCGCCAGCGCCAGTCGGGCAGGCGGATCGTCGCCGTCGTGCCCGCCCCCTCGTGGCTGGCGAGGGTGATCTCGCCGCCGTGGAGGCGGATGAGCCGGTGGGCGGTCGCCAGGCCGAGCCCCGGCTGCCGCCCGGCGGGCTTGGACGAAAAGAACGGGTCCATCGCGTGATGGGCCGCGTGCTCGCTCATGCCGACGCCGTCGTCGATCACGTGGATGAAGAGTCGGCCGGTTTTGGGTTCGGTATGAACCCTGACCTCTACGCCGGTGCGGGGGGACGCTTCGATCGCGTTGGTCACCACCTCGATCAGGGCCTTGGCCATCAGGCTCCGATCGAGCGCGGCCGGGGGGATGTTGCTGGCGACAACGACCCGGATGGGCACCAGCGGCGAACGCGCCTCGGACGCCTCGGGATCGGGGCCGAGTGTCTCCTGCTTCTTGGGGAGCTCCTTGCCCCTCAGCCCGGTCGTCCGGCGCCGGGCTTCTTTCACCACGTCCGAGAGCAGGTCGACGACGTTGACCGGCCCCAGTTTGGGCTCGGGCGGCCTGGCGATCAGGTGCAGGCGGGTGATGAGGTCGGTCAGCCGGCCCGAGGCGTCGACGATCGCGCGGGCCGCGGCCCGGTTGTCGGCCGAGTCGAGCGAGCGGAGCAGCGACTGCGCCCGGCCGCTGATGACCGCCAGGGGGTTGTTCATCTCGTGGGCGGCCCCGGCGGTCAGCTCGCCGAGCCGCGCCATCGCCTGGTGCTCGGCGAGCTTGTGCTGGGTGCGTTTCAGCTCGGCGTTGGTCTCGGCGAGGCGTGTGTTGAGCATGCCGAGCCGCGCGTTGGCCTGGAGGATCGCCTCGACGAAGAGCTTCTCGCTGGGGTTTTCCGCCAGGCCCAGGTCGCGCTGGCGTTCGCTGGTGGCCTCGTAGATCTTGGAGTACAGGCCGCGGATCGTCTCGGTGGGGACGCCCATCGACGCGGCGAGTTTGTCGACGCTGGGCCGTGCGGCGTGGTTGCCGCTCCACCCCAGGTGCAGCCGCCGGCAGACCGCGTCGGCGAGCGTGACCAGCTTGACCAGCGGCATGGTCGCCGGCGCGCCCCTGCCCCGCCCCTCGCGGGACTCGGCGTGGACCCCTTTCCGCAATCCGGCGAGCGCCGAGGCGTGCTGCTCGCGCAGCGTCTCGTCGAGCTCGTGCTCGTCGTTGTCAATGTCAGCAACCATCAAGCCGCGGGGCTCAGCCCCGCGGTGCGCCGGTGCGAGCGTGTGCGACCACTGCCACCGCCCGTGGTGCGCGATCACGTCGCAGAGCGGCTTGGGCAGGCCCCACTTCTCCGCGAGCAACAGCCCGGCCTGGTGATGGTCGATCCCCAGGACGGCCCGCTCGAAGCGGGCGATATCGCCCTGGCGCAGCTCGCAGAGACGGACGACGCGCTCGTACGCCTTGGGGAGGACGAGTTCGAGGGCGAGCTTGCCGAGGTCGTGCAAGAGCCCGGCGACGAAGGCCTCTTCGGGGCGGTAGCCGCCGACGCGGCGGGGGTGCTCGCGGGCAATCAGCTCGGCGCAGCACGCGACGGCGATCGAGTGCTTCCAGAAGCCGACGCGGTCCATCCCCCCCGTCTCCTCGTCCGTTTTTTCCGTGCGCTGAGAGGTCTTCTTGCGTGTTGCGACGCGCTGCTGGTGGACTTCTTTGTCCCAGTCGAGGACCTGGACGGAGAGGACCATCGCGCGGACGGTCTCGAGCCCGAGCATGACGACGGCGTGGGAGACGGTGGTGATGCGGTGCCCCAGCCCGTGCGCGGCCCGGCGGCAGAGCGAGAGCGTGCGGGCCGTCAGCGACGGGTCGGACTCGATGAGCCGGACGATCTCGGAGATGGCGACCTCGTCGTTGCTGGCGGCGCGCATGAGGCGTGCCGCGACGGCCGGGAGGGTCGGCAGCGCGTCGATCTCGGCGAGGATG
Organism: uncultured Phycisphaeraceae bacterium; assembly: GCA_964652945.1. Lineage (GTDB taxonomy): Bacteria > Planctomycetota > Phycisphaerae > Phycisphaerales > UBA1924 > CAZZDW01. The sequence goes on from CAZZDW010000103.1 coordinate 3,537, forward strand.
CGCTCGGTGGCGTCGTTGCCGTGCGTGTCGCCCGCGGGGGTCGGTGGGCGCGTCTTGGGCGCTCCCGGCGGGTCGGGGGCTGCCGCCGGATCCGCCGCGCGCGGCACGGGCGCGGCGGCGTCCGACCAGCGCGGCGACGGCAACGAAGAACCCATGCACCCTTCATCGGACCATCAGAAGGGCGTATTTATGGGAAGAAGGTCTTGAATCTCGGGTCAAGGGTCTTGGTGCGTGACGATGGGCGCCAGATCGCATCAGAGTGGTTCGTGCAGGCACGGATTGATCAGTTCAGGGAGAGGCGTGACCCTTGGGCCCAAGATCCAAGACCTTAGACCCAAGACCCTTCATTCCTCGCACAGAGGTCAACGGTTTTAGGCGTCTTCTTTGACTTCGAGCAGCTCGTCGAGTGTGCGGACGAGCTGGTCGACGTCGAAAGGTTTGCGGATGAACGCGTCGGCCCCCGCCGCCTTGAGCGTGTCGATCTCGGACTGGTCGACCACGCCGGAGACGAAGATGATGCGGGTGCTGGCGAGGTCTTCGCGGGCGCGGATGCGTTGGCAGACGACGTTGCCGTTGATGTCGGGCAGCATGTAGTCGAGCAGGATGACATGCGGCCGGAACGACTCGGTCAAAAGCCCCGCGTCGTACCCCGTCGCGCACGTGCGGACCTCGTAGCGGCCCTCTCGCTGCAGGATGTCGCGCATCATGTCGAGGATGTTCTCGTCGTCGTCGACGACGAGGACGCGCCGCTGCCCGCCGTCGAGCACCTCGACGGGGATGTCGTTGGCCTTCATGAACTTGATGAGCTCGGGCCGGGGGATGCGGCGGAACTTGGAGCCCGGCACGCGGAAGCCGCCGAGGCGGCCGGAGTCGAAGCAGCGGATGATCGTCTGCTGCGAGACCTTGCAGATCGCGGCGGCCTCGCCGGTGGTGAAGATCCGCTTGGTCGCCAGGTCGGCGGGCAGGCCGGCCTTCTCGACGTGATGGTCGTCGGAGGCCGAGCGAGCACGTTCGTTGGTGTTCTGACCGTCCATGGACCGACCCTCGAGCCAGGCGGGGATATCCCACGTCCATGCGGGAAAAAGCCCAGGGTCGTGTCGCATCACGACCGGTTCTGGCAGTACAGGCGTCTATCGACCCCCAGAATCCCTCACTTAACAGGCTTCCCATGGCCAGGGGGAAGGGACTCACGGAACGCACGGGGCAGGGGGGGCTTGGAAGGTCTCGGCGGGCCGTAGTCATTCGCCCAGTTTGCCGAAATCTCCTGCTTTCCCCCCACATCGTGTCATGAGAGGCCGACGGAAGCAAGCGAAAACCCAGGGAAATCCCCCTCTTTTTTCGTCAGGCACGAGATTGTGTTTGCCTTTCGATTGGATGTGGCTCGCTCTGGCCGCATTCGGGGCAGGGGGCGTCGGCGGCGGGGAGGCCGCGGCGGTCGTAGTCGCAGGAGGAGCAGCACTCTTGACGCCGCAGCCGGCGGCGCTGGCGATGCCGGCCGAGGGTGAGCCAGAGGGCGGGGAGAGCTGCGAGGAGGGTGAGCAGGGAAAGAGGGACGGAAAAGGCGTGGCGGACATGGGTCGGGGAGTTGGTTTGCGAATATCCGAAGCCGTGGAGGAAGGGGAACCAGAAGTCGTTGGTGAACCAGTTGAGTTGGCCGGTGGGTGTCTGGACAAGGAGCGAGACGAACTCTTGGGCGCGAAAAGTTCGTGTGAGTTTGAGGCCGCGGAAGAGTGCGGCCTCGGTGGGTGGGTCGTAAAAGGTGAACTCGGCACGGATAAACGAGAGAGAACACGTGCCGTCGGTGATGAGCACGCCGAGGGTGCCGACGGTGTCGTGCCACATGCCTTGCAACTCGCCCGGCAGCGGCTCGGCCTGCCGCGGCGTGCCGAGGCCGATCGAGTACGAGAGCGAGGTATACGTGCGTGTGCTGTCGATCCACGCAACGATGAGCGCGAGCGTGAGGGCGAGGGAGGCGGTGAAGAGGACGAGCCGCCGGCGGGCCCGGCGGCGGCGAGGGAGAAGACGACGCTCGCGCGGAGACATCGTGAGTTGATACGCGAGAAAACGACGGAAGTTTCCCGATGCGCGGGGGGAGTATGGAGAGGAACGGGCGAGTACGAGCGTCGGGGGAGCGAGGCCCACGGCCATGGCCGTGGGCTTCTTTTCAGGGCGCTTCGAGGGAAGGTTGCACATGGAACTGCGAGTCATAGAGACGCCGGTTCGCCTATACTTCTCGACGGCCCTTTCGCCGGTTTTCCTGTGTGAAAAACGCCGGTTTTGAGGGGGCCGGGACCGAGGCTTTTTCGCGAGGTTTTCCCTTGTCCGAATCGAACAACGCCGGCAACCCTTCTCAGCAGCCCGCGCCCGCCAAGCACGGGGGGAGCTACGGCGAGGACCAGATCAAGGTGCTCGAGGGGCTCGAGGCCGTGCGGCTGCGCCCCGGCATGTACATCGGCGGCACGGACATCCGCGCCCTGCACCACCTGGTCTACGAGGTCGTCGACAACTGCATCGACGAGGCGATGGCCGGGCACGCCGACACCGTCGCGGTGACCATCCAGGCCGACGGGTCGTGCGCCGTCGTCGACAACGGCCGGGGCATCCCCATCGGGCCCAAGAAGCACGACAACCCGCAGTACAACGGCAAGCCCGCCGTCGAGATCGTCATGACGGTGCTGCACGCGGGGGGCAAGTTCGGCGAGGAGGGCTCGGCCTACAAGGTCTCCGGCGGGCTGCACGGCGTCGGCGTCTCGTGCGTCAACGCCCTCTCCGAGTGGCTCGACTGCGAGGTCTACCGCGACGGCAAGGTCCACTCGATCGGCTTCGAACGCGGCAAGACGACCAAGCAGCTCAAGGTCGTCGGCGAGATCCCCGCCGAGGCGCCCTTCAAGACCGGCACCAAGATCGTCTTCATGCCCGACTCGGAGGTCTTCCCCGAGACCGCCTTCGACTTCTCCACGCTGCAGACGCGCCTCCGCGAGCTGGCCTTCCTCAACCCCGGCGTCATCATCCGCCTCCGCGACGAACGCGTCGGGCCCGACGGCAAGATCAAGAACGAGACCTACAAGGCCGAGCACGGCCTGCTCGAATACGTCCAGCACCTCATGGCCGGCAAGACGCCGGTCTCCGCGCCCGTCCACATCAAGAAAGAAGACGCCGACGCCTCGCTGGGGTGCGAGGTCGCGATGCAGTACCACGACGGGTACAACGAAACACTCCTCACCTTCGCCAACAACATCAACAACGTCGACGGCGGCACGCACGGCCAGGGTTTTAAAGTCGCCCTGACCCGCACGCTCAACGCCTACGCCAAGCGCGCGGGCATCCTCAAAGAAAAAGACCCCACGCCCACCGGCGAGGACCTCCGCGAGGGGCTCATCGCGATCGTCTCGGTCAAGCTCCCCAACCCGACGTTCAACAACCAGCCCAAGGAAAAGCTCCTCAACCCGGAGATCGAGGCCTTCGTCGGCCAGGCGATCAGCGAGGCGCTCGAGTCGTGGCTCGAGGAGCACCCCGCCGAGGCCAAGCGGCTGTGCCAGAAGGGGATCGTCGCGGCCCAGGCGCGCGAGGCGGCGCGCAAGGCCCGCGAGCTGACGCGGCGGAAGAGCGCGCTGGATTCGGGGTCGATGCCGCACAAGTTGCGCGACTGCAAGACCAAGGACGTGGACCGTTCCGAGATGTTCATCGTCGAGGGTGATTCGGCGGGCGGGTCGGCGACGCAGGGGCGCGACGTCGAGACGCAGGCGATCCTGCCGCTGCGGGGCAAGCTGCTGAACGTCGAGAAGGCGCGGCTCGACAAGGTGCTGGCCTTCGAGGAGATCCGCACGCTGATCCAGGCGCTCAAGTGCGGCATCGGGCCGGACTTCGACGCCAGCAAGCTCCGCTACGGGCGCGTCGTCATCATGACCGACGCCGACGTGGACGGCTCGCACATCCGCACGCTGCTGCTGACGTTCTTCTTCCGCCAGATGCCGGAGCTGATCCGGCGCGGCAGGGTGTATATCGCCCAGCCGCCGCTGTATCTGCTGGAGTGGGGCACCGGCAAGAACAAGAAGCACGAGTACGTGCTCAACGAGGCGCGGCTGCAGGACATCCTCGCGGACATCGGGCTCAGCCGAGCGACGCTGGCGATCCGCGAGACAGCCGCCGCGGAGGACTCGCCGGCCGGCGGGACGGTCGTCGTCGACGAGAAGACGCGCCAGCCCAAGGTCGCCCGGCGCCTGTCGCTGGACGAGTCGAAGAAGCTCATCCGGCACCTGCGCCGCCTGGGCGAGCTGGTGACGGTCGCCGAGCGCCGCGGCGTGCTCTTCCCCGACCTGCTGGCCGTCCGCGAGCTTGATCCTCAGCGCGATGGTCGTGCGGGAGGCGCGGGGGCAGGGGGAGGGGGGGGCCGTCTGCCGACGCACCGCGTGACGTGGCAGGGCGGCGGCGGCGGGGCGTGGGCGTGGAGCGAGGCCGAGGCGCGCACGATCGTCGCCGACAAGGGCCTGGTCATCGACGAGATGGAGGCCGACGGCGAAGCCGAACCGCTCGCGGCGTCCACCGACCATGTCCCCGAACGCCGTGTGGCCGAGCTGCGCGAGCTGCACGAGAACCGCGAGCTGGAGCGCCTCTTCGAGCAGCTTGAAACCCTCGGCGTCTCGATCGACGACTACGCGCTCGTGCAGGAAGAGTCCGTCACCGGCGAGCGGCTGCCGACCAAGTACGCGTGGGAGCTGGGCGACGAAGTGAGCCGGGGCGTGTCGCCCCGGCAAGATGACGAGCCAACGTCCGTCGACAGTACGACCGATGGAGGCGAATCCGAAGATGACCGTGGCGGTACGCCCCGGCTCACGGAGGGAGGGGGGGCGAGCAAGAGCAAGGTCGTCGAGGCGGCCAGCGTGCCGTCGATTCTTGAGTCGCTCAACGCGGTCGCGCGGCGGGGGCTCGAGATCAAGCGGTTTAAGGGTCTGGGCGAGATGGACGCCGAGCAGCTCTGGGACACGACGATGGACGCGTCCCGCCGCACGCTCTTGCGGGTGACGTGGGACGGCGCGGTGGAGGCGGAGACGCTCTTCTCGATTTTGATGGGCGAGGGCGTGGAGAGCCGCCGCAAGTTTATCGAGGAGCACGCGCTGGAGGTCAAGAACCTGGACGTGTAATGGCTCCTGGTGGCTCGGCTCTCCGAGCCGAGCGCGGGCGAACGAAAACAAGCTCGCCCACGCACCGCTCGGAGAGCGGTGCCACCAAAGACCCTCACCGCTTCGGCTTCAGCGACTCCTTGATCTGCTCGATCTCCTCGTCGCTCATGCGCTTGCGGCTTTTCTTGAGCATCTCGGCAAAGTACGCCCGCTCGTCGTCGGCCTGCGGGAAGCCGATGTTCTGCGTCCCCGAGAGCGTCGCGTCGGTCGGCATGTTGGCCGTCGCCAGCGGGTGCTGGTCGGCGTCCATGATGAGCATCCACGGCGGCGAGTCGGCCAGGCCCCCGACGAAGCGCGTGGCGACATCGGGCCCCTGCGTCATGCGGTCGGTGTCGATGCCGACGATCACCAGGTCCTTTTCGAGGATCGCCCGGACGTCCTCGCGGTCGAGCCAGTCTTCGAGCTTGTCGCACCAGTGGCAGCCGTTCTCGCGGAAGTACATCAGCACGTTCTTGTCGTTCTTTTTCGCGTTGTCGAAGGCATCGGCGGCGAGGCGCTCGGCGTCGGGCCGCGCCGTCTGGTTGGCGATGAACCACTCGATCAACGCCGACGAGCTGTAGCCGGGGTTCATGTGCTGGTACTTGTTCTCCAAGGGCTCGCTGGTCTGCCTGGCCAGGGGCGCAAGCGAGGTGTCGAGGATCGTGAGCTGCGGGACGCCGTCGTCGTGCACGTTGGCCCCGTAGAGCTGGGCGAGGGCGGCGTGCTGGTCGCCCAGCGCCCCGACGTCGATCATCACCCGCTCGTACTCGCCGTTCATCTTGGCGGCGACCGCCGAGTCTGTCGTCAGCCGCTTGTCGAGCAGGCGGCAGAACTTCGAGGTGTTGTTCCCCCACACCAGCAGGACGCGCTTGTTGCGCCTGGCGGCCCTCGCCGCGGCCTGGCCGATCCGCTCGATCAGCTCCGCGTCGCTCAGCCCCTCCTCAAAGATCGACGGCTGCGGCTTCTCTTGTTCCGCATCCGGCTGGCGAGTCCGAGCCGAGCCGGGCGCGGGCGGCAGGGTCGTTGGCGCGGCGGTCGGGGCCGCGGGTTGCTCCTGCGCGGCGACGAACGGCGACAACCCGGCAACGGCCAACAGCACGGCAGTGCACAGCACACACACACGGCGATCTTTATGCATGGCAACGTCCTTCACCAACACAAGTGCAAAGGCCCTCGATAAGTTTGGGTGGGGCGGGCGTCCCGCCCGCCCACCGATCGTCTCTAAGCATCCCACGGGCGGGCGGGACGCCCGCCCCACCCAAAACAAGACGATTTCAACAGAGCAAGCTGGATCGTGTACCGATCGGCTCGATGCTCGTGGCACAACACGACGCCCGGCATGACGTTCGTGCACGAGCGTGCGTGTGCACGGCCGATAACGACTGGGTGGGTGCTCGAACGTGGCACAGGCGTCCCGCCTGTGCCGTTTTTCCCAAGCGACCCTGCACAGGCCAGAGGCCTGTGCCACAGACTCAGACAAGCGGAGTTTTTTTTTGCCGCTCACTCCGGCAGATCGACGGCCGGCTCCCCCTCGGGGGAGGCGGGCGCGGGCTCGGACGGCGTCGTCGGCTTCATCGGTTCCACGGCCGGTGCGGCGGGCTTCGGCTCGGCCGGCTTCTCGGCCGGCTTGTCCGAC
>CAZZDW010000103.1:10341-11389 GCA_964652945.1 uncultured Phycisphaeraceae bacterium
CCGGGGGGGGGCGCGCGCGGCCGCCCCGCTCCGCCGCCGCCGGCGCGCGGGGGGCGGGGGGGGGGGGGGGGGGCGGGGGCCACGTCGCGCATCGGGTCGACGCGCGGGGCCTTGGGCTCGGTCGGGGCGGCCGTCGGCTCCTTGCCGCTCTCGAGCTGCTGGGCGTAGGTCTCGTCCATCGGCAGCTCGGGGGCCGGGCGGAGCTCCATGTCGACCCGCCGGCTGGTGCGGTCGGGCACGCGGATCTCGTGGTCGAGCCTGCTGGTCAGCACGTCGTCGTCCATGATCCCCCAGCGCATGGTGTCGGGGTAGAAGGCGTGCGGGTCGGTGTCGCGGTAGAAGTCGATGACGAGCTGCTTGCCGACGGGGATGTCGACCGACCAGAGATCCTGGCCGGTGCGGGTGTCCTTGAGGGTGATCGTCTTGGGCTCCCACGCCGTCGAGACGTAGGTGAACTGGTTGAGCGAGGCGAAGTTGCCCCCCTCGTAGTAGCAGCCGGCGAGCGTCGCGGCGGCGACGAGGGCCGGGGCGAGGGCCAGCGGGAGGAGTCGGTTGAAGGCGTGGGGTCCGGTGGTCATGCTGGTCTTCTCCGCGGAGTCGTCCCGGCTCGCGGCGCGCGCCGGGTGGGTCAACGCCCGCTGCGGGGCCTCAGACGGTAGCGGCCTTTCCTCGCCGAGACCTGTGAGAGCACGCGGACGGTTCATACCCCTAACGACGCCGGGACGCCGAAGGTTCGGCGTCGTGCCGCGTCGAAGGAGGTCCGGTAGGTCTATCGTCACGCCGGCGGGGGTCTCCTGATCGGCGTCGGGGGATTTGTGCCGCGGACTCCGCCGGCGCGGCGTGGCGCGGCAGGCCGCCGGAATGTGGGGGGCGCTTGGGGATGGGGGTGACGTGCGGAACCCATGCGTATGAGCGACGTGCCGTTTCGGATCGGGCTTGGGTACGACCTGCACCGGCTTGAGCCGCGGCCGCCGCACGGGCGCGGCAGGCCGGAGCTGATCGTGGGCGGCGTCGAACTCGATACGCGCGGGATCGCGGGGGTAGGGGG
>CAZZDW010000104.1:0-10963 GCA_964652945.1 uncultured Phycisphaeraceae bacterium
ACGCTATCCTTCAAGGAACGGTTGCGCGATTCGGGCAACAGTTCCGGACACAGAGTTCACAGAGGAAACCAAGAAAGGGGAATTGAACGCGAAGCTCACGAAGACTCGAAGAAAACGACTACTTGATGTCTTCCTTCGAGACCTTCGCGTGCTCCGCGTTCAAAGCGGTCTTATGTCTTTCTCGACAAATCTGTATTGGTTTTCCTCTGTGGCCTCTGTGTTCTCTGTGCCTCTGTGGTAAGACACAAACGTCCGACTTGATGGGGCAGTCCGGAGTTATCCAAGATCCTCCGCCGCGGCCTGCTCGGCCCGCAGGCGCTTCTTCTCGTGCCGGACGATCTCGCCGGTGACGAGGTAGACGATGTCCTCGGCGATGTTGGTCATCAGGTCGCCGACGCGCTCCAGCTCGCGGCCGATCCGGTACACCAGCAGCCCCACCGCCTCCCCGTCCTCGCGGTCGCGCATCAGCGAGACCGTCTCGTTGAAGAGCTGCTTGTGCAGCTTGTCGATCGTCTTGTCGGCCACGATGACCTGCTTGGCCGCCTCCGCGTCCTCGCGGTTGAGCGCCCGCAGCAGCGACGCGCACGCCATCGGCACCCGCTGGCCCAGCTCCACCAAGGCCTGCGGCCATTCCTCCGGCGCCTTGCCCACCAGCTTCTTGGCGATCTTCGCCACGCTGCACGCGTGGTCGGCCACGCGCTCGATGTCCGCGTTCACCTTCAAGACGAACGCCAGCTCGCGGAAGTCCCGCGCCATCGGCTGGTGCAGCGCCAGGATCCGCAGGCACCGCTCCTCGATCGCCACCTCTTCCTGGTTGATCTGCGCGTCACGCTCGATCACGCTCTTGGCCCGCTCGGCATCCAGGTGCCACAGCGCCTCCAGCGACGACTCGAGCATCGAGATCGCCGCCGACGCCTCGTCGACCATCCGCCGCTTGAGCCCGTCGATCTCGCGGTGCAGCGGCGTCTCCGGGCCGCGCGGCGGGAGCGGGCTGGGCGAGGCGGAGCCCGACGCCGACGCGCCGGTCAGAGATGATGAGTCGTTGGTGGGCATTGCGGGTCCATCCTTACAAACAGCCGTGCGCGACGCGGGAGCGTCCAATCGTGAAGAGTATCGGACTTTCCGCGGCGTGCCACCACCAAAGTCCGAAACTGGGCACTCCGCCGCTCGCGCCGAGCCCCCCGCGCCGATCTTGACGGCGTCTTTACGCCGCACCGGCGCAGGGCGTGGGGCTACAGTCCGTCGGATGAGCACCACGTCTTTCCACCCAACGCCGTCCTCCCCCGCGCTCCCGCTGCGGGCCCGCCTCCGACGCAAGCTGAAGACCCTCGCGGCACGGGCGATCCGCCCCGGCATCTGGCCGCTCGTGCAGCGGCTGGACCGCCTCGAGGCGCGCCTCGGCCAGCTCGACCGCGACGCCCGCAAGTACCGCGGCGAGCTCGACTACTGGCGCTGGCTCATCCACAACGGCGGCTGCGTCAAGGACCACGGCGACACCTACGAGGTCGTCTTCGGCCGATGGCAACGCCAGCGACTGCTCCACCTGGGGGCGTGGCTGGGCCTGCGGGATGTGGAAGTGGGGGGCGGCGTCGACGGGCTGGCCGGGATCGACGACTGGGCGGCCGAGCGATCCGTCATCGAGATCGGGGCCGGACCCTACCCCAGCATCGCGCGGACCAGGAAGGGGTGGAAGCGGGCCGTCGCGGTCGACCCGCTGGCGCGGGGGTATGTCGAGGAGGGGCTCCTCCCGACCTCGCCGATCTGCGACGACGTCGTCTACATCGAGGCCCCCGGCGAGCAGATCCCGCTCCCCAATGGCTTCGCCGACCTGGTCATCATCGAGAACTGCCTGGACCACGTGACCGACCCGGCCGGGGTGGTCAACGAGATCCGCCGCCTCCTGAAACCGGGGGGGTTGCTGTGGTTGTTCGTGGATTTCTCGGATCACGCGGACCACATGCACCCGCACCCGATGAACGAGGAGCGGATCCGGGAGCTGTTGCGGGGGTTTGGGATGGTCAACGAGGAGTTCACGCCGCATAAGGCGCACCCGATGGCGTGGGGGGCGTACCGGGGGCTGTACCGCAAGCCGCCGACGGGCAAGGAGGGTGCCGGACCGATCGCGGCGGGGGCGGCGGGGCTGCCGGTGCGCAAGCCCGAGGTGAACGTGGTGGTGGACGCCGCGGGTCAGCGGAACGGCGTGCTGTCGAAGGTATAGGCTGTCTTTGGTGGCACCGGTCTCCAGACCGGTGCGCGGGGCGGCACGCCCCGTCTCGCGGCAGACGGGCAGAAAAGTTCCTGAGTGATAAATAATGCGGACCTAGCGGAGCCGGCCCGATAGATCGGCACCGACGCATGAATATCACCTCTTCGACATCGCTTCCGACGAATCCGTACCACATCGCGCGGGCGTATGGCCTGCCCAGCGCACGCCCGCCGCAGGCGGCGCAGCAGGCCCAGGCGGCCTCGGGCGCCAAGCCGGTCTCGGCGGTCAAGCCGGTCCACGAGCTGCGCGTGCCGGCCGAGGTCCAGCCGATCCAGCGGATCGGCGGCAAGGGGTACAGCCCGGAACTGCAGAGCCTGGTCGCGGGGACCGTCCCCGGCGGGGTCGATTTCCACGCCGACGGGACGGCCACGCCCTCCGGCGGCGCCGACGGGCACGGCGGGAGCCTGCCGTTCTATCGCCACCCGGCCGACCGCAACGCCGCCGCGACCGCGGTGACGGTGGGCAGGTCGCTGGATATCAGTGGGTAAGTGAAGGCAGCAGGGAATAGGCAGCAGGCAGCAGGAAACCGGCTGACCGTTCCTGCTTGCGATTGCCCCCTGCTTACTGCTCCCTGTTCCCTGCTCCCTTTCCGTAATGCTTCATCCAATGCACGACGGTCTTGGCGATAACGTCCATTTCCAGATTGACGGCGTCGCCTGCGGTGAGTGAGGCGAGCGTGGTGGCCGCGAGGGTGGCGGGGATGAGCGCGACGGTGAGCGTGCCGGGATTCGCGGCGTCGCCGACGCGGAGGTCGGCGATGGTGAGCGAGACGCCGTCGATGCAGACCGAGCCCTTGGGCGTGAGGAACTCCATCAGCTCGGCGGGCGGCTGAATCGTGACGCGATAGTCCCCCCCCTCCCCCAAGCCGTCGCGCTCAACACGCACGACGCGGCCGACGCCGTCGACGTGCCCCTGGACGATGTGCCCGCCCATGAGCGTGTCGGCCCGCACCGAGCGTTCGAGGTTGACCTTCGAGCCGACGGCCCACCAGTCGGGCTTGGTCTTGGCCAGCGACTCGGCGACGACGTCGAAACTGAGGCGTTGATCGGCGACGGCCGTCACGGTGAGGCAGCACCCCGAGACGCAGATGGAGTCTCCCTCGCGGGCGTCGTGCCGCCACTCGGCCGGCGCGGCGATGGTGAGGCGGACGCCCTGGAGTCTCTCCCCGCCTCCCCCTCCGGCAGCACGCCGCGGGTGGCTTTCGATCACGTCTCCCACGCTCTGGACAAGGCCGGTGAACATCAGGATATTTTATGGTTCGAGAAGTTCGAGGCCGGGGAAGAGCTTGAAATCGTGCGTATTGAATGTGTAGATACGGCGGATTCCGTTGCTCAGCGCCATCGCGGCGATGTGTGCGTCGTGGACATGCTGACTGGTGACGGCGGAGACTGAGAGCAAATCCAACAAACGATCGACGACGTTCTGGGACGAGGTAAGAACGCTCATGCCGGGCATGTCAAGAAAAACGCGGATGGCGGCTATAGCCTCAACCGAGGACCGGGCCGCGGTCATCCGTTTCGGGCTTGTGACAATTGCGTAAAACTCCGTCAAAATCTGCGGCACAACGCACAGCCCGGCAGACGCGTCAACCGCTCGCTCCACAAACGCCCTGGAGCGAGCGTGCTGCGGCGACTCGGGCACCAGCGCATAGACCAGCACGTTCGTATCAACCAGCGCAAGCTCAGGCGGCATCGTCGTAGAGTTCCTCTCGCATCAGCGTGCCGATCACCTTGCCCGGCCAGCGGGGAAGCATGTGCGTCTGGCTTGTGCGTTGGTGGTCCGGTTGTGCCGGCGTGCTCAACTGCTTACGCAGCGTGTCAACCACGTTCGCAAGCGCGCGAGCCACCGGCTCCGGGAGGCCTTGAACATTGATCTTTTCCATCACACGCCTCCGTAAGGAGTGACCTCCTGACTGTATATCGTATCGTCGCCCCCGTGGTGCGCTCTTGTGCAACGGAAAAAACCACCGCTTGGATCCCCCTTGACCCGGCGGCCGAAAATCCCCATACTCCGTACCCCGGCGGTCCGTAACCGCCGGTGCCGTCGAGGGTTGGGGCGGTCGGGCTTTGGGTGGTCGAGGGGGGCGGGCGACGGCGGTGAGGGGGCAGGCGATCGGGCGGGCGGGAAAAGGATGGGCTTCATGCGCACACGGCTTGGCGGCTATCGGCACTCGCGGGTTGGTTCGGCGGGTCGGGTTCTGACGATCGCGGCCGCGTCGCTCCTGGCGGGGGCGGCGGGGGTTGGTCTGGGGGGGTGCGGCTCGTCGCGGGCCCTGACGCCGCAGCAGCGGGCCGAGAAGATGCCGCCGCAGTACGAGGCGTTCGACACCCTCGGCTACCGCCTGGCGTGGCGGGGCTTTGCCGACGTCCTGCCGGGCGAGACGGTCGAGCGGGTCGACGTGCTCGGCGACGTCCTGGTCGTGCAGGACACCGGCTCGGTGGTGAGCGTCCTCGAGCCGTCGAGCGGCGTGCGGCGGTGGTCCGACCAGGTCGCCGGGCGGCTGACCAAGTTCCTCGGCAACGTCCGCATCGGCAACGACCTGCTCGTCAGCGCCGAGTCGGAGCTGTTCATCTTCGACCTGCCCTCCAGCACGCTCAAGGACAAGCAGCCCCTCGACCGCGTCGTCGACACCCGCCCGGCCGTCGTCGGCGACATCCTCGTCTACGGCACGATCTCCGGCGAGATCCTCGCCCACAACCAGCGGACCGGCTTCCGCGAGTGGGGCTCGGCCCTCACCAGCGCGATCAACCAGGACCCGGTCATGGTCGGCTCGCAGGTCGGGCTCGTCTCGTACACCGGGCAGGTCATCATCCTCAACGGGCTCAGCGGCGTCAGCTCGGCCCGCGTCTCGATGTACGAGGGGTGCAGCACTCAGCCCGCGGCGTCCGACTCGGTGATGTTCTGCGCCAGCCGCGACCACGCGCTCTACGCCTTCACGGTCGACGGGCGGCGGCTGTGGCGCTTCCTGACCGACGCGCCGATCAACGGCACGCCGGTGTACCACGACGGCGTGGTGTACTGCGACCTGCCGCGGCTTGGGCTGACGGCCCTCGACGGCTCGAACGGGCAGAAGCAGTGGAACGCCGAGGCGGTCCACGGGGCGGTCATCGGCGTCCGGGCCGGGCGGCTGGTCGTGTGGGACGGCTCGACGGCCACGCTCGTCGACCCGGCCACCGGCGACAGCGTCGAGCGGCAGGCGCTCGCCGGCGTGTCGATGCTCGAGACCGACCAGTTTGTCGACGGCAACCTCTACGCCGTCAGCCCGCTGGGCGTGGTCGGCAAGTACGGGCCGAAGCAGTAAGAGCAGGGGCCGAAGGCCATTGGCCATTGGCCGATGTGACGGAACGCCGGCGGGATTCGGCATTCGCAAACGCGGCGGCGCGTCGAGTTTTTCGCATCGGTCTTGCCAATGGCCATCGGCCTCTGGCCTATGGCCTATGTATCATCCCCCAATGACCTCCCCCGTCCCGATCCGTCGCGCGTTGCTCTCGGTCTCCGACAAGACCGACCTGGTCCCGTTCGCCTCCGCTCTCGCCGCGCGGGGCGTGGCCCTCATCTCCACCGGCGGCACCGCCAAAGTCCTCACGCAGGCCGGGTTGCCGGTGGCCAGCGTCGAGAGTGTGACGGGTTTCCCCGAGGGGCTCGACGGGCGCGTCAAGACGCTCCACCCCGGCATCCACGGCGGCCTGCTCGCCCAGCGCGACAACGCCGAGCACCAGGCCTTCCTCAAGAAGCACGGCATCGAGCCGATCGACCTCTTGTGCATCAACCTCTACCCGTTCCAGAAGGCCGTCGCCGATCCGAACGCGCCGCTGAGTCACGCGATCGAGAACATCGACATCGGCGGCCCGGCGATGCTGCGTGCCGCGAGCAAAAACTTCCAGTGGGTGACGGTGGTCTCCTCGCCCTCGCGGTACGACCACGTGATCGCCGAGCTTGACGCGAACGGCGGGGCGACGACGTACGACCTGCGCGCCGAGCTGGCCGCGGCGGCCTTCGCGCACACCGCCGAGTACGACGCCGCCATCGCGACGTACCTCTCCCGCCGGACCACGCCGGCCTTCCCGCGCGTGCTCAACCTGCGCTATACCAAGGTCGACGAGCTGCGCTACGGCGAGAACCCGCACCAGTCCGCGGCCCTCTACCGCGATGCGGCGTCGACGGGGCCGACCGTCGTCAACGCGACACAGCTCCACGGCAAGCAGCTCTCGTACAACAACATCCTCGACGCGGCCGCCGCGCTCGAGGCGGTCAAGGGGCTCAGCAAACTCGTTAGCCCCGAGGGACGGTTTGGGAACGGTGCCAGCGGCTCCGCCGGCGCCGTCGTTGTCAAGCACACCAACCCCTGCGGCGGCGCGGTCGCGAGTGACCTGGCGAGCGCCGTGAAAATGGCGATCGCCGGCGACCCGGTCGCGGCGTACGGCGGGATTCTCGCCGTCGACCGCCCCGTTGATCGTGCGGCTGCTGAGATCATCGCCGACAAGGCCAACTTCTTCGAGGTCGTGGTCGCCCCGAGCTACGCCGAGGACGCGCTGGGCGTGCTCCGCGAGCGCTGGGCCAACGTGCGGCTGCTGGCCGTGGGGGACCGCGAGCCGTCGGTGGCCCGCAAGCTCGACTACCGCTCCGTGCCGGGCGGCATGCTCGTGCAGGACCGCGACTGCCGTGCGCCCGACCCCTCGCTGTGGGAGCACAAGGCCGGCCCCAAGCCGACGCCCGACCAGCTCCGCTCGGCCGGCGTGCTGAGTGTCTTGTGCCGTGCCGTGTCGAGCAATGCCATTGTGATCGGTGGTCCTGACCCCGCGTTTGCCGGGGGCGGTGGGGGGGGGCGTCTCTTCGGCGTCGGCTCGGGCCAGGTCGACCGCGTCTCGGCGTGCCGTCTGGCGGTGAGCAAGGCGGGCGCTCTTGCCAAGGGCGCGATCGCGGTGGGCGACGCGTTCTTCCCGTTCCCTGACGGGCCGCAGGTGCTCGCGGAGGCCGGCGTGAAGATGATCGTCCACCCCGGCGGCTCCAAGCGCGACCAGGAGACGTTCGACCTCTGCGAGAAGCACGGCATCTGCTGCATGGTCACCAACATGCGGCACTTCCGGCATTAGCACCGGCTGGCTTTGGTGGCACCGGTCTCCAGACCGGTGCGTGGGCAAGCTTCAAGGGTGGTTGGACCGCCCGCACCGCCAAGCCAGGGCTGTTCTTGTTTACTCACCCACTTCGGGCTTCTGTTTATGACCGCTCCACGCAAGCTCGACCTCAAGAAAGACCGCGGCCTCACGATCGAGTGGGACGACGGCGCCACGTCGTATTACTCGATCGTGTACCTCCGCCGCATGTCCCCCTCGGCCGATGCACGCGAGCAGCGCAAGCAGATGCGGACCAACCCGCTGCACGTCCTGCCGTCGAGCGCGAGGCGGGGGACAGGTGCGCAGGATGCGAGCACGCCGCTGACGGCGGTCGACGCCGAACTGGTCGGCAACTACGCGATCCGCGTGCGCTTCTCCGACGGGCACGAGACGGGGATCTACTCGTGGGCGTACCTCCGCGAGATCGACCCGGCGCTCAAGGACTTGGACAGGACGAAGCCGCCCGGCGGCGAGTAGATGTTTCCGACAACGCGGAGGGCGCAGAGGCGTGCGGAGACGCGGAGAAAGACATTTTGAACACGGAGGGCACGGAGGACACGGAGACGGCAAAGACCAAACGGGTGTATTCACACTCAAATGTTTTTTCTCTGTGACCTCTGTGTGCTCTGTGCCTCTGTGGTAAAACATAGCGACCGGCTGCCAGTAAGTTTCCTGTAGTTCCAAGATCGATTTCCGTGAAATCAGCACCCGCCGAAACACCCGCTGCGATCACGCTTTTGACGCCTCTTGCCGAGGTGGCGGGCCTGACGCAGCCGGAGGTCGACGGCATGCTCCGCCTCGGCGTCCGCGTGCTCGGGCAGGCGCTGCTGCACACGCCGTCGCGCTACGAGCGGCAGGAGGCCGAGAGCCCCATCGGCGAGATCGTCCCCGGGCGCGTCATCACCGCCCGCGGCGAGGTGACGGCGACGCGCCCCGTCCGCTTCGGCCGCAAGCCCCGCTTCGAGGCCGTGCTGATGGACGGCACGGGCCGGCTCGACCTGGTGTGGTTCCACCAGATGTGGATCGCCAACAAGATCATGCCGGGCATGCGCCTGCGCGTCACCGGCGAGGCCCGAAAACGCGGCAACACGCTCCAGCTCATCAACCCCCGGCAGGAAGTGCTGCGATTGGAGGGCGACGAGCCCGAGGCCCGCGAGGCCCGCTTGCGGCCGGTGTATCCGGCGACCGAGTCGTTCGCCTCGTGGCAGATCGAGAAGGTGATCGAGAAGGTGCTGCCGCTCGCGCTGCCGCTGCTCGAAGACCACCTGCCGGCCGAGTTCCGGGCCAGGCGCGAGCTGCCGGCGCTCGCCGAGGCGTACCGGATGGTGCACACGCCGCAGTCGGAGGAGGAGGCCGCGGCCGGTCGTCGCCGGCTCGCCTTCGACGAGCTGCTCTTGCTGCAACTGGGCGTGTTTTTGCGGAAGAGCCAGGTGAAGCACTCGACGCGGGCCCTGCCGCTGAAGTGGAACGGCGAGATCGACGCGCACATCCGCGCGATCCTGCCGTTCACGCTCACGCCGGACCAGGACACGGTGGTGAAGGAGATCGCGGCCGACCTGCAGAAGGACGAGCCGGCCTCGCGGCTGGTGCAGGGGGACGTCGGCTCGGGGAAGACGGCGGTCGCGCTCTATGCGCTGCTGATGGCCGTCGCCGACGGGCACCAGGGCACGCTGATGGCCCCGACGGAGCTGCTGGCCGAGCAGCACTTCCTGTCGATCTCGCGGATGCTCAAGGATTCGAGCGTGCGCGTCGAGCTGGTGACGGGGGCGATGGGGGAGGCCGAGCGCTCCTCGGCGCTGTGGCGGCTGGCCCGCGGGCAGACCGACATCGCGATCGGCACGCACGCGCTGCTCGGCAAGGACGTGCGGTTCAAGAGCCTGGCCGTCGCGGTGGTCGACGAGCAGCACCGCTTCGGCGTCGAGCAGCGGGCCGGCCTGCGCGAGCGGAGCGAGTCGAACGTCGGTGAAACGCGGGCCGATGACGCGGCGTTGTGGGAGAAGCCTGTTCCAAGTCCGGATTCACAACGTGGCACAGGCGTCCCGCCTGTGTCGATTGGCTCCAGCGATCCTGCACAGGCGGGACGCCTGTGCCACGACAAACCACCGGAGCGGGCGCTCTCGCCGCACATGATCGTGATGACCGCGACGCCGATCCCGCGGACTTTGGCGCTGACGCTCTTGGGTGATCTGGACGTCTCGACGATCGAGTCGATGCCGCCGGGGAGGAAGCCGATCATCACGCGCGTGGTGCCGCCCGAGAAGAGCGGCGAGGTCTACGCCTACGTCCGCGAGCGGGTCGATGCGGGGGACCAGGCGTACATCGTCGTGCCGGCGATCGACTCGGGCAAGTCACCCTTCGGGCCGCGTGGCGACGACGAAACCGAGCGCACCGTCAACGACCTGCGCACATTGCAGGCCAAGCTCGAAGCGCCGGGGAGCCCGCTCGCCGACAAGCGTCTGGCGGCGATCCACGGCCGGCTCTCCCGGGCTTCGCGTGAACAAGTGATGGGGCGTTTCCGTGCCGGCGAGATCGACGCGCTCATCGCCACGACGGTGATCGAGGTCGGCGTCGACGTGCCCAACGCGACGGTGATCGTGGTCGAGCACGCCGAGCGGTTCGGCCTGGCCCAGCTCCACCAGCTCCGCGGGCGTGTGGGCCGCGGCGGCAAGCGGGGCATCTGCGTGCTCATCGGCGACACCTCGACGCCCGACGCCGCGGCGAGACTTTCCGCGATGGCCAAGACGAGCAACGGCTTCGATCTGGCGGAGAAGGACCTCGAGCTCCGCGGCCCGGGCGAGGTCTTCGGCAGCCGCCAGTCGGGGATGCCCCCCTTCCGCGTCGCCGACCTGATGCGCGACCGCGACCTGCTCCTCCTGGCGCGGAAGGACGCCGAGGCATGGGTGGCGTCCTCACCCCATCTTGACCGCCCCGGGGAGCGGCTGCTCCGCACGCGCCTGCTCAAAGCCCACGGGACGTGGCTAGGCCTGGGCGATGTGGGGTGAGTCTGTGCGGCATCCGTGCGCCTTCTCACCCGGCACAATCCCCTGAATCGTCCCAATGTTGACAATTCCGTGCATGTCGGGGGTATTCCCCCCTTGATGGATGCGCGGTGTTGTGGTTAGCATCGCGTTCTAGTGGAACTCTCTCCTCTGCACGAACGTATCCACGCGGCCGTCGGCGGCCGGACCTACCGCGCCATCGCCGAGCTGACCGGCTCCAACGCCGAGACGGTCCGCCGGTACATGATGGGCCAGGCCCCCAGCGCCGAGTTCCTCGCGGCGCTCTGCCAGGCGGTGGGGCTCAACGCCCAGTGGCTGCTCACCGGCCGGGGCCCGATGAAGGCCAGCCACATCAAGGCCCACGCCCTCAGCGAGGCCAGCGCCGCCGAGCTGCTCTCGGCGATGGCCCGCACCCTCGAACGCCTCACCGACCGGGTGGAGCGGCTGGAGGTTTTCGTCACCACGCTGGAGGCCAAGCTCCGCGGCGTGCATACTTTGCTTGCAAACGACGACCGGAGACGAATGATTCATGACGGGGACGGAGCGCCGAATGAGTCCGGATCACCCTCCCTCCCCCAAGCCCC
>CAZZDW010000105.1:0-10766 GCA_964652945.1 uncultured Phycisphaeraceae bacterium
CGCCGCACCCGCCGCGCGATCGAGGCCCTCGGTGCGGGGGGGGGCGATCCGTGGCTCGTCTCCCTCGACGCCGGCAAGGACGAGGAGATCGACGCCGCCTTCGCGAAGTACAGCGAGTCCTTCGACCGCCTGGACGTGCTGGTCCATTCGATCGCCTTCGCCGACCGCGAGTGGCTCGCGGCGGGTAAGTTCGTCGAGACGCCGCGACAGGCGTACCTCAGCGCCGTCGACATCTCCGCCTACACCCTTGTCGCGATGGCCAAGCACGCCCGCCCGCTGATGGCCAAGTCCGGCGGCGGCTCGATCATGGCGATGTCGTACTACGGCGGCGACAAGGTCGTGCCCGGCTACAACGTCATGGGCGTCGCCAAGGCCGCCCTCGAGTGCTCGGCCCGCTACCTCGCGTGGGAGCTGGGGCCGGAGAAGATCCGCGTCAACTCGATCTCCGGCGGCTACCTCCGCACGCTCGCCTCCTCGGCCGTCGGCGGCGCCGAGGACATCCAGACGATGAACGAGAAGAAGGCCCCCTTGCGCCGAAACGTCGAGGGCGACGAGGTCGGCAAGACGGCCGTGTACCTCGCCAGCGACCTCTCCTCCGGCGTCACCGGCGAAACGATCTACGTCGACTGCGGCGTGAATACGGTCGGACTGTAAAAATCGCAAACAGCAAAGAGCCAAATGGCAAATTCGAGCTGTCAACACCATGTCGTGCGTTGAGTTTGCGATTTAGCAATTTGCGATTTGCTATTTTCTCACCGCACGATGATCGCGCTGGGCGAGATCAGCAGCACCGGCTCTGTCCTGAGCTGCATCATCGCGCCGACCGAATCGCGCACCTGCGCAAAGCCCGCCTCGCCGAGGATCTCTTTGGCGAGTGAGACCAGTGCCCCCTTGGCGGCCGCCTGCTGCACAGCCGCACCGCTCACGGGCGCTCTGGCCGACGCCGCGAAGCCGCCGAAGAGGTTTTCGAGGACTTCCTGGAGCGACTGCGCGCCGGGGTAGTGCATCACGTCGTACTCGCCGGGCTCGAGCGCCAGCTCGTCGGCCATGTCCTCGATCGCGACCTGCAGGCCGCCGACCTCGTCGGCCATCTTCTTCTCGATCGCCTGCCGCCCGGCGAAGAGCCGCCCCTCGGCCGTGGTCTTCAGGTCGATCCCCTCGCGCCCCGCGCTGACGCGCCGCGTAAACAGCTCGTACGTCTCGGCCATCTTCTGCCGCACCGCCTCGCGCTGGTCGGGCGTGAACGGCGCGGACGACGCGAGGATGCCGCCCATCGGCCCTCTCGTCCGCGGCACCATGTTCACCTTCAGCTTCTGCATCAGCTCGGACTTGGCCAGCTTGCCGCCGACCACGCCGATCGAGCCGACGATGCTCGCCGGGTTGACGTAGATCTTCGACGACGAGACGGCGATGTAGTACCCGCCGCTGGCGGCCATCGAGCCCACCGAGACCCACACCGGCTTCTTCTCGCTCAGGTTGCGCACGCCCTGCCAGATGATCTCCGACGCGACCGCCGAGCCGCCCGGCGAGTCGATCCGCAGCACCACGCCCTCGACGAGCTTGTTCGACTCCAGCTCCTGCAAGATCCGCCGGATCGTGCGGCTGCCCACGCTGCGCTCGCCCATGAACCCGCCGTCCGTCGACTCGCCGTCGACGATCGGGCCGTCGATGTGGACCACGGCGATCGTCGGGCGCGTCGGCTTGTTCGGCGGCTCGCGCGTCAGCATCGAGAACATCGCGAACGGGTTCTCCATCTTGGCCTTCGGCGCGGTCTCGACCTTGAGCGGGCGGACCTTCACGCTGCCGCCCATCTGCTCGGAGAGGTACGACTCGATCTTGGGCCAGTCGACGTCGGCGTCGACGAGCCCGACGCGCTCGGCGGTCGCCGCGTCGGCGAGCCAGGCGTCCTTCATCGCGGCATCGAGCCCCGCGTCGTCGAGGTCGCGCGCCGTCTTGATGTCGTCGCGCATCGCGGCGTACAGACCGTCGAGCAGGCCGTTGATGTTGCGGTCCCACTCGGCGCTGGGGGCCGAGCGCGACATCGGATCGGCCGCGCCCTTGTAGTCGCCCACCTGCACCATGTCGGCCTTGAGCCCGGCCCAGCCGAGCGCGTCGGCGAGGTACAGCTCTTCCATGTACATGCCGGGGAGGCTGACGTCGCCGCCCTTCTGCAGGATGCACCAGTCAGCGCCGCGCGAGAGGACGAACGCGGTCGTGTCCAGCGACTCGCCGTAGATGGCGACGGTCTTGCCGCTGTCGCGCACGAGGTCGAGCGCCTCGGCGAGTTCCTCGGCCTGGCTGAGCGTCAGCGCGTCGTCCTTGAGGCGGATGAGCACGCCGTCGAGATCGTCCCGGCCCGCGGCGAAGCGGATCTGGTCGCACAAGTCCAGCAGCGTCGGCTCCTCGTCTTCGTCAAAGAGCCACGCCAGCGGGTGCGGCCGCTCGAGCGGCGTCCCCTCGATCTCCAGCACCCCCACCCGCATCGCCGGCGCGTCGATCTCGTCATCTGCGCAGGCAACGGGCGTCAACACCGAAACACACGCGACCGCCGCGGCGGCCAGCGACACGAACCACCCAGACACGCGGCGATGAACATCCATGCAGTTGCTCCCCGGAAAATGAAAAGCCGTACCACCCCCACAAAGCCCGCTCGACACCCTCGTAAACCATACGCGGCCGAAGCCGGTTGCGTTCAGGCGAGTCCGACCGGGCTCGAGCTTCCTCTTGCTTTGTCTTTGGGTGGGGCGGGCGTCCCGCTGCTCTGTCGAAATGACGAGCCGATACCCAAAGTTTCGGGGCTGCTTGAACGTGGCACAGGCGTCCCGCCTGTGCCGTGTGGCTCCAGCGTTCTTGCACAGGCGAGACGCCTGTGCCACAGACGATCCGAGATCTTCGATGCGCCCCCTGTCGGGGGTGTTTTCTACACAGCAGCGGGACGCCCGCCCTCCGGTCATCACTGAGCATCCCATTGGGCGGGCGGGACGTCCGCCCCACCCAAACCGCTCGACCCTACGCGTACCCCAACCCCTCCAGATCATCCTCGTCGAGCCCGAAATGATGCCCGAGCTCGTGCAGGAGGGTGACGCGGATCTCCTCGTACACCTCGTTCTCGCCCCCCGGCCCGGTGTCGTCATCGTCCTGATAGTCCGCACGCGGCTGCCACCCGCCGGCTAGGGCCACGATCCCCTCGCGAAACAGATGAATGTTCTCGAGGCCGCCCCCCGCTTCCCATTCGGCCGCCTCGATGGATCGCTCGGTGAGCCCGCAGCCGGTGTGGAGGCCGCAGAGGTCGAGACCGTCGTCGCCGGCTTCGAGCACGCCGTCGCGCACCAGCTCGGCGAGCATCTCGGCCGACGGCCGGTCCATCACGATCAACGGCACCTCGTCGAGCAGCTGCCGCACACGCGCCGGCAGGGTCTCGATGACCTCCTCCAGCAGCGCGTCGAACCGCTCCTGCTCCCCCGGCGTCATGCGGCGGCTCCCAGCTCGACACGCGGCAGCGCGACGCCGCGCGCGTCGAGCAAGCCTTCGAGCACCTTCGACAGCTCGGCCCGGCGCGCGTCGGGCTCGTCTGCCGGCGCGACGCCCACGCCGGCAAGCAGCGGCTCACCGTCGCCGCTGAGCTGCGCGAGCCAGTCGCACAGCCGCGTGAGGTGATCGACCGCCGCCGGCGACGCGGCCATCTCGGCGGTGAGCATCGAGAGCGGGTCGACGAGGAATCGAACCATCGCAGAACTTGTCTTCCGGGACGCCCCCCCACCACCCCGGCTCACAGATTCGTTCACCTCACGGGCAAGCTCCAGAAACCGCACGCACGAGGGGATGTCGCTGACGATGTGCCCGGCGTGCGTGCGGACCAAGATCCTGTCCTTGTTGTGAGACGGGGTCTGCGACCCCGACAAGGAAGCGAGCATCTGAGTGAGTGCTTCCCGCAGCAGCCCCCACGCCGCCGCAGACCAGTTGCGCGGATCGGCCGCAAAGCCGTCGCCCATCTCCGCCATCGTGCCGGACCAGACGACGATCGTTTCTGCGCCGGGGGCGTCCGATTTCTGCGCGGCGGCCGCCTCGCCGCGGGTCACCAGGTGTCGGTCGGTCACGCGCGCCATCGCCGCGTTCCGCTCGTCCACCAGCACGCCTCGGCTCCGGTCGAATCTCCACCGCATGGGTCGATCCTAGCGAGTTCGAGTTCGCCCACGCACCGATCAGGAGCCCCCCATCGGCGCCACCAAGCCGTTATCCGGACAGTCCGCCGCCTGTTACACGCTTATCGCCCGCCGCATGAGCGCCCGATAGCCAGTTCTCACGCCGAGTCGGTGCGTGCACAAGGCGACGGCAAGGATGCCCACGCCGGCACGCTCGGACACGGCCGTTGTGAACGAGTTCCGGGGAGGAGGGTCGGGAAGGGCGGGGCACGGAGGCTTTTCGGATGGGTGCATTGCAGAGCATGGTGTCGTGGCGGACGCCCCGGCTTTCACTGACGACCGACGAAACGTCGCGCAACTTCCGCGCCCCCCCCCCCTTCCCCTCCCCCCCCCGCTCCCGCGGCCGACCAGCCCATCCCCATCGCCCAGCTCCGGCGCGAGCAGCTCATCGACCGCATCATCACCGTCAACGCCTCGGCGACGGCCAGCTTCCTCGACGCCTTCAGCACCGACGAGCTGGACGAGTACTTCGCCCACCTCGAGTCGGCCAATAAACCACGCGGCCGCGACGCCCGCTGGGTCCGCCCCAGCCGACTCCCCGGCATTTCCATGTCCGAGGCCCGCGGCTGATTTCATCTTGGGCGACGCCGCAACGCGGCCGAGCGGGTTTCGGTTAACTCCTACGGATCTTCCTCTTCATTGGGCCCGGGGGCTTGGAGCCCCCGGGTTTTTTTATGGCCATGTCAGGAACTCTCTGGCCGTGGCACAGGCGTCCCGCCTGTGCCGTGCGGCTCCAGCGTTCCTGCACAGGCGGGACGCCTGTGCCACAGACGATCCGTCTCCGAGCGTCCGATATGGCGGGCGAGACGCCCGCCCCACCCCAAGACAAATACACCGCACGACCCGCACCGGCCCCCAAACCGGCGCACGGGCCGTCGTTTTCGGGCTGATTTGGGCGTCCGAACGTGACGAAGAATCCAGTCACGACGGCCGCGCCGGCTCAAGCCGAGGCGCGGAGCGGTCCGATAAATGGTTATCGCTGGCGGCCGGAGGCCGCTCGTCGTGACGACTGACGCCCGGATCGGCCTGGGATAGGCCCGGTTCGGATGGCTCGACCCACTCCCCTTGCGCGAGTGGGCGGTTGACACGAGGAGCGAAGACGTGAAGTTCTCCACCCCCCCCGTCCCCCCCCGGACCAGCCCAGTGCATCGTGCCCGCGTGAATGTTCTCCCCGTGCTCAGCGCCGCCGCCCTCGCGGCCGCGTGCGGCCTTATGACCGGCTGCGGCGGGGGGAGCGAGCAGACCTCGTACCGGCGCGGGCCGGCGATCCAGCCGGATGAGCCGGCGACACGCGGCGGCACGTACGCCCAGAAGAACGGCGATACGTTCTGGGTGCAGGAGTCGGCGGACGAGGCGCTGA
This sequence comes from uncultured Phycisphaeraceae bacterium, assembly GCA_964652945.1. Taxonomy (GTDB): domain Bacteria; phylum Planctomycetota; class Phycisphaerae; order Phycisphaerales; family UBA1924; genus CAZZDW01. The sequence continues at coordinate 5,563 of CAZZDW010000105.1, forward strand.
GCCGTCAACAGGGATACGGCAACGGCAACACGATGCAGCCGAGCCCGGCGGCCTCGCCGATCTCGTACCGCGAGCCGTCGTCGCAGCCGCCGGTGAGGGGCACGCCCGTCCGCCCGGGTGAGAATCCGTACTCGCAGGCCCAGTACACCGAGGCCCAGGCGGCCTATACCCCCACGCACGGCTCGGAGAGCCGGGCCACCATGCCCACCACGCAGGCGTCGGCGCAGATCGACCCCTTCGCACAAGTCCCCGGCTTCGGCCAGCGGGCCGAGCACACCCCCGGCGAGATGACCGACAGCCTCGACGGGCTCGTCCACATCACCAGCGCCACCGACGGGGCCGACTTTGACCCGGTCGTCAGCCGCGACGGCACGTTCATGGTCTTCGCCTCCACACGGCACCGCGAGACCTCGGACATCTACCTCAAGCAGGTCAACGGCAACGCCGTCCGCCAGCTCACCGCCGACCCCGGCCAGGACGCGATGCCCGCGATCAGCCCCGACGGGCAGCGGATCGCCTTCTGCTCCGACCGCAACGGCACGTGGAACATCTACGTGATGTCCACGCAGGGCGGCCAGGCCGTCCAGCTCACCGCCACCACCGCCCAGGACGTCCACCCCTCGTGGTCGGCCGACGGTCAGCGGCTGGTCTTCAGCCGCCTCGGCGAACGCAGCGGCCGGTGGGAACTGTGGGTGATGGAGGTCAACCAGCCGACCTCGGCCGAGTTCATCGGCTACGGGCTCTTCCCCGAGTTCTGCCCCGTCGCCGGCACGGGCGAGCAGCACCGCGACAAGATCGTCTTCCAGCGCAGCCGCGAGCGCGGCGACCGGGGCTTCAGCGTGTGGACGCTGGACTACCGCCCCGGCGACGCCGGCAGCCCGACCGAGATCGCCTTCAAGCAGGGCGAGGCGCTGGTCAACCCGACCTGGAGCCCCGACGGGCAGTGGGTCGTCTACGCGACGATCCAGAACCCGTCGAACGTCCGCTATGCCGCGACGGCCCACGAGCCGACCGACCTGTGGATGACCCGGGCCGACGGGACCAGCCGCGTGAACCTGACGGCGGGCAAGTACGAGAACCTGATGCCGACCTGGAGCCCCGACGGACGGATTTATTTCGTCTCAAATCGTGAGGGCCCGAGCAACATCTGGTCGATCGGTACTGACCGGGCGATCGCGGCCGCGACCGGCCACGCCCCGACCGGTTCGGACGCCCACGGCACGATGCAGGCCCACGACATGCACGACACCGACCCGCATCACGACGGCCACGACGACCATCACCACGATGGCATGGCCGGCGTCGAGACGGACGGACACGAGTAACCCCCTTCCCCCGCCTACTCGCGACAAGCCGCGGGTAGGCCGGGGGAAACCAGGCCCGGCGGAGTTTCGGGCTACCTCGGCAGGACGCCATGACAACCGTACAGACCATGCTTACCAGTCTGAGGAACTGTTTCCTTGGTTTTGGGTGGGGCGGGCGTCCCGCCCGCCCATCGGAAGCAACTTGCACGCCCGAGGGCGGGCGGGACGCCCGCCCCACCCAAGGCAAGTACATCTTCATTGCGATTGCATTTGGAACCTTCACAGGTCTCACGGGTTGTGAGTCGAATCGGGAAGTGCTCACGCCGCCGGAGGTGCTGGTTGCGCCGTACGACCTGGCGCAGGGCGAGGCGCTCTGGGCCGTCGCCCCGCTGCGGAACGAATCGGGCGTCTCGCTCGTCGATCCGCTGATGATCAGCGACGCGCTGGTTTCCCACGTCGAGCAGACCCGCGGCCTCACGGCCGTCCCCCTCAACCGGACACTGGCGGCGATGACCGCTCTCCAGATACCCGAGATCCGCACGCCCGACGACGTGCGGCAACTGGCCGACGCGCTCGGCGTCGACGGGCTCATCGTCGGGACCATCACGAGCTACGACCCCTACAACCCGCCGAAGCTCGGCCTGACGCTCGCGCTGTACGCGAGGCCCAGGCCGGAGCGGACGAACGTCGACGCGGATATCGACGACCCGATGGAACTGCGTCGGGCCTACACCGATCCTGATCTTGCGGGCGGCGGCGGCGGCGGAACCCGCTTCCGCAACAAGCCCGCGTCGGTCGCCTCGGCGCAGCTTGACGCCGCGAGCCATGAGGTGCAGATGCAGGTGAAGCGGTTCGCCGAGGGCCGGCACGACCCGAGGGGGCCGCTCGGCTGGAAGCGCTACCTGGCGAGCATGGAGCTGTACACGGATTTCGCGGCCTATTCGATGGTCCGCCGCCTGCTCCTCGAAGAGCGTCTGCGGCTGGCCCAGCCGACCGAGCAGCCGCAGGGAGCAGCAGCAACCGCCCGGCAAACGCCGAGCGCAGACGGAACGGGGACAGAGGGGACCAGGTAGCACCCGGGCGAGACGACGACCGTCGCGCCCGAGCGGGTGCGACGGATCGGAGTCGGTGATGAACAGCCCGGGCTACGGCCACCACAATCCATCTCATGAGCACGCGGCCAAGCCGTGCGCATTCGTGCCTGTTGAGCACGACGGGTCGCTCTCGCCGGTGACGCTCGTCAAGGGGCCGCACCGCTGGACGTTCTCGTGCGACCCCGGCGACGAGTCGGCCCTGCTCAGCCACCTTTCCGAACTGGCGACGAACCCCGATGTGCCGTTCGACTGGTTCGACGCGGCGCTGGTCTCGCACCAGCTCAGCCGGCGGCTGACCCGCGGCCTGGCCCGCGGCTCGACGCCCGGCCCCCATTCACGGGATAACAAAAAAGAGGACCGGGGGAGCGGGGTCGTCGTTAAGAAGGACCCGTAACCAGCCGACCTAAGCAGTGGTCCGAGCATGTAACGCCCCTCGGACATCACGCGACGCTTCTTTGCGGGTGTGGAAGAACGGACCGTTGGAACCTCCGGGCACGGAAGCCCGGATGCGGAGCCTAAGACATGAGCCTCCCACTGATCGATTCATTTGCCGGTTACCTCACGGATGAACGGCACTTCAGCCAGTACACCGCACGGTGCTACGGCGCGGACCTCCGGCAGTACGTCGAGTTTCTCGCCGACGAATCCGGCATCGAGATCAAGCCCGAGATCGAGAAGCAGGCGTACGACGTGCGAGCCGCGGCGGCCAACCCGAACAACGCGGGCGCCAGCGGCGTGGTCGCGACGATCACCCCCAACACGATCACGCGGCTCATGTGCGAGGCGACACCGGACACCATCCGCGCGTTCCTGACGCACCTGGGCACCAAGGAATATTCGGCGGCAACGATGGCCCGGAAGATCGCCACGCTGCGGTCGTTCTACAAGTGGATGAACCGGCGGGGGATCATCCCGAGCAACCCGATGACGGCGATCCGCACGCCGCGGCAGGGCAAGCGCCTGCCCAAGGCGATCACCGTCGACCAGGTCGAGCGGCTCTTGGCCACCCCCAGCGACCGCGACGTGCTCGGCCTCCGCGACCGCGCGATGCTCGAGACGCTCTACTCCACCGGGCTGCGCGTCAGCGAGCTGGTGGGGCTCAACCTCGAAGACCTGGACCTGGCCGGCGAGGCGCTCAAGGTGCGGGGCAAGGGCCGCAAGGAGCGGATCGTGCCGCTGGGGATGCACGCGATGGCCGCGATCAAGCGGTACATGGACATGGTGCTCTCGGACAGCCGCTACGCGATGTGGTGGAAGCAGGAGAACGGGCGGCTCAAGCCCCTCTTCATCAACAAGCACGGGCAGCGGCTCTCGAGCCGCTCCGTCCGCCGCAAGCTCGACAAGTATCTGCAGTCGGCGGGGCTGGACACGTCGATCTCGCCGCACACCCTGCGGCACTCGTTCGCGACGCACCTGCTGGAAAACGGCGCCGACCTGCGGAGCGTGCAGGAACTGCTCGGCCACCAGAGCCTCTCGACGACGCAGATCTACACGCACCTCACGGCCCAGCGCCTCACCGACGCCTATCGCGAGGCGCACCCGCGTGCCGAGGCGAGCTGAGCGAAGGCTTCGGTATATGTTTTTGGTGGCACCGGTCTCCAGACCGGTGCGACGGCTTCCGATTTCAAGTTTTCATGCACCGACGGCAAGTCGGTGCATATTTTTTTCTGCATAGACGAACCGACAAACCACCGTTGAAGTTCTCCCACGCACCGATCTGGAGATCGGTGCCACCAAGCCATCCTACATTCTCCTTGCATGATTTCTGCTTCGGAGCCCATCTTTGACCCCGCCGGCGCACCGGGCATGGCCATGCCCGACGCCGAGCGTGCCCCGTCGGGCGCGGTGCTCTTCGAGGTTTCGTGGGAGGTGTGCAACCAGCTCGGCGGGATCTACCAGGTGATCCGGTCGAAGGCGGCGCGGATGGTGAACCGGTGGCGAAACCGGTATTTCCTGGTCGGGCCGTATGTCGAGGCGCGGGCGAACCTGGAGTTTGAGGAAAGGAAACCGACGCCGCCGAACGGGTGGCTCGCGCAGACGCTCGACGAGCTGGAAGGCGAAGGGCTGAAGATCCACCACGGGCGCTGGCTCGTGCCGGGCAGGCCGCGGACGCTGCTGATCGACTACGGATCGACGCTTGCGAAACTGGACGCGCTCAAGTACGAGCTGTGGGAGAAGTTCGCGATCCCCTCGCCGAGCGGCGATTGGTTCGTCGACCAGACGATCCTCTTCGGCGACGCCGTGCGGCGGCTGATCCAGACGGCGTGCAAGCACTACTTACGCGAGAGTTCCGATGCTCCTTCTTCAAGTGGCACAGGCGTCCCGCCTGTGTCTACTTCTTCTACCCATTCATCGAGTGCGCTCGAGATCACCCGCACAGGCGAGACGCCTGTGCCACGTCAAGACACGGACGAACTGGATGACGATGAGTTTCAGCTCCCGCATGCCGTCGCCGCGCTGCGAAAACATCGGCGCGTCCTCGCGCACATGCACGAGTGGATGGGCGGCCTGGCGATCCCCCACCTCCGCCAGCAGCACACGCCGGTCGCCACCGCCTTCACCACGCACGCCACGCTGCTCGGTCGGTACCTCGCCTCGGGGGACGATCGTTTCTACGACCACCTGCCGTTCGTGAGCGCGCTGGCCGAGTCGAAACGCTTCAACATCCCCACACAGCACGGCATCGAGTCGCTGTGCGCCCAGACGTCGCACGTCTTCACGACCGTCTCGCCGATCACCGGCGAGGAGTGCTCGGCACTCCTGGGCCGAAAGCCGGACCTGGTCCTCCCCAACGCGCTCAACATCG
>CAZZDW010000106.1:0-10618 GCA_964652945.1 uncultured Phycisphaeraceae bacterium
CGCAAGATCGAGCGCTTCCTGTCGCAGCCGTTCTACGTCGCCGAGGTCTTCACCGGCCTGCCGGGCGTCACCTCCTCGCTGGCCGAGACGATCGACTCGTTCGAACGCCTCTGCAACGGCGAGGGCGACGACATCCCCGAGAGCGCCTTCATGTACGTCGGCACGCTCGAGGACGCCCGCAAGAAGGCCGAGAAGATGAAGGGCTGAGCGGAAGGCACGAGGCACCGGGCACTCGGCACCAGTGCAAACCGATGCGATCTCCACGACCCTCGGCACGGCCGGGGGTTTTTTGTTGGTGTTCGTGTATGATGTATTTATGCAGACGGTCCATCGACTTACCTGCGTCATCCACGCCGAGAACGGCGGCTATGTCTCGCTCTGCCCCGAGCTCGACGTCGCCAGCCAAGGCGACACCGTCGAAGAAGCCCGCACCAATCTTGTCGAAGCTTTGGAGCTCTTCCTCGAATCCGCCTCCTCTGCCGAAATCACCGAGCGGCTTCATGGCGAGGTCTACGTCACCCCGATCGAGGTGAAGGTTGGGTAGGCTCCGTGTCCTCTCCGGCCGAGAAGTGTGCGTGATTCTGCGCGAGCATGGCTTCGTGCAAGTGCGTCAACGAGGCAGCCATGTCGTCATGCAGCGACAGGACGGCGAGTCGACGGTCACCGTGCCCGTACCGGACCACAAAGAGCTTCGCTCGGGCACGCTCTCGGCGATCATCCGGCAAAGCCGCCTGGACCGGGCGTTATTTGAAGCTCAGCAGTAGGTGAACGCTGCCGCCTGTCGCGCCTGCTCGCTACACTTGTGGCCTTATGCCGCAGCCTGATTTCTTCACCTGGCAACTCCTCGTCAGCGTGGTCGTCATCCTGGTGGTCGTGCACGTCATCCTCGGCGGGGCCGGCCTGTGCACCTACCTCGAACGCAAAGTCTCCGCCTACATCCAGGACCGCGTCGGCCCCAACCGCACCGGCTTCGACTTCAACATCCCCCAGCTCGCCTTCCTCAAGGGCAAACTGTGGGGCCTCGCTCAGGCCCTGGCCGACGGCTTAAAATTCATCCTCAAAGAGGACTTCATGCCCAAGGGGGCCGACCGCTGGCTCTTCACCCTCGCCCCGATGGTCGTGGTCATCCCGGCCCTGATGGGCTTTGCCGTCATCCCCTGGGGCGGCGTGGTCGACATCCCCGCCGTCACGATCCCCGGCCTCGGCTGGACGCTGGAGGCCCAGCGAGTCACCGTCGCCGCGGCCAACGTCAACGTCGGCATCATCTACATGCTGGCCACGGCGTCTCTGGGCATCTACGGCATCGTCCTGGGCGGCTGGGCCAGCAACAACAAGTACTCCTTCCTCGGCGGCCTCCGCTCCAGCGCCCAGATGATCTCCTACGAGATCCCCTTGGGAATCAGCCTGCTCTCCATCCTGCTGCTCTGCGGCACGATCATGCCGCAGAAGATCATCGCGTACCAGGTCGAGCACGGGTGGATGCTCTTCTCCGCCCCGATCGCCGGCGTGCTCTTCTTCATCGCCGCCCTCGCCGAGGCCAACCGCACGCCCTTCGACAACGCCGAGGCCGAGCAGGAGCTCGTCGGCGGCTACCACACCGAGTACTCGGCGATGCGCTTCGCCCTCTTCTTCCTGGCCGAATACGCCCACGTCATCACGTCGTCGGCGTTCTTCGTGCTGCTGTTCCTGGGCGGGTACCACTTCCCGCTGCCGATCGAGCACCACGTCCTCTCGCCGGAGAACGCGACGTGGCTGGGCGTCATCTGCAAGTGCGCCGTCTACGCGGTCAAGGTCTTCCTGATGATCATGTTCGTCATGCTCATCCGCTGGACGATCCCCCGGCTGCGCTTCGACCAGGTGATGCAGGTCGCCTGGCAGGGGGCGATTCCGCTGGCGCTGGTGGTCTTGATCTTCAACGCGGTGATGGTGCGGCTGGAGATGGCGACGGTGCTGCCGCTGCTGATCGGCAATGTGGTGATCGGCGGGCTGGTGCTCTTGGTCCTGCCGCTCTTGCCGCGGTCGACGGCCAACCACAAGATCCGCATGCCCGGCTCGCGGTTCTCGCCGCTGGCGGGCGAGCGGGTCGAGACAGCCCCGACCGAGCCGGCCGCCCGCGAAGACCGGCCGTACCAGAGCACCGCGGCGGTGTGAGCCAGACTACGCAGAACGCCGGCGCTCACCCTCGCTCGCCCGTCCTTCAAAGATCAGCTCACTGACGAGCAGAAGATCGAGGAGACGAATCCCGCCGTCGGCAGACGCGACGACCACGATTCGATCCGAGGCCGGGTGGAACCAGAAAAACTCGGGGTGCGGCACCTCCGCGTCGGTGCCATTGGGCACTCGGAGCTTGAACGGCACGAAGGGCTTGGCGGCCAGTGCCTCACGGATAGGCGCTCGAACCATTGCGTTCTTCTCCAGATAGTTTGGAATATGTTATCAGCAATCCGGCCGACTGCAAGCGTCTACGTCCGGTAACGCGGCGTGGTCGGCCGGTTTGATGCTTGACGTTCCGATAACCGGGAATCTGAAGCCGTTCTCACGGTTTTCGGTCCTCCGTGCCGATGGGGATGCTCCAAGACGTCCTGTTTTTCCCCCATTTCCCGTCCCCCCCACCACCAGCCCCCCGCGCGGGACGACGCAGGGTCGCCCTATGAAGAACATCGAAGAACGATTCGAATCCCTGGAGAAGACGGTGCGGCTGTACCGCATCCTCATCGTCCTCCTGTTCATCTTCATCTTCTGGACCCAGCGCGAGAACATCGTCGGCTGCATGAACCGCATCGACTCGTGGTTCTCCGCCGTCGGGAATACCCGCGTCTAGACCCCCCTCCCCCATGCACTCCTCCTCGAGCGCGGGCTCCGGCCCGCGTTTTTTTATCGCGCCGGCGGGGAGGACGGGGCGGGCGGCGTGAGGGCCGTCTTGCCGAGCGTGACGATGGTCGTCGGGCCGAGCCGACGGCGGGCCAGGTAGGCGTTGACCGAGTCGAGCGTCACGCCGTCGTACTGGGCGAGGACCTCGTCGAGCGTGCGCGCCCGGCCGAGGCGGTAGAAGTCGCCGGCGAGCGCCCCCGAGCGGGCCCCGGTCGACTCGCCGGAGAAGATCACGCCGGTGCGGATGCCGATCATCGCCCGCGCCAGCTCGTCGTGGTGGAGAGCGCCGCCGGGCGTGTTGATCCGCTCCAGCTCGGCCATCAGGACGTCCAGCGACTCCTGCGCCCGCTCGGGCGTGGTGCCGACGTAGGCGAGGCTGCGGCCGAGTTCCTTGCTGGCGGCGTAGGAGGCGTTGACGGCGTAGCACAGGCCGCGTTTCTCGCGGACCTCGCTGAACAGGCGCGTGGACATCCCGCCGGAGAGGACGTTCATCACCACCTTCTCCGGCGTCGAGTCGGGCGAGGGCTCGGGGGGCCCGTCGTGCATCACGATAATCTGCACCTGGGCCGAGTCGTCCTCGACGTGCTCGTAGGTGCCCTTGGTGAGCGACTCTTTCTGCACGAGCGCGGGGGCCTCGCCCTGCCAGCCGGTGAGGAGGCGATCCAGCTCGGCGGCGATGGCGTCGACGCCGCCCATGGGCTCGACGTCGCCGGCGATCGCGAGGATCGAGCCGACGGGGCGCACCTGGCGGTCCCACCCGGTGAGCAGGTCGTCGCGCGTGATGCGCGCAAGCCCGTCGGTGGTGCCCATGCCGGAGCGCTGCAGCGGCCAGGGGTTGTGCCTCGCGCGGCAGGCGAGCACGGCGCGCTGCTGCGGGTCGTCTTCGAGCGCGTCGATCGCCTGCAGGGCCAGGCTCCGCGAGGGCTCGATCGCGTCTTCGGCGAAGCGCGGCCGGCGGACCATCTCGACCATCATCCCCAGCCCCTCGCGCAGGCGGTCGCCGACGAGGGTGAAGCTGAAGCGGAGGTGGTGGGTGCTCACGTCGCAGCCGCGGCTGATGCCGAGGCGGTCGAGGGCGTCGGCCTGGGCGCGCGAGTCGAGCGAGCCGCAGCCGCGGAAGATGAGCTCGCTGAAGAGGGTGGAGAGGCCTTCGAGCGGCTCGGGGTCGGTGGCGGAGCCCGCGGGGAGGAGCCAGGTGACGGCGACGGAGCGGACGCCGGGGATGGGCTCGACGATCAGCGGCATGCCGCAGGAGAGCGTGCGGGTAAAGATCGGCATAGGGAGGGAGTGTAGGTGGTCATTGGTCGGTGTCTTGAGGCGGCATCGGTGAGGTGCGCCGTGGCACAGGCGTCCCGCCTGTGCCGTGTAACTCCAGCAAACTGCACAGAGGGACGCCTGTGCCACTGGAAGCCAGTCGGCACCGTCCGAGAAGCGTGACAGGCGGTTTCATCGTCAAGGTCGGCGGCGTGTTGGCGGCCGCCGCCCCGGCCGGGCGCGACTTTGGCCGATAGAGCGAAGCGGGACGGAATGTTGTGAAAGGGGCGGCATGCGGTACGTGCGTGATCTGATCATCCTGACGATGCTGCTGATCATCGCGGCCGGCGTCCATTGGTACCAGAAGACCCACGCCGAGGAGGAGCAGACGCTCCGCCGGGCGCACGACTCGCTGCGGCTGCTGCAGCAGGAGGTCCGCCTGAAGGCGGCGACCGCGGAGGCCGACCTCAACAGCCGCGGGTGGCCGATGACGATCGACCCGCGCTGGTTCCCCGCCGGGGCGCCGCGCAACCCGCTGGTGGACGCCAACCGCCCGTGGGTCGAGCTGGCGCGGCCGGAGGAAGCGGCGCTGCAGCACCCGCCGATCCGCATGACGGTGGACCGCAACCTCGCGGGGTTCTGGTACAACCCGTACCAGGGCGTGGTGCGGGCGCGGGTGCCGGTGATGATCTCCGACGAGGAGGCGCGGGATCTGTACAACGAGATCAACGAGTGCCGCCTGTCGTCGATCTTCTGGATCGAGAACGCGCCGATGCAGGAATCGGAGATCGCCGCGGCGAGGCGCGACGCGGCCCAGTCGGCGACGACCGACGCCGTCAACCAGACGCCCAAGGCCGAAGAGAACGACCTCGACCCGACCAAGCCGCTGCTCCCCGAAGCCAAGCCCTCGAACGAGGAGGGCGAGCACGAGATCGTCATCGAGGGCCCGCCGGCCCCGACAAGCGACGGCACCGAGCAGGCGACCGTGCCGACGGGGGAGTGAGGGCGCATCGCCAACCCCTACTCTTTCACACGAGACGCGAGCGTGGAGTACGCTGGAGACTCGGGACACGCTCCCTTACGGTCGCGTCTCGTATGAAGGCACCAGGTTCGACGGCCTACCCCAGCGTGTCCTCGATGGTGTACCACCCGGCCTGTTTGCCCTTGAGCCACGCGGCGGCCCGCAGCGCGCCGCGGGCGAAAAGATCGCGGCTGGTGGCCCGGTGGGTCAGCTCGATGTATTCGCCCGGGCCGGCGAAGCGGATGGTGTGCTCGCCGATGACGTCCCCGCCGCGGATCGCGAGGACCTGCTCGTCCTTGAGCGCCGAAGGCCCGCCGCCCTCGCGCACCGCGGCGGCGAGGCGCTTGGCGGTCCCCGAGGGCGCGTCCTTTTTGGCCGAGTGGTGCGCCTCGACGATCGAGCACTCGTAGCCGCCCGTGCCGCCACTTCCCCCGCCTCCCAGCGCCTGGGCGACGCGCTTGGCCGCGTCGGCGAGGACGGCGACGCCCAGCGAGGTGTTGGGCGCGAGGAGCACGGGCACCTTCCGCGAGGCGGCCTTGAGCCTGGCGATGGTCGCGTCGGGGAGCGCGGTGGTGCCGACGACGAGTGCCGCGCCGAGGCGCGTCGCCAGGTCGATCGCGCCATCGGCGCTCTCGGCTGTGGAAAAGTCGATGACCGCGTCGACGTCGCCCTTGGCGAGCGCGAGCGATGAAGCCGGGGCCGTCTTCGGCGCGCTGGTGGACCCCGAAACCGAGGGCTGGCCGATGCTCGCGCTGCCCTCGCGAACTATCGCGGCGCACAGTGAAAACGCGTGGTTTTGCGAGGCGAGGTCGCAGAGGCGGCGGCCCATTTTTCCAGCCGCGCCGTAGATGAGGACGCGCGTGACGCCGGGCTCATCTCGGCTCGTCGAAGGGGTTGATGAGGAGGTGGAAGCGGCGCGCGAGGGGGTGTTGGGTTGCGTCATGGTTTGCATCCGTCATACCAGATCGTGTATCGTGAGCGCGGTTTGCTCAAGGTCTTGATGGGCTTGGTCCGATGGTACATCGGTCAAAGCCGAAGCGGTGTGTGTCGTGTGGCGCGTCATTGCCGCGGAGCAAGACCCCGTTTGACAGTCAGGAGAATACCGATGGCGAAGAAGACAGCAAAGAAGGCCAAGAAGGCCGCCAAGAAGACCGCGAAGAAGACTACCCGCAAGACCGCTAAGAAGGCTACGAAGAAGAAGGCCAAGAAGGCCGGCAAGAAGAAGGCCCGCAAGGCCTCGAAGAAGACCGCCGCGATGATGTGATGCGGCGAGCCCGGCGAGGGAGAGCTCCAGCCGGGCGACGGGGGAACGGGACGCAGCGGGGGAACGGGGAAAGGGCGGGGGACACGGGGTGGGTAAAACGGGGGGACGCACAGGGGAGGCCGGGGCGCTCACACGGGCAACGTGCTGAGCGGCAGCAAACCAGGCGGGCTTGTCGAGCGGCGCCGCTCGGGCCCGACAGCGCCACACAAACCCTCACGGGGTCGGCCTTGAAGCCGGCCCCGTGTTGTTTTTGGGCCGGGGCTGAGGCGCGGCGAAGGTTCGGGGTTGTTTGATGTGGCACAGGCGTCCCGCCTGTGCAAGAACGTGGAGCCGCACGGCACAGGCGAGACGCCTGTGCCACAGATCATTGTGCCTGCATGGGTCGTTCACGCCGCCCGGCGCTGCGGCACGGCGAGCGACGGCAACGCCGCCCCCGCGTCCGCGTCGTCATCCACGGGCGTCAGCGACGGCAGCCCGTCGTCCTTGGGCGCGGCCCACGGGGTGGTCAGCGCGACGATGCCGACCGACGGCGTGAGCAGGCCGTCTTCGCCCAGCGGCAGCTCGACGTCGGCCCCCTCGTCTTCGGCGAGGCGATGCTCGGGCTCGCCGAGGGTGGCGACCTTGAAGGAGACGAGCGAGCCGAGGCAGACCCACATGAGGCCGTAGAACCCGAGGTCGCCGTGGACGCCGCCTGCTTGATCGATGCGCTGCAGGCGTTCGGCGATGCCGACGGCCCGCGGGGCGGTGGAACCGAACGCCAGGACGGCGCGGTCCGGGTCGGGCCGGCCGGCTTCGGAATACATGACGGCGAAGCGGCTGGCGAAGATCGCCAGCGCCGAGATGCACGCGGCGGCGAGGCCGAGGCGCGTGCGGCGGTGCTCCTCGACACGGGCCGCCATCACCCCCACGCCCGCCAGCAGGCCGACGCCGAGGGCGACGAAGGCGTACTGCTCGCCGAAGGCGAGGCTGGCGGCGACCCACCCGCCGCCGGCGGCGCTGGCCAGGATGAACGACAACCCCATCGCCCGCGTGGACATGACCCATCGACCTCCGGCCGGCCGCGTCGCGCATCGCCTCAGCGCCGCGGTGATCCCTCGAGCATGCGGGGCCGGACGGCCCGCCCCGCCGAGTCGGCATGTCCTGGCCGACGGTCTCCCCCGCCCCTCCACCCCGCGCGCTCCGCCCCCGGCGTTGCGCGGAGTGTTGGTTGTTCATCGGCGAGATCCGCGGGGCACGGCACCGGGCCGCGGCGATGAGCGCGCGGCGGATCCTGTCCGGTGGCCTGAGCGGGCCGTGAGGGACCGAGAACTGTGCGAGCATGTTGAAACAGCGAGCCACCCACTTATGAGCCGCCGCCGCTGACGACGAGGTCGACGTGGGCGGGGGCGGCGGCGGTCTCGGCGGTGAGGGCGTAGGTGTTGCCGCGTTGATCGACGAGGTTTGAGCCGCTGATCGTGATGCCGTGGGGGAGTTCGCCGGTGTCCATCACGCCCGCGACCTGCGAGAGGGCGGTGATCCAGCTCGACGAGCCCGCGCCGGTCACGCGGTGGTCGAGGTAGGCGTGGCTCAGCGCCTCGTTGATGCCGGCGATCGAGGCCTCGTCGGCCGAGGTCCTGGCGGCGGTGGTGTAGTCGTAATACTTGGGGATCGCCACACCGGCCAAGACGCCCAGGACGACGATCACGACGATGAGCTCGACGAGCGTGAACGCCGCGGCTCGGCCGCGGCGCGGGGAATGGGTCGGCATCGGGCGAGCCTCCGGGTGGTGCGGCTGAGGGAAGGGCGAGCGGGCGGCGGTCGTTGAACGGTGCAGCGCGAGCACGCCGCGGCAGGCGAGCATGCCCGGCAGCAGGAAGACGGCCGCGACAAAGAGCGAGTGGACCGCGAGGTACGCCGGGGCGGGAAGGGACGCGTGCCAGACGACCCACGGGTGCGTCGAGTGTGGCAGCACGGCCCGGGCGAAGTTGACGTTGGCCCCCGCAGGACCGACCACGCGGCTGGCGATCGCTAATGCCGTGCAGAGCGCCCACGCCGAGCAGAACCAGCCCAGGCAGCAACGCCACGGGCGCGGCGAGCGTGACGATTCGGACAAACGCCAGATCGCCACGCCCAGCACGGGCGCGAGCCAGAGGTGGTGCGAGGTGGCGAGGATCGTCCACGCGTCGGCGTCGAGGAGGTAGCGCGTCAGGCCGAGGGGGAAGCGGCCGGTGGCGAGGCCGACCGCGGCGTCGGCGAGCCAGAGGGCGTGCAGCCCGGCGACGGCGATGAAGGCCGTGGCGGTCAGCGGCAGCGAGCGCACGAGCAGCCCGGCCGCCCCGAGGCCGAGGGCGGCGTGGGAGACCCAGAGCACCTCGTGCTCCAGCCCGCGTGAGAGCTTGAGCGCCAGCACGAGCGCGAACTGGGCCGCGGCGAGCAGGCCGGCGATCGATCCGAAATGTGCGGCGTGCCTCGCCATGCCAGGTCTCGAAAACGCGGCGAATACCGTATGGGAACAACGACTCCACGACCTGGGGGAGACGGCCAAGGAGCTATCGGCACAACGGGGGCGGGCATGTCGGCGGACGCCGCGGAACAGGGAGGAGAGGCGCGGCATCGGCCGCAGAAACGGCACAGGTTGACGGCCGCCCTGCGATACAGCATTCGGCCTCCCCGACATCCACCAAGCAGTTGCCTCCAAGAAAGCCGCGGGGCTCAGCCCCGCGGTGCGTTTTCGTCCTACGATGCGTCATTCGCTCGGGGCGCGGCTTGGTGCTTGTTCCATGCCGCTGAGATGCACCCGTAGAACCTGATCCGGCTCGCACCGGCGGAGGGAAAGCGCCATGACGCCTCATTCTCGTTTGACACTTCCTCTTCACGGCGCGCGCAACCCGGCGAATACGCCGAAGGTGACCACGCCGGGGTCGTTTGCGCTCGCGCCGGATCTGGGGGGCCCGAGGATGTTCGCCTCGCCGGACACGCCGGGGATGCCCCAGCCCAGCGACAAGACGGCGTGGGACTTTCTGCCCGAAGGCTGGAGCGTCGAACGGGAAGTGACAGAGTGGCAGAGTGGCGGAGTGGCAGCGTGCGAAAAACATCACGCGTCGCCCGATACCAACCACTTCGCCACTTCGCCACTTTGCCACTTCGCCACTTTTGCCAGCGCGCGCGGCGAACGAATCCGCGTGACATATCCGAAGAACTTCACGCCGATCACGCAGCTCGAGCACGCGCGGCTGGGGATCGTGACGCCACAGATGAAGCGGGTGGCGGAGCGCGAGCCGCACTTTGACGCGCTGACGGGCGGCCGCGGCGCCGAGGCGGTGCGCGACGAGGTCGCCGCGGGACGGCTGGTGATCCCGGCCAACGTCAACCACCTCAGGCACATGCTCGACCCGATGGCGATCGGCCGCGCGAGCCTGACCAAGATCAACGCCAACATGGGCGCGTCGCCCGTCTCCAGCGGCACGCACGAAGAGCTCGAAAAGCTCGACTGGGCCGTGAAATGGGGCGCGGACACCGTCATGGACCTCTCGACCGGCGGCGACCTCGACGAGTGCCGCCGTGCGTTCTGCGAGCACTCGACGGTGCCGATCGGCACCGTGCCGATCTACTCGATGATCATCGGCCGCAAGATCGAGGACCTGACGCCAGAGATCATCTTCGAGTCGCTGCACCACCAGGCGAAACAGGGCGTCGACTACTTCACGATCCACGCGGGCGTGCGGAAAGCCCACCTCAAGTTCGTCAAGGACCGGCTCATCGGCATTGTGTCCCGCGGCGGCTCCCTCCTGGCCAAGTGGATGCTCATCCACAACCAGGAAAACCCGATGTACACGCACTGGGAGGCGATCTGCGACATCCTCCGCCAGTACGACGTGACCTTCTCCATCGGCGACGGCCTGCGCCCGGGCGGCCTGGCCGACGCCACCGACGCGGCGCAGCTCGCCGAACTCGAGACATTGGGTGAGTTGACGGAAAGAGCCTGGCGGCGCGGCGTGCAGGTGATGATCGAGGGGCCGGGGCACGTGCCCTTCGACCAGATCGAGTACAACGCGAAGGTGCAGCGGACGCTGTGCCACGGCGCGCCGTTCTACGTGCTGGGGCCGTTGGTGACGGACATGTTCCCCGGCTACGACCACATCACGAGCTGCATCGGCGCGACCGCGATGGCGTATCACGGTGCGGCGATGCTCTGCTACGTCACGCCCAAGGAGCACCTGGGCCTGCCC
>CAZZDW010000107.1:0-10610 GCA_964652945.1 uncultured Phycisphaeraceae bacterium
ACTCACAACCCACCGACTCGGCACGCAAGAACCCCGTCACCATCGAGCTGGCAGCAGCGGTAAGACAAGGCAGAAACCGATCACGTGACAAGTGACAAAAAGTCACTCGGCGGGGTCGGCAGCCTGAAGCCGAACAGATACTGATGCCGTGAGCTCCAGCACCGCCCGGCGAGCATGTTGTGGCGTGGATGGGCGCGGACGGCGTGTGTATCGCCGAATCCGCATATTCCGCTCATTCGGCCGACTTCACTCGCAGTTCTACTAGTGAGTGCAGCAAGGGATACTGGACCTCGCAGCGGAAGATGGCGAAGGCGTCTTCCGACCAGCCGATGCGGGCGATCTCCGACTGCACCAGGTCGGCGTAGTGCGGCGCGGCCGGCGAATGCAGCGACGAGAACGAATGCCCAAGAAAGGAGCCGTCGTTCTCGAACGGCAGTCCAGCCTGTCTCTCGAGGTCACGAGCCCAGATGTCGTACCCTTCCGCGGTTCCCATCCGGCTCTCGATGATCGGATCGCCGCGAATCCATGCACGAGGGACCAGCAGGTCGATCAGCATGAGTTCGGCGGGCACCGCGCATCTCATACATATAGGATGCATCGGACTGTCCATGGACGCCGGCATCGTCGGTTTGAAGAGCCGCCAATAGACCTGTGCTTCTGATTGTTTGCCCAGGCCTTCCAGTTGCACGAAGATGTGGCGGGAACGATCCCGGCCCATGGTGTGCTTCACTTGAGGTAGGGGACTGCTGCACGCGTTCTCGATGAACTCCCACGCCAGGTCATCCGGTGCCGTATCTTCGTTGGGTTTGTTCGCATACCGCGTCGGCGCCGGCAAGAAGAGGGCCGTGTCCGTGCAGAGGCGTTGTACCCCGAGGTGGCCGTAGATGAGCAAGCCTTCGATTTCGCCCGTCGGCCGTTCGTGAACGATGCACGTATAGGTGACGCACCGTGACGTGATGCCCCACGCGATGGCATTGGCGCGGTGGGCGTTCCGCCGGATCTTCCGCAGGCCGGCGGCGTCCCTCGGCCCTTGCAGCGTCACCATCGCGTCAAACGATTCACGATCTTCCGCGTGCTTCACCACGGTCAGTTCGAAAGCGTCGTAGGCGGCCCGAGCCTCCTGCACGAGTTCTGCCGTGGTGAGCCGCTCGGCCGCGAGCAGGAACCGTTCCATCGCCTTGCGCTTGGGGACGACCCGAGCGGCCAAACGGAGGTCGGGCTGGCTTGCCAGCGAATGGAGCTGCCACGCCAACGCATAGTTCAGGTCGAAGACCCGTCGGAGGTCCATCGCCTTGATGCCGTTGACCTGAGCCGCAGCGATGATCCGGCGAATCGCGTTCTGGAGGCGATGAAAAATTGCCGCGGTCTCCCCAAGCATCTCGTGTCCATTCAACGAGTCGGTTTTTGGACGGGCTTTGGGGCTGGGAGACCGCATAACGGACATAAAGCAGTATACCTGACGAAGCCGCGTGCGAGCCGGTTTCCGCGATAACTATCTCAAATTTTATCGCGGGATAGTTTGGAGCGACGGAGAATCCGATGTAAACTCCCGAAAGCGTTTCAACAAGCCAAGATCACCGAGGAGCCCAAGTTATGAGACCACTTTTGGTAGGAGTGTGTACGCCTTGTTTGTTGGCAGTTGCTCTGGCGGCAGGGCAAGTGTACGGCCAATGTGAAGAATGGCTCCCCGGAACGGGTGTGCCGGGCATCTCCGGGCAGGTCAATGCCGCGGTCATGTGGGACCGCGATGGCGAGGGGCCTGATCCGGCCGTTTTGGTCGTCGGCGGCGCGTTCACGCTCGCCGACTCGACCCTGGTCAACAACATCGCGCTGTGGGATGGCACCTCGTGGTCGGCGATGGGGGACGGCCTGGGTAAGAACACCGGCGTCACCGCGACGTCTACGCAGGTCAATGCGCTCACGGTCTACGACGGCACGGTGATCGCCGGCGGCACGTTCACCAACTCCGGCGCGACCACGCTGGGCCGGATCGCCCGCTGGAACCCCGGCACCTCCACCTGGTCGCGGCTCAACTCGGGCACGACCATCGACTTCGGCGCGGCTGCCGTCAACGCGCTGGTCGTCGCCTCCAACGGCAACCTGATCGCCGGCGGCTCGTTCACCACCGCGGGCGACAACGCCGCGGGCACGATCACCGTCAACCGCATCGCGAGTTGGAACGGCACGGCGTGGGGCGTCATCAACCCCACCGGCGTCGTGCCGGGCGTCAACAACACCGTCAACGCTCTGGCGGTGGCGAAGAACAACGACCTGCTCGCCGGCGGCACATTTACCACCGCGGGCCGGGCTACCACCGGCAGCGTCACCGTCAACCGCATCGCCCGCTGGACCTGGGACGGCACGGACTGGAACGCCGCGGCGTTGGGCAGCGGGATCAACCTCGGCATCACCGTGAATGCGATCGCCGTCGATGGCGTCACCGGCGACATCATCGTCGGCGGGAACTTCTTCCAGTACTCCAGAGGTGTCGCCCGCTGGACCGACGCCACCAGCACATGGGGCCCCCTCGGGCCGGACTTGACCGTCAACACTCCCGGCGTCAACGCCGTCGCCATCATGCCCAATGGCGATATCTACGCCGGCGGCGGCATCATCACCGCCGGCCCGACCGGGAGCAAGGTCAGCATTAACAGCTTCGCGCGTTTCAACGGCGCCAACTGGGTCGCCGCCGACGCAGGCGAAGTCCCACGCAACGTCAACTGCCTCCTCGTCCGTGATGACGGCAGCCTCGTCGTCGGCGGCGCCATCAAGGAAATGGACAATGTCCCCGCCGACGGCGTCGTCGTCCTGAACGGGTCTACCTGGTCCGCCATCACCAGCGGCAACCCGGCGACGAACGCCCCCGTCACGACGCTCAAAGCCCTCTCCAACGGCAACCTCTACGCCGGCGGCTCGTTCCTCAGCCTGGACGGCGCAGCCGCACGCCGCGTCGCTCAGTGGGGCGGCTCCGTCTGGTCGGCGATGGGCAACGGCCTCTTCCGCGAGCCCGCTCCGAATGTGTATACCGGGCAACCGACGCAGTCCGTTCCGATCTCCTCCTTCGCCCTCATGCCCAGCGGCAACGTCGCCGTCGCCGGGCACGCGGACCTGCGCACCACCAATGGCGGCGGCCAAGCCGATGCCGCCATCGCCGCCCAGTGGAACGGCTCGTCGTGGTCCACCTTCTCGCCCACGCTCACCGGCGGCGACTTCGGCTTTACCGACCCGTTCAAGTTCAACGGCTATACCTTGGACGCGGTCGTCCTGCCCGCGGGCATCTACGCAGGTCAGCTCGTCGTCACAGGCCGCTTCTTCTTCTCGGGCGACCCGACCACCGAGCACTACATGGCCCGATGGGACGGCACGCAGTGGGTCGACATGGGCCCCGGCGGCTATCTCCTGGTCAAGCCCAACGGGCACGTCTTCCTCGGCGGCGGCTTCACCAACCTCTACTTCGACCCCGAACTTAACTACCTCGTCGAGTGGGACGGCACAACCCTCAGCGGCGGCTTGCCCGACTGGAAACCCGTCGGCGCAGGCCCCGGCGGCGCGGTCCGCGCGATGGCGCTGGCGAACAACGGCGACCTCATCGTCGGCGGCGACTTCACCGCCGTCGGCAACCGCGTCGCCCGATGGGACGGCTCGGCCTGGCACAACATGGGCAGCGGCATGAGCGGGCCCGTCAACGCGATCGCCGTCATGCCGAACGGCGACATCATCGTTGGCGGCGAGTTCCACGACGCCGTCTCCGTCGTCGGTGAGCCCACCACCCCCGCCTGCAACCTCATCGCCCGCTGGAACGGCACGTCCTGGTCCGCCATGGGCGACGGCCTGGGCACCGTCGGCAACAGCACCGCCAACGCCACCGGAACCATCTCCTCCAACGCCGGCGTCGTCAACGCCCTCGCCGTCGCCAGCGACGGCACCCTCTTCGTCGGCGGCAACTTCGCCACCGCGGGCGGCAACGTCTCGGCCTACATCGCGCGCTGGGGCTGTCCGGTCAGCGCCTGCCCGGCGGACTTCAACGGCGTCAACGGCGTGACCGTGCAGGACATCTTCGACTTCCTCACCGCCTGGCTCGCCGGCTCGCCGACCGCCGACTTCAACGGCGTCAACGGCGTGACGGTGCAGGACATCTTCGACTTCCTCACGGCCTGGCTCGCGGGCTGCTGACATTTCCTTCTCAAGCGCGGCGTCCCTGCCGAAAGGCGGGGACGCCGGTTTCAAGTACCCCGCCGTCGGCGCTGCTGTTCTGGAGGCCGGCGGCGATCCGCGTTGATGAAGGAGTCTCCATGATCCGCTTTGCCCAGAAGAACATCCGCCGCGCCTTCACGCTGATCGAACTGCTGGTGGTGATCGCGATCATTGCGCTCTTGATGGCGATCCTGCTGCCGGCCTTGGCCAGCGCACGCCGCACCGCCCGTACGACCATCTGCCAGAGCAACCTCAAGCAGATGATGACCGCGCACCACTCGTACGCGACGGACTTCAAGAGCTTCATCGCCATGTTCAACGGCCGCGCGGAGGACCGCGTGCCGGGTATTTACTGGCCGAGTGAGGCGGACATTTCGGTGCAGGCCCACGAGATCCTTTCCGAAGCTACCGGGCGCGTCGCTGGACCGGACGGCCTACCGGATTGGGAACCAGCAGGTGGGATTTACGTGGTCGAGCAATACGCCCACATCGTCCTTGTCGAGTATCTGAGCGACGGGATGCCGTCTCCGGTCACCGTGTGCCCGGAGGATCGTGCGCGGCTGTCGTGGCGTGCATCGCCGCTCGACATGGATTCGAACCCGTACAAGCCGCTCAACGGCGATAACCAGAAGACCCTCGCGTGGTGGCCTTACAGCTCGTCGTATCAACTCACCGGCAACGCCTGGTCGCGGAGCATGCCGCTGCCCGGTGTCGCCGGGGAAGGCCATATGACGCTCGAGTGGATTTATCAGATGGGAGACCATTACCACTACAACCACAACAAGGCAGGACACTTCGGCACGCGGACGATGGGGGAGGTCGCTTTCCCCAGCATGAAGGTCGCGCTGTTCGACTCGCAGGAACGGCATTACGCCAAGAAGGAAGCATTCTTCTTGTACCCGCAAGCGCGGCAGCCGGTGGCGTTCTTCGACGGGTCGGTTTCTACGCGCAAGACCGAGGACGCCAATCCCGGCTGGGATGGCAGGAACTACAAGGTTACCGACACGGTTATAACCAAGTTCCCGTACAACCCGGACTTAGGGTTTGAATCGCCGCGCCTGTACAGAGTCAACTGGAACTTGAACGGGTATTACCGCTGGACCCGCGGCGGCCTCAAGGGCGTCGACTACGGCGGCGGCGAAGTCTGGAACCAGCGATGAACTTCGTTACACGCACGAAAAGCTCGCGGGCTCTCTGCGAAACGGACTTCAACAACGTCAATGACGTGACCGTGCAGGACATCTGTTTTCAACCCAGTGTGTGCAGCCGACGGAGCGGTCATGCCGCTTGGCTATCGCCGATCTCGAAGGTATCGACTCCGGTAGGCAGGAACTGCTCGTGCGGTAAGCGACATCATCTGTTAAGGTAGAAAACCACGAATCTAGGTTTCAAAATCCAAGCTCAATAACGTTTGACGCTTTATAATAGTAAGAGTATGATAATGTTATGCAAAAAGAACGAATCACCGTCACCCTCGATCCCGACCTGGTCACCCGGATCGACCGGCTGGCCTCGTTGCGGGATCACTCACGGTCCAAGCTGATGGAGCTGCTATTGGAGATCGCGGTCGAAGAAGAAGAAGCCGCTATGAAAACTCTCGGGTCGCCGGTAGTTGGGGCGGTGGTCCAGAGCATTATGGATCACCCCAAGATCCTCAAGACGATCGCCGTGATGGTGGGCGATCGGCTGACGCCGGAAGAAGTCAAAAAGTGGCAGGAAGACGCCCCGAAGATCCGACGCACGCGCGAGCGACTGCGGGACGAACGAGGCCGTCGGCATGATCTGCGGGTGGAGAATAAGTGATGGAGCCACAGAACAGGCTTGATCGTCTCCGCTCTATACCGCTCGAAAAGGCAGCGGCTCTTCTCAGTGTAAGCAAGCGGACACTGCATCGGCTCATCGCTGCTGGCAAGTTTCCGAGGCCGATTAAGGTCGGCAACTCGCCGCGTGTACGAGTCGTCGAGCTCGAACAGTACATGGAACGGCTCGAACAAAAGAGGGCGCAGTGATGCCGCACGGGGTATTCAAGCCGTCGCGACGCGACAAGAAGACCGGCAAGATCAAGCGGAGTCGTTACTGGTCCGGGCAGTACCGGCTTGATAATGACCTGACATATACGCGGTTCTCGCTGAAGACGACTGATAAACGCGTCGCCGAGCAGCAGCTCGCCGAGATCGTCAAGCAGGAAGAGCGGCGGCGTGCCGGCATCCTCGCGCCTGAAGCACAGACGCAAGCGGCGGCGAAATCGCTCGCCGATCATCTGCAAGAATTCATCGTGTATCTGCGCATCGGTAATCGTTCCCGCGAGTACTACCGGAAAGTCGATCAGCGGGTAACGCGGCTCATCGCCGATTGCGGCTGGAAGCTGCTCCGTGACGTATCGGCCGAATCATTCATCGGCTGGCGAAATCGGCAGAACCTCTCGGCGAAGACGCTCAATGATTATCAGCATGCGATCTTTACGTTGCTCAAGTGGCTAAAGCAGACGCAGCGGATCATGTACAACCCGTTGGAGCATGTCGGCCGAGTCGATGGACGCGGGCGGCAGACGTTCACACGGCGGGCGTTGACCGATGCCGAGGTTGAACGGCTGTTGACGGTGAGCGGCCCGCGTCGGGCGGTGTATCTGGCCGCGGTGCATACCGGGCTTCGGCGTGGAGAGCTCCGCAAACTTCGCTGGTCCGACGTGGATCTCGATGCCGGCAAGCTCCGCCTGCGGGCAGAAGCGACGAAGGCCCGACGGGCGGACGTGCTGCCCTTGAGCCCGATTATTCTCGGGATCTTCCGCCAGCTCCGCGAAGAGTCGGCCAGTTCGTCCAGAGTTTTTCGGGGCGGCATCCCGAGCCATCACACGTTCCAAACGGATCTCGAAGCAGCCAAGATCGCACGGACGAATGCCGACGGCAAGAAGGTCGACTTCCACGCTCTGCGCAAGACGTTCATCACAAACCTTCAACGGAGCGGCGCGTCGCAACGGGTGGCGATGGCATTGGCCCGCCACACCGATCCAAGACTTACGGCCCACAACTACACCGACACGGACGCCTTGCCGCTCGTCTCGGCCGTCGCCGCACTGCCGACGTATGGTCTCGGCAACGACGCACACAGGAACGCACACGGAGACGCACAAACGGCGGTCTCGGGCGGTCCTTCGGTGTCACAGGATGACGCGGATTCCACGTCGTCGAGCGTGCAAAAGAGCCTGGAAAAACAGGAGTCTACGTGCGTCGAGGTGTGTCAGCGAGCGACACCGAACGACGCTCAAAATAAATGGAGCCGGGGGGAGTCGAACCCCCGTCCCGGGACAGTCAGCACGGCGCCTCTACGCGTGTGTTCGGCGCTTTGGTTTAGGCGTGGGCACCGCCGCCGACGGCGTTGCCTGTGCCGAGTCGCCACATATACCCCGCACGGCGCTTGGCGACGCCGCACCGTGTGGGGAGCCCGATGTCTTCATCCCGTGTTCTATCGGGTGTCAAACGCGGGACGCGCAACCTAAGTTAGGCCGCGAGAGCGTAGTTGGGAGTGCCAACTAAAAATGTGGTGCATGCTTTTTACCAGGCCTGCATGCTCCTGGACGCGCCACGCCGTACCTTCCCTGCCCGGTCGATAGCCATGTTCGGCCCCGATTGTCAAAGATCGGAGAATGATAGGCGGGTGGCAAGCCGCACGATTCGAGTGGTTCGCTGTGTGAGAGGGGCCGGCTGCCCCGCTCACGCTCTCCCCGCCGAAACCATCAGCGGCCGGGCACGCATGATTATCCTTTCGGCACGGGCCACGAGGTTGCAAAGAGCTATGAAACACCTTCTCCCATGCAGATACCGGGCGCTCGGCGCGGTCGTCGGCGGCTACACGCTCGCCGCGGCGGTCGCGGCCGTCGTGCAGCGCAACGGCGAGTTCCTGTTCTACAGCGTCGTCCTGGCCCTCATCGCCGGCGTGGTCGTCTGGCTCGACCGGCGATCGCGCCTGCCGATGTTCGTCCTGTGGGGGCTCGCCGCGTGGGGCCTTGCGCACCTGCTCGGCGGCATGCTGCCGATCCCGCGGTCGGTGACCGAGCCGCCGGGGGCCGATGGGCCGCACGCGTCCGTGCTCTACAACCTCCGCCTGCTGCCGTGGCTGCCCAAGTACGACCAGGTCGTGCACGCGCTGGGCTTCTTCGCCGCCTCGCTGGCGGCGTGGGGCGGGCTGAGGGCGACCTACGACTCGCCGCCGCGGGTCGGCGCCGGGCTGTTCATGGCCGTCGTGCTGCTGGGGATGGGCCTCGGGGCGCTCAACGAGGTCGTCGAGTTCG
The DNA here is from genome assembly GCA_964652945.1 of uncultured Phycisphaeraceae bacterium. Classification (GTDB taxonomy): domain Bacteria; phylum Planctomycetota; class Phycisphaerae; order Phycisphaerales; family UBA1924; genus CAZZDW01. Next base: position 8,483 of record CAZZDW010000107.1, read on the forward strand.
CCGCGACGCGCATCACCGAGACCAACGTCGGCGGCTACAGCAACACCGGCTGGGACCTGGTCTCGAACCTCGTCGGCTGCCTCGCCGCCGGCGTGCTCGTGGCGTTGCAGGAACGAAAGGGACGACGAGCAGGGCAGTGTGCTGCCGACTGATGTTCAGCTCAGACACAATGCAAGAGAAGGAATTTGAACCACAGAGCACACGGAGCGCACAGACGAAGGCATAAAAAGCAGCAGGTTCACGCAGAGGCGTCGAGACTGGATGCGACGCTCCGTGCCCTCCGCGTTCTCCGTGGTTCAAACGGTTTTCCATGATTTTCTGAACACTCGATCATCTCAACCTTGCATTCATCTCACGCTTCGCGTCAGCGCGGGTTTTCACGCGCACCCTGCGAGCCAGGCGGTGAGGAAGTCGAAGATGTCCTGTACCGTGACGCCGTTGACGTGGTTGAAGTCCGCGTTCGGCGACGCGGCGAGCCAGGCGGTGAGGAAGTCGAAGATGTCCTGCACCGTGACGCCGTTGACGTTGTTGAAGTTGGCCGGGCAGCAGGTCATCGGGTTGCCGGGGGCTTGGCAGGTCGAGCCCGAGCCGTGGAAGACGCCGCCCTGCGAGGAGCACCCCTCCGGCGTGGCGACCACGCACGCCGTGCCGACGCAGCAGGCCCCTTCCGGCGGCGTGCAGGGGCCGGGGGGGGGCGAGCAGGCGGTGGTCGCGCCCATGAACGTGCCGCCGATCGAGGCGCACGAGGCGGCGGTGCGGATGGTGCACGCGTTCTCGCCGGCGCAGCAGGCGCCGGTCGCCGGCGGCGGGCAGGTGACCTGCGAGCAGGCGACAAAGTCGCCCTGGTAGACGCCCATGACGGCGGCGCACGTCGCCTGGGTGAACAGGCCGCACGTCCCGTCGGGGAAGCAGCACGCGCCGATCGCCGGCGGCGGGGGACACGGGTTGGGCGAGCAGACCGTGCCGCCGCCCTGGAAGTTGTCGCTCTTGCTCAGGCAGGTAAGCCGGTCGAAGACCACGCACGTGCCGTCGGCGAAGCAGCAAGCCCCGATCGGCTGCGGGCAGGGATTGGGCGAGCAGGCGGTGTTGTCGCCCTGGTACACGCCCCCCGCGTCGCCGCACTGGGCGGCGGTCTGGACCGTGCACGTGCCCGTCTCGGCGAAGCAGCACGCGCCCGTCGCCGGCTGCGGGCAGGTGTTGGGGATGCACGCGCTCGAGCCGCCCTGCCACACGCCGTCCTGCGTGCCGCAGTCGAGCTCGGCGAGGATGGTGCACGAGCCGTCCTCGAAGCAGCACGCGCCCGTCGGCGGCGGCTGCGGGCACGGGTTGGGCTCGCAGACCGTCTCATCGCCGAAGTATGCGCCGTTCATGGTGGCGCAGTCCATCGCGTCGAGGACCTGGCACGAGCCGTCGGCGAAGCAGCACGCGCCCGTCGGCAACGGGCACGGATTCGGCGCGCACGTGGAGCCGTCGCCCTGGTAGACGCCCTCGAGCGTCGCGCAGTCCGCGGCGGTCTGGATCGAGCACTGCCCGTCCGCCGCACAGCACGCGCCGGTCGGCTGGGGGCACGGGTTGGTCGGCGTGCAGGTGGTATTGTTGCCCTGGTAGACGCCGCTCTGCGCGGCGCAGTTGGCCTGGGTGAGGATGGAGCACATGCCGTCGGCGAAGCAGCACGCACCCGTCGGCTGCGGGCATGGGTTGGTCGGCGTGCAGGTGGAGTTGTTGCCCTGGTAGACGCCGCTCTGCGCGGTGCAGTTAGCCTGGGTGAGGATGGAGCACATGCCGTCGGCGAAGCAGCACGCGCCCGTCGGCAGTGGGCACGGATTCGGCGCGCATGTGGAGCTGTCGCCCTGGTAGACGCCTTCGAGCATCGCGCAGGCCGCGGCGGTCTGGATCGAGCATTGCCCGTCAGCCGCACAGCATGCGCCGGTTGGGGGGGGCTGCGGGCACGGATTCGTCGGCGTGCAGGTGGTGTTGTCGCCTTGGTAGACGCCGCTCTGCGCGGTGCAGTTAGCCTGGGTGAGGATGGAGCACATGCCGTCGGCGAAGCAGCACGCGCCGGTCGGCTGGGGACACGGGTTCGTCGGCGTGCAGGTCGTGCTATTGCCTTGATACGTGCCGCTCTGCG
>CAZZDW010000108.1:0-10156 GCA_964652945.1 uncultured Phycisphaeraceae bacterium
GCCACGGATCGCCCCCCCCCGCACCGAGGGCCTCGATCGCGCGGCGGGTGCGGCGTTCGTTCTTTTCGCCCGGCAGGTGCGTGTAGGCGCAGCGGCAGCCGTGCGCGATAAGCGACTGGGCGATGTACCAGGCGTAGGAGCGTTCGTTGGCGATGCCGACGATGAGGGCGAGCTTGCCGTCGAGGAGTTTCATCGAGTCCGTTCTCCGTGTGTCGTGATGATGCCAAAGACATTCTTGCCGGCAGGACGCGGGATAGGCGTCGGATCGCGTGGAAATCTTCGCCGGGTGTGGTACGCTTGATTCAATGTTTGTTCGGTCGCTCTTCGTAGACCTGAACTCATACTTCGCGTCGTGCGAGCAGCAGACGCGCCCGGAGCTGCGCGGCCGTCCGGTCGGGGTCGTGCCGATGCTCGCCGACACGACCTCGTGCATCGCCGCGTCCTACGAGGCCAAGGCCTTCGGCGTCAGGACCGGCACCAAGGTCTACGACGCCAAGCGGCTGTGCCCGGAGATCGCGCTCGTCGAGGGGCGGCACGAGCTGTACATCCAGATGCACCACGAGGTGATCGCGGCCGTCGACAGCGTGCTGCCGGTGCACAAGGTCTGGTCGATCGACGAGATGGAGTGCAAGCTGCTGGGCGCGCAGCAGGAGCCGGGGCGGGCGATGGAGCTCGGGCGGAAGGTCAAGGCCGCGATCTGCGGGCGCGTCGGCGAGGTGATGAAGTGCTCGGTCGGGCTCGCGCCGAATCGTGTGCTCGCGAAAGTCGCGACGGACATGCAGAAGCCCGACGGGTTGGTGATGATCCGCCAGGACGAGCTGCCGCGGCGGCTGATCGAGGCGGGGCTGGTGTTGCGGGATCTGCCGGGTGTCGGGCCGCGGATGGAGAAACGGCTCAACTCGTACAAGGTCTGGACGATCGAGGATCTGCTGGCGCAGAGCGAGGCGCGGCTCGCCGAGATCTGGGGCTCGGTCGTCGGGCGGTATTGGTACCGGTGGCTGCGCGGGCACGAGACGGGCGAAACGCCGACGCGGAAGCGGTCGATCGGGCACGAGCACGTGCTGCCGCCCGAGGAGCGGGACGAGGCCGAGGCGCGGGCGGTGCTGATCCGGCTGTTGCACAAGGCCGGCGCTCGTCTGCGGCAGAGCGGCATGCAGACCGGTCGGCTCGACGTCTTCGTGCGGCTGATGGGCGCGGAGAACGGCCCCGGACGTTGGGGACCCAAGCGCGAGGGGGCCGAGTGGGGCGGCGTTGAAGTGGGGGCGGTGATCGAGCCGCGGACGGAGGACACGCTGACGCTGGTGCGGGTCTTTGCGCGGTTGTGGGACGAGGCGGTCGCGGAGCTGCGCGGGCGCGGCGCGTGGAAGCCGCTCAAGGTGGGGCTGGCGCTGAGCGACCTGGAGCCGGTGGTGGGGAGCACGCTGCCGCTGTTTTCGCCGCCGAGGCCGACGCCGAAACTCGGCGGCGTGATGGACGCGATCAACCGCCGATTCGGCAAGACGGCGATCTACTCCGGCTCGATGCACGTCGCCAAGCAGAGCGCGCCCGTGCGGATCGCGTTCCACTCGATCCCGGACCTGGACGTGCCGGGGTGAGCCGTGCGGCTCTTCGCACGGAGAACGCTTACCGCGTCGACCGCGTGGTGTACTTGGTGATCTCTTTGCCGCCGAAGTCGACGCCCGCCAGGCCGGCTCGCGTCCAGCGGTAGTACCCCGGCCCGGACGTCTCTTCGCCCGTGAGCGTCGGCGATTCGAAGCCGGCGTCGGGGACGTATTTCAGCTTCGTCACGAGCAGCAAGCTCGACGGGACCAGCAAATCCTGGCCGGCGTTGGCGTCGCCGGTCCGGCGGGTGGAGACCGACGCGTCAAAGAACGCCAGCGGCTGGACGGCCTGCTTGTACCCGAAGAAGAAGACATCAGCGCCAAGCATTCGGCACGTTCGCACGGCCTCGCGGAAATCATCGAAAGACACTGGTTTTACAGGGGTTTTGCGAGATGACGCGATTGCGTGCGATCTGTCGCAAAATGGACTAATGGGCAGAGCCGGACTTGAACCGGCGACCCCCGCATTTTCAGTGCGGTGCTCTACCAACTGAGCTATCTACCCGACTTGTGAACAGGAAGATTAACCCCGTCGGCAAGCAGGTCAAGTGAGGCCGGACAGATCCGCACGAAGCCCCAGCGAAATGGTCCCGGGGCCGCGTGAGCGGGGGGCGTCTGTCCCCTGCGGCTCGGCCCACACCTACCGTCGTCCATGCCCCAGAACCTCGCTTCATCCCCGTCCTTCGACCCCGACGCCGCGGCTCAACCCGGCTCGGGGGTCTTCGGCCTGCCCTTCACCCGCGAAGAGTCGCGGATCGTCCTCGTCCCCGTCCCGTTCGACGCCACCACGTCCTACGGCGGGGGCACCTCGGCCGGGCCGGCCGCGATCCGGGCCGCCTCGGCGCAGGTCGACCTCTTCGACCACCAGTTCGGCAACATCTACCAGCAGGGGATCCACATGCTCGACGAGCCGGAGGCGATCGCCGACCGTTCTCGGACGGCACGCGACCACGCCGTCCCGATCATCGCCGAAGGGGGGCTCAGTGCCGACCCCACCGACGAGCAGCTCCACGCAGTCGCCGAGGTGAAGCGGGCCTGCGAGGCCGTCGAGGAGTATGTCTACGACGAGTTCCTCCGCATCCTGCGCGAGGGCAAGGTGCCGGGGCTCGTCGGCGGCGACCACTCCACGCCGCTGGGCGCGATCAAGGCGTGCGCCGAGTACCTCCGCCATCACCACCCCGCCGGGGGACGGTTTGAGGATGTGGCGGGGCCGAGCGGGAGGGGGTTCGGCATCCTGCACGTCGATGCGCACATGGACTTCCGCGAGGCCTTCGAGGGGTTCCACTTCTCGCACGCCTCGATCATGCACAACGTGCTGACGCGCGCAGGGGGGGGCGACGCCGTCTCCAAGATCGTGCAGGTCGGCATCCGCGACTACGGCTCGCGCGAGCGCGAGTTCGCCGAGAAGCACAGCGATCGCGTGGCCGTGTTCTACGACCAGGACATCCAGGACCATCTGGCAAGCGGCGGGGCGTGGGCTGATGTTCTCGACAAGGCGATCGCGGCACTGCCGGCTGTCGTGTACGTCTCGTTCGACATCGACGCGCTCGAGCCCTCGCTGTGCCCGCACACGGGCACGCCGGTGCCGGGGGGCCTGCCGTTCCCGATCGCCGCGCTGCTGCTCAAGAAGCTCAAAGACTCCGGCCGTCGCGTCATCGGCTTCGACCTCGTCGAGGTCTGCCCCGGTCCGAATGCCGGTGAGGAGGGCGGCGAGCCCGAATGGGACGCCGCGGTGGGCGCGAGGCTCCTCTACAAGCTCTGCGGCGTCGTGTAAGAGACTATTTCAGAACTTCTGGTTTTCTGGTGGCTCGGCTCTCCGAGCCGAGCGCGGGCGCTCGATTTCAAGCTCGCCCACGCACCACTCGGAGAGCGGTGCCACCAAAGACAAAGATTTTCAACAGTTTTTATGGCCGCTCGCCCGGCTTTCCCTCGTCGTCCTGCATCCGCCACACACGCCGGATGGCCGCGAGGAGCTGATCGATGGTCTTCTGGTCGATGCCGCGGCGTTGCATGATGTGCCGCGCCAGCGCCACGCCGGCTTCGCCTTCTTCGTAGATCACCCGGTTGGCGCCGGCGTGCGAGAGGGTTTCTTGCTCGCCGAGGTACCGCGCCCGCACGGTGATCTCGATGTCGGGGTTCAGCTCTCGGGCCGTCATCACCAGCGGCCCACGGTCGGTCGAGTGCGGCAGGGTGAGCACCAGGTGAGCCGCCCGCTTGAGCCCGGCCTGTTCGAGCACCTCGCGCCGCGTGGCGTCGCCGAAGATCGCCGTCCGCCCGCCGCGGCTGAGCGATTGCACCGTGTCCATGTTCATCTCGATGATGACCGTGTGCAGCCCGGCGTCGCGCAAAAGCGCGTCGACCACCCGCCCGACCGGCCCGTAACCGACGATGATCGCCATCGGCTTGGCCTCGCCCGCGGCGGCGATCGCGGCCTGCGCCTCCGCGTTGATCGCCCGCATCCGCGCGTCGGCCCGCCCGTTGAGCAGCCGCCAGAGGCGACGGCGGCCCTTCAGCCACGCCTCGATGCCGTCGATCGAGCGGAAGAGCAGCGGGTTGAGCGTGATCGAGATGATCGCCACGGCCACCAGCACGTGGTGCCCCTCCTCGGACATCAGGCCGTGCTCGCGGGAGACCTGCGAGAGGATGAACGAGAACTCGCCGATCTGCGCGAGCCCGATGGCCACCGCCAGGGCCGTCCGCGCCGAATAGCCGAGCACGGCGACGATCGCCAGGGCCGCCAGCGGCTTGGCGATGAGGACGACCCCCGCGCCGGCCGCCACCATCCACGGCTGCCGCGTCAGCATCGACGGGTCGAACATCATCCCGACGGAGACGAAAAAGAGCACGGCGAAGGCGTCTCGCATCGGCAGGGCGTCGGCCGCCGCCTGCTGGCTCACCGGCGACTGCGCGACCACCATCCCCGCAAGGAACGCCCCCAGCGCCATCGAGGCCCCGAAGAACTCCGCCGAGCCGACGGCGATGGTGATCGACATCACCAGCACCGTCAGCGTGAACAGCTCCTGCGAGCGCAGCCGTGCGACCTGGGTGAGCACCCACGGCACGAGCTTGGACCCGGCTAGCAGCACGATCGCCACCAGGGCCGCCAGCTTGCCCACCGCCCAGCCGACCGAGACCACCCACGACGACGCCTCGACGGCCCCGTGCCCGTCGGCGGCCGCTTCGCCGCCGCTTGCCAGCACCGGCACGAGCATCAGCAGGAGCACGGTGAAGATGTCCTCGACGATGAGCCACCCGACGGCGACGTGCCCGTGCTCGGAGTCAAGCAGGCCGCGGTCCATCAAGCCGCGGAGCAGCACGACCGTGCTCGCGACCGCCATCGCCATCCCCAGGATCACCCCGTTCTTCAACGGCCAGCCGAAGAACGAGAAGACCACCGCGGCGGCCAGGGTCGCCACCAGGCTCTGAACGACCGCGCCGGGGATCGCGATCCATTTGACCGCCGCCAGGTCCTTGAGATGAAAGTGCAGCCCCACGCCGAACATCATGAGGATCACACCGACCTCGGCCAGTTGCTGGGCGATGTGCGTGTCGCCGACAAACCCCGGCGTGTACGGCCCGATGGCGATCCCGGCCAGCAGGTACCCGACGATCGGCGAGAGCCTCAGGCTCTGCGTGAGCAGGCCCAGCAGCCACGCCGCGGCAAAGCCGGCGGCGATCGTCGTCAGCAGAGGTAGATCATGCATCCATACGCTCCCCGTGAATAGAGCAACCCAGAGGATACCGATCGGGCTCGTGTCCTGTTAAAGCACAAGACCTCCCGTTGCCGCGGGAGGTCTTCGTACGCCAACGTGACGTTGTTCGGTTCAGGCCGTCTGCTTCGCCTTGGGGGCTTCGGGCTGGGCCTTTGAAACCTTCAGCGCCAGCTCGCAGATCCGGTCGAAGGTCTTGGGGTCCTCGATCGCCAGCTGCGAGAGCATCTTGCGGTTGAGGACGATGCCCGCGTGCTTGAGCCCGTTGATGAACAGGCTGTAGCGGGTCTGCCGCATGCGGCAGGCCGCGGTGAGGCGGGTGATCCACAGACGCCGGTAGTCGCGCTTCCGCCGGCGGCGGTCGCGGAAGGCGTAGCACCCCGCGCGGATCAGCGCGTACTCGGCGCGATACTTGGAACGGCGGTTGGAACCGAAATAGCCGCGGGCGGCCCGAAGAATTCTCTTGCGGTCCTGATTCCGTGCGGCGCCTTTACGAACGCGGGGCATAGATCACACTCCACTCAACTCGACGCCCGTTGCGGGGCGGGCCCAACCGGGCCCGGCTTCGCTCCCGACGAGCAATCGCGATCTTCCATCAACCACAGATTGCAAAAAAGAAGCCCAGGGGCTCAGCCCCCTGGGTTTTCGAGCAATGTCTTAGTCCTGCGCCTTCGCAGCAGCAGCCTTCTTCTCCGCCTGCGCCGCGCGGCGCTCGGCGGGCGACGGGCTGCGCTTCAGCGCCGCGCGGGACTGGTCCCGCCCACGCAGGCGGCGGAACAGCAGCTTCTCGAGACGCTTCGCCTCCGGGTTGGACATGAACTTGTCCTGGCGGAGGCGGCGAAGGCGCTTGCCGCTCTTGTGCGAGCGGAGGTGCTTGCCGAAGGCGCGGTTGTGACGCACCTTGCCGGTCTTGGTCAGGCGGATCCGCTTCAACGTCGATTTGTGGCTCTTGTTCTTGGGCATGTCCAATATCCGTTCATAGACGGGCGAAAACAGTCAGCGCCTTCCCCGGCCCTCCGTGACCTCGGGAACGCCGCTTGACGGGGTCGTGATGATAGACCGAACGACGCCCGAAAGCTACTGGGAACATGCCTTTGGTGGCACCGGTCTCCTGACCGGTGCGTGGGGGTTCCTGATCACGTGCGCCCACGCACCGATCTGGAGATCGGTGCCACCAAATCACGGTCCCACGAAGACGTCGTCCCGTGAATCGGGCGATTCGACGCCCTTGATGGGCTCGGCCTCCGCCGGACGGCCGCGGGCCTTCAGCAGCGACTCGATCGACCGTGGCAGCCAGATGTTGTCCCCGCCGCCTTCTTGGAGGACCGGCGAGGTCGCCCATTGAGCCGAGCCGTCGTTGAAGAGGACGTTCTGCCCCTGCTCGTCGTGGTTGGGGGAGTTGGCGTAGGGGTTGATGAAGTGCCCCGCCCTCGCCCGGATCGTCACCGGCGAGCGGTCGGTCAATACGACAACCCTTCCCCCCCCGACCCCCCCAGCCCTGCCTTGCCCGTTCTGGGTCCACGTCGGGCGCTGGTTGGCGAAGAGGTTCTGGAAGGAGTACGACACGTCCTCGAAGCGCTGCCAGTCGCGGCTGTCGGGCTTGAGGCGGTCGGCCGCGTGACCGTCGGCGAGCGGATTGCCGCCGCAGGCGAGGGCGGCGGGCTTGACGTACCCCGTCCGGCTGACGGTGTAGAGGTTGGCCGAGTTGGAGCGCTCCGGCACGCCGACGTGCCACCACGTCGTGCCCGGCGTCGACGCCGAGGCGAGCGGGAACGAGTCCTTGTAATCACCTGCGTACGAGGCCAGGCCCATCCCCGCGGCTTGCATGTTCCCGAAACACCCCGCCCGCATCGCGTAGTCGCGCAGCATCGACATCACCGGCGTCAGCACCGCCCCGCCGATGAGCAGGATCGCCGCCGCCGCGACCACGTCGGCAAACTGCCACGCGCGACGCCCACGCCCGCGGTTCTGCTGCTGCGCGGGCTCGAACTTCAGGCGGTCTTCTTCGTTGCGCACTTCCTCGTCGACGGCCGCGAGCGTGCGCTCGACCAGTTCCCCTTCGCCGGGGCGTGTGTCTTCCGTGCCGACGCCGACGAGCGAGAGCAGCCGGTCGATCCGATCGGCCCGCGGTGCATCGTCTCCCTGAACAGCCGCCGCGTCATAGCCCGCTTGGACATACGCGTCGACCGCGCGTTCGTCCGCCGCGCACAGCGGCGGCGCGTCGGCCCCGTGGTTCAGCCCAAGCCCCGCCGCTCGCGCAACGCGGGCCACGGTCACGTCGATGAGCAGCTCCCGCTGCTCGTGCGACGGCTCGATCGGCATGTGCAGGAGCGACAAGAGCGAGACGGCCCGCTTGGTCCGTGCATCCGTTGACGCCGAGTCCGATGCTTCAAAGCCCATCTCGATCAGCGCGTCGATCGCCCGCGCGTCGGCCTCACCCAGCATCGGCGATTCGGCCTGATCCGGCACGGCAGGGCCGATCTTGGTCGCATCGGCCAGCGAGGAATCACCTTCAAACGGATTGTGCGGCTGTGAAGAGGGGGGGGTCATCGCGTCGCGTTCCCTTTCGACACGTCCTGCCACTGCTTGGCGAACGACGCCACCGCCGAGTGCAATCGAGACTTCACCGTTCCCAATGGGATACCGAGGGAGTCGGCGATCTGGTTGTAACTCAGGCGTTGGAAGTAGGCCAGCAGCAGAATCTCCCGCAGCGACCAGGGCATCTGGTCGACGGCTTTCTGAACAAGACGCCCCTGCTCTTCCTGCCCCATGGCAAAGTCGGGCGTCGGGACGTCGATCTCCATCAGGTCGACGAACGTCCGACCGGCCCCTCCCTCCCCGTTCCCGCCGCCGTTGCCAGCGCCCGAGCCAGAGATGGGAGCGGAGAGGTCGAGCGTCCGCCGCCGCGCGTTTCTACGCAGGGCGTCCCGTGCCTTGTTCGCGGCAATCGTAAAAAGCCACGGCTTGAACCGGCGATTCACGTCGAACGTCTCGGCCGATAAGTGGACCTGCAGGAAGGCCTCCTGGAAGGCGTCCTCGGCGACCGTTCGGCTGCCGGTGAGGCGTGTGAGGAACCGCATGAGGTCGTCGTGGTGCCGGCGGACGAGCTCTTCGAAGAGCTGGCTTTCACCGTTGCGGTACGCCGCGAGGAGTTCTTCGTCGGTCCGTTTGGGCACTGGCAGGGCCTTGCGAGAAAGAGCGGGGGAGTAGGAGATCGGCAGAGTGTACGAAGGAATGGGCAAAATGTTTGGGCAAGGGAAAGGCGTGGGGATCGGCGCTGGAGTATCAACCGGCATTCGGGATTTGGCATTCGGCATTCGCAGACCCCTGTCTTTCGAATGCCGAATCCCGAATGCCCAATGCCCTCTCGACAGTCATGCCACCGACGCCTTACGTCCTACGCCCCACGCCTTCCCAAGTCCCCGCTAACATCTGCCCATGGGTGTGCCGATCTCGCAGATGTGGACCGTCGCGTCGTATGTCCTCGGGCAGCGGCTGCGCGGCAATAAACGCTACCCCCTCGTCCTCATGCTGGAGCCCCTGCTCCGCTGCAACCTCGCCTGCGCCGGCTGCGGCAAGATCCAGTACCCGCCGCACATCCTCAAACGCGACCTCTCGCCGGAGGCGTGCTTCAAGGCCGTCGAGGAGTGCGGCGCCCCGATGGTCTCGATCCCCGGCGGCGAGCCGCTGCTGCACCCGCAGATCAAGGAGATCGTCGAGGGGCTCATCGCCCGCAAGAAGTACATCTATCTCTGCACCAACGCGCTGCTGCTCAAAAAGAAGCTCGAAGAGGGCCTTTTCAAGCCGAGCAAGTTCCTGACGTTCAGCGTGCACATGGACGGGCAGGAGGAGCACCACGACTTCGCCGTCTGCCGCGAGGGGACGTACACGACGGCCGTCGAGGGAATCCGGCTCGCCGTCGAGATGGGCTTCCGCGTCACGACCAACACGACGCTCTTTGACGGGGCCGACCCCAACTCGGTGCGGGCGTTCTTCGACGAGATGATGGCCCTCGGCGTCGAGGGGATGATGGTCTCGCCGGGGTACGCGTATCCGAAAGCCCCGGACCAGAAGTCGTTTTTGCGTGAGCGCGACAACACACGGCGGTTCTTCAAGATGCTGCTGAGCAACCGCAAGAGCGAGTGGAAGTTCAACCAGTCGCCGTTGTTCCTCGAGTTTCTGATGGGCAAGAGGGAGTACGAGTGTCTGCCGTGGGGGAATCCGACGTTCAACCTCTTCGGCTGGCAGAAGCCGTGCTATCTGTTGCAGGACGGCTACGTCGACTCGTTCAAGGAGCTGATGGAGACGACCGAGTGGGAGCGGTACGGCCGAGCCAGCGGCAACCGCGCCTGCCAGCAGTGCATGGTCCACTGCGGCTACGAGCCGTCGGCCGTCGACCACACCTTCGCGTCGATCGGTGGCCTGTGGGGGACGATCAAGGCGATGATGTCGTCGAGCTACGTCGACCCCGACGAGGCGGCCAAGCTCGCCGAAGAGGCCAAGCGCCCGCACGGGCCGATGGTGCAGCTGGGGATCAGCGCCAAGACGCAGAAGAAAGAGCCGGAGGCGGTGGGGGTGTGATGGGGGAAGGACGAGTGGGAGGGGAGGGGGTGATTCGCGGACGCGTTCTTGGCGGCCTTTTACGAGACGCGAAGCGTCAGCGAGCGTTCATTTCTCCAGCGCTGATTCGCGTTCAACCGGCGTGCAACACGCCGAGGGACACACGACGCTCGCTCACGCGGATTATGCAAGTTTCCGATTGTCAGAAAGCGCAAACTCAACTCGCTTGCGGGTGGGGCGGGCGTCCCGCCCGCCCTGCGGTCATCTCTGAGCATCCCATAGGGC
>CAZZDW010000109.1:0-9565 GCA_964652945.1 uncultured Phycisphaeraceae bacterium
CCCCCCCGGCCGCCCCAGCTCCCGCGCCGGCCGCGACCTCGGCGCTGTGCAGCTCGCCCAAGGGCGTCGCCGCCACGCGCTCATGCACCGCCGAGAGCTCCTCGGAGAAGTCGGGTTCGCCGGCCAGATCGGCCACCAGGATGGATTCGGACCATTGCGTCGGCATGGGAGTCACCCCTCCCTCCCCCCAGTGTACTCGACCACCCACGAAAAAATCATCCCTCGATTACGGGAGAACCCCGAATTTTCCGCCTGATCGAAGCTCAGACCGCGGCCGTGATGACCCGGACGGCCTCAGCAAGATGCGCAAGGGCGAGGGAAAGGTTCCACTTCTGCCGGGACCGGTCGCCGGTGGTGTTGGAAATCACCCGCAGTTCGCCGAAACAGGGGGCCGGTAACTCGGGGCAATGTGTGGCAAACCGGTGGACAGCGTGCCCGATAGCCGCCCCTTCCATCGCCTCGGCGATCGCCCCCGTCCGCCTCGCCACCGCCTCGGCACGCCCGTCCGTCCCCGCGCACGTCGAGATGGTCGCGATGGGCCCGAGATGGACGGCGAGCCCCGCCGCGTGGAACGCCGCCCGCCAGGCGGCGAGGGCCTCGGCCGAAGCGGGCACGCCCATCGTGGGCCAGACCGTCGGCGTGCCGTAGGAAAAACCGACGGCCGCCATGTCCTGAAAACCCTCGGTGAGCGAGGAAGTAGCAGGGGGGGGGGAGGCGGGGGGGACGGCGACGCCCTCGTCGGCGTACAGGGACACGGTCGCGAGCACCGTGTCGCCGATCGCCGCGGGCGAGCCGGGGAGCGCTCCCGCGACCCCCACGGACAATACCGCGGTTTTCCGGCCGTTTTGCTGGTCCGGGCGGCTCATCAGGTACGCCGTGACGCACGCCGCGGCGTTGACCTTGCCCACGCCCGTCTGCAGCAGCACCACCTCCCGGCCGCCCGCGTCGCGCACGAGCGGCGTCCATGCGCCGGCCGGCTCGGGGCTCACGAGCGCGGGGTCGATTTCCAGCCCCTGCGCGACGGCCCTCGCCTCGGCCGGGGCGGCGACGCAGAAGACAAGGCGTGGATGGGCGGCGGGGGTAGTCACGGGGAGACACGGACAAAAATCGGTCAATCCAGCGGATTTCGGTTGCCGGGGAGGGCCGAGCGTCGAAAAGCATAGAAGCCGTTGGTACGGTCTCGGCAAGGGGCGGAGCGGAATACGTCAGGGCCTGCCGCGTTATGCCGGATGAGCGATCGGCGTGCCGGGGCGGCACCGGCGGGGGGGTGATCGGTAGAAGACAGGGGTATCGGCCCCCCCCCGCGAATCGGCGTGCGCGGCCGGGCATCCAAGAGAGCGACAAAGCAGGGACAAGACCGGCGGCAAGGAGTGCGGATGAACCGAGCGGTGAAACGAACAGTGGGCGTCCTCGTCGCCGTCGGTGTGGCCGTGGGCGCCTGGACGGCGCTGACGCGGACGGGCGTGCTCGGCGCCGGGTCGTCCGCGGGCGCGGGAGAGGCCGGGGGCGCGGGCGGGGCAGGGGGGGCGGGGCGGCCCAACGTCGACGTGTACGAGGTCGCCAAGCAGCGCTTCGACATCACCACCATCGCCGCGGGCGAGCTTGCGGCCAAGAACAAGATCGAGATCCGCAGCGCCGTCGAGAACGAGACGACCATCGTCGACGTCGTCCCCGAAGGGACGTTCGTCCAGCCCGGCGACCTGCTGGTCAAGCTCAACGCCGAGACGCTGTTGCAGAAGATCGACGACCAGACGCTGGAGCTGAAGAACGCGCAGACCGACCTGACCGCCGCGGAGGAGGAATACCTCATCCAGCAGAGCGAGAACGAGTCGACGCTCCGCTCGGCGCAGTCGAAGATGGAGATCGCCGAGCTGGATTTGCAGAAGTGGCAGGAGGGCGAGGTCAAGATCACGCGGCTCGACCAGGCGCACGCGATCGAGCGAGCCCAGAAAGAGGTGAAGCGGCTCGAGGAGGTCGTCGCCAAGAGCCGCGAGCTGCAGAGCGCGGGTTTTTACTCGATGGACAGCCTCAAGCGCGACGAGCGCGACTACGAGCAGGCGCAGGCCGACCTGGCCAAGGCGCTGCTCGACCGCGACGTGTACGAGGAGTACCAGTACCAGAAGGACCTCAAGCAGCGCGAGACGGACCTGGCCAATGCGCGGGCCGAGCTGGAGCGGGTGAAGAAGCAGAACGAGCTGCGGCTGGCGTCCAAGCAGGCGAGCCTGGACAACCGCCGCGAGGCGTACGCCCAGCGGCAGCGCATCATGGACAAGTACAAGGACCAGCTCGCCAAGTCGACGATCGTCGCCCCCTCGGCCGGGCTGGTGGTCTACGCGACGAGCATGGAGCAGGGGATGCGCTGGGGCAACGACGACGGGCCGCTCCAGGTGGGGACGAAGGTGCACCCCAACATGCTGCTCATCGTGCTGCCGGACACGTCGGAGATGGTCGCGTCGGTGAAGGTGCACGAGGCGATCGCCGGGCGCGTGCGGCCGGGGCAGCCGGCGTTCGTCAAGGTCGACGCGGTGGGCGGGCAGCGGATCCCCGGCGAGGTCGAGAGCATCGGCGTGCTCGCCGAGTCCTCCGGCGGGTGGCGGGGCGACCCGAACGTCAAGGAATACACCGTGCGGATCGCGCTGAGCAAGGACGCGGTCGCGGCGTTGGCGGGGGGCGCGCCGGGCGGGGCGCCGAGCGGCGGTGGGGCGGCGGCGGGGCGCGGCCGCGCTGGGCTCAAGCCCTCGATGCGCTGCGACGCCGAGATCATCATGGGCGAGGTGAGCGATGCGCTCGCCGTGCCGGTGCAGGCCGTGTTTAACGAGGGGCTGGTGCGCTACGTGTACGTGCGTGACGGGGGGCAGTGGGCGAGGCGGCCGGTGATGATGGGCCGCCGGTCGGACCGGTACGCCGAGATCGCCGCCGGGCTCGAGGCGGGGGAGCGGGTGCTGCTGCGCAGGCCGGAGGCGGGGGAGGTGGTGAGCGAGCCCTGGGACTCGGGCGAGCTGGCGGCGGTGGGGCTGATGATCGACGGGGAGGGGCGGGTGGTTTCCAAGCAGACCGCCGACGCGGGCGCTGCCGCGGCAGAGGCGAAGGACCGGCCCGAGGCGATCAGGCGTGGGCCTTGAGCACGCGGGAGATCGCGGGCTTGAGCGCCGGCCACGCGGCGTCGGGGGCCTTGTTGACGGTCACCCAGTTGTCGCAGATCAGCAGGCCGGCGACGCCGGGGAGGGCAAAGAGCGCCGCGGCGAGCGGTTCGGCGGCCGGGTCACCCAGATCGGCGGCTGAGCGGAACGAGCGGGGCCGATCCGAGACCGCCGCGTCCAGGACGCACTTGAGCGCGTTGGGGTTGGGGGTCGGTTGAAACTCGGTGACACGCGCCATCGCCGGGGAGGGTAGACTCCGGCGGCATCGGCCGATATGAGGAACAAGTCCGGGTCCGCCTCCGGGTTATCGGCTGCGCGGCCGGACGTGGATGGGCCGAAGAGGGCGTGTTGCGGGAGCTCGCTCCCGGCCGGTGTCATGTGTCATAGGTTCGTGAGGCAGTGAGGTTGCAGCGGCGTGGACTTCTTCTCTCGCATCCAGCGGCTATGGGAACGGGTCTGGGAGTCCTACCCGAAGTGGGAGATCGCGCTCGAGCTGGCGATCATCTGGGTCGTCGTGTATGCGGTGGTGAAGTTTGTGCAGGGGACGCGGGCCGCCGGGGCGCTCAAGGCCCTGCTGCTGATGATCGTTGTTTCCACGCTGGTGGTCCGCATCGTCGGGCAGCGCGACGTGCTGGAGCGGATCACGTTCCTCTACAGCGAGTTCATGACGCTGCTGGCGATCACGCTGATCGTGATCTTTCAGCCGGAGCTGCGCCGGGGGCTCATCCGCCTGGGCGAGACGCCGATCCTCCGGCGGATGCAGACCACCGGCGGGGGCAGCGCGATCGACGCGATCGTCGACGCCTGCGGCTTCCTCAGCAAGGCCCGCTTCGGGGCGATCCTGGCGATCGAGCGCGAGGTGCCGATCCGCGCGGTCGCCGAGGGGGGCGGCGGGGGGACGTTCATCGACGCGCGGGTCTCGGCGCCGCTCCTGCAGACGATCTTCTTCCCCGGCTCGACGCTGCACGACCTGGCGGTCGTGGTGCGGGGCGACCGGGTGATGATGGCCGGCGTGCAGCTGCCGCTCGCGGACCCCGAGGACATGCCCGACGAGACGCTCGGCTCGCGGCACCGAGCCGCGGTGGGGCTGAGCAAGGAGTGCGACGCCGTCGTGGTCGTCGTCAGCGAGGAGACGGGGCGCATCAGCGTCGCCGAACGCGGCAAGCTCGTGCGGTTCTCCTCGGCCGAGCAGCTCCGCGACCATCTGCGTCAGCGGCTGGGCTCGGCGATGAACCCGGCCAGCAGCGCCGACGTGCCCGAGGAGATGGGCGAGGACGACATCGACCTGATGCGTGAGAAGCCCGGAGCGACGAAGAGCGCCAAGCCCGAGGCGGGGGAGAGAGCGGGCGAGAGCGAGGGGGAGACCGGCGCATGAAACGGCTCTTGCAGATGGACGTGCGGACGTTTGTGCTGGTGACGCTGGTGAGCGTCCTGGTGTGGGTGTGGGCCGAGGGCGAGAGCCTGACGACCGTCGAGCCGACGGTGCAGGTGGAGATCTTCGCGGACCCGAAGGGGGACTACGTGCTGCGGCTTGTGCCACAGACGGCCGAGGGCGTGCAAGGTGGGGTGGGCACGGCGGCCGGCGGGAGCACGGGCGCGGCAGGGACGGGGGGAGGGCCGGTCAAGCCGGGGACGATCACGGGCGTGCCCAACAAGGACGGCGCGCTAGGGGGCGGCGGCGGGCCGGGCGGCGGGGCGGTGCTGGTGGTGCCGGGGTACGTGAAGCTGCGGATCGAGGGGCCGACGGGGATCGCCCAGGACGCCGAGCGGCTGCTCGACGGCAAGACGCTGCGGATCAACGCGCCGATCGAGCAGCTCGAGGGGCAGTCGGGTGAGGTCAAGACGATCAACCTGCTGGAGCTGCTCAAGCAGCAGCCGGAGGTGAGGCCGTTCGCGTCGGTCCTCGCGACGACCGACCCGCAGTCGATCAACGTGGTGATGACGCACATGGTGACGCGGCAGGTGCCGGTGAAGGTGGTGACGCCGGAGGGCGTGTCGCTGGACGGCGAGCCCGCGCCGTCGGCGGCGAGCGTGACGATCCGCCTGCCGGAGAGCGCGGCGGGGCTGCTGGGGGACAACACGCCGGCCCGGCTGGAGTTTGACGGCGACGAGGCGGTGAAGCTGCGCGAGGAAGGGCCGCTCACGCTGACGGCGGCGGTGCGGCTGCCCGAGGCGCTGGCGGCCGCCGGCGGGGGAGGCGGGGTCGAGCCGGTGATGGTGGGCATGCGGCCGGAGAAGATGCCGGTGACGCTGCGCGTGCGGCGGCGGGTCGAGTCGTACACGCTGCGCACCGTGCCGGTGTGGGTGCTCATGCAGGGGACCGAGCTGCGCGACACCGCCGGCGAGAACGACGACGCGGCCGCGGGCGGCGGCGGGCCGGGCGGGTGGGGAGGAGGAGGGGGGTGGGACGTGCGGCTCGGCGAGGCGTTCCTCTCCGACGTCACGGTGAGCGGGCCGGCCGACGGGGTCGCGAAGGTCCGCAGCGGCGAGGCGACCGTACGCGCGATCGTCGAGCTGTCGTGGGAGGACCTGGCCAAGGGCGTCAAGCAGAAGCAGGCGACCTTCGCCGGCCTGCCCAGCGGCGTGACGGCCGGCGCGGCGAACACCACGGTGTCGCTGAAGATCTCGCGGCGCGGCGAGGGCGGCGCGACGAGCGAAGGGACCAGCGGGGCGACGCCGTAGGAAGGCGTGAGGCGTCGGGCGTGAGGCGTCTGTCGCTGGAGTGCTGTGTGAACGGTAGAGAACAACCAGGCGCAGCACGATGTTTGTCATGACACCGACGCCCCACGCCTGACGCCCCACGCCTTGCCTTTACCTCAGCCTGAACACAAACGGCTCGTCGCTCGCGCCCTCCTCCGGCACGAGCGGGCACACGACATCTACGGTCGAGCCGTCCGGCCGGTGCAGCGTGAGCCGGCGGTGCAGCTCGACCTTGCCGCGGCGGTCGACGCTGAACGGCACGACGCGGTCCCACGTCAGGCGCGTGGCGCCGGGTGTGGCGTGGTCGAAGGCGTCGCCGGGGAGCGTGGAGCGGTAGACGATCCCGTTGGGGCTTGCGCTCGAAGGGATGAACGGCGGCTTGAGCCGTCGGTAGAGGAACGTCGCCGACAGGTCCGAGCGCTGGTAGCCGCGTGCGAGCCACGCCCACGCCGACCACGGCTGCGAGAGGGCCGCATCGACCGACCAGTTGAAGCGCGGGGAGTCGGTGTACGCGCCGGGCTGTTCGTGGCGGACGGGCACGAAGACCGTGCCGGGCGGCGGCTCGGGGACGCGTTGTTGCAACTGCCGGAGGACGCGGGCGTCCTGGAGCGAGCGGGTCCGCATGAGGCGCTGGAACCCGAGGAGTGAGACCGAGCCGGTGAGCGTCGCGGCGGCGAGCGCTGCGGCGAGCACGACGCGGATCGCCGTGTTGCGCCGGCGCGGACGCCGCGTGCGCCGCCAGAAGAACTCGACGACCGCCGCGGCGGCGACGCACAGGCCGGCGGCGGGGACGTAGAGCAATCGCGACTCCACCGCGCCCCGCGTGACCGTCGCCAGCGGCGTAAACGAGACGACAAACCAGCACGCGGCAACGAGCACCAGCAGCGGCAGCCGCGGTGCGAGCACAGGCGAGACGCCTGTGCCGCGGCGAAGTTCATCCCGCACGGCCCACCGGCACCAGACGACGGCGGCGGCGAGCGCGAGCACGCCGAGCACGGCCCCGACGGGCGAACGCAGCGGCTCGACGGCGTAGCCCAGCGAGCCGAGGAGCTGGTCGTGCGCCCGCTCGCCGATCAACGCGTCGCGCGTCATCGTGGCGATCTTCTCGATGCGGTGCGGCAGCTCGTCGGCGGTGGGGAATCGCGAGGCCGAGCCCCGCGCGTGAGGCGGGGCCGTGCCCATCAGCAGCGCGACGTAGAGCACGCACGCCGCACCGAGCGAGGCCGTCGCGAGGAGCATCGGCTTCCAGCGTTCGCGCAGTGTGTGCGCCAGCGAGCGGCCCGCATCACGCCCCGCGCCGAGCACGAAGGCGATCGGCGCAACGGCCAGCAGCACGGCCGGCTGCTCAAAGAAGCACGGCACGCAGAAGCCGACGACGAAGAGCGCCGCGCACAGCCGGAACAGCCTCGGCGGCGTGGGCGAAGACGCCGCACGCGCCAGCCGCGTGAGGATGGCAAGCGTGAGGGCCAGCGCGATCGACGTCGAGACCGTCGCCGGCCAGAGGGGCACCTCGTAGGCGAAGGGGAATGTCAGCAGCAGCACGCCCCCGGCCGCCGCGGCGGGTCTGTCAAGATGAACAGCCCGTAAGAACCGGTAGAGCGAGAACGCGGCGAGCGCGTGGCACGCCGCGGAGATGAGGTGCAGCGCCCACGGCGATTCGTGGAAGACCGTCGCGTTGAAGGAGATGAACAGCAGGTGCAGCGGCCGCCAGAAATACGGCCAGCGGGTCCACGGATTCGCCGGGAAGTGGTACGCCGAGTCTTCGAGCGTGCGCAGCGAGAGCGAGTAGTCGTCGGAGAACCGGCCGATATCCCCGAAGTAAAAAGAACACCCGATGAACCACAGCACCAGCGGCAAGAGCCACGGCGCGACGCGGTCGATCGTGCGCGATGATGAGGCGGCTCCGCGGTCGTTCACGGCTGGGGCTTCTCGGCGCGCGTCTCGACAAACCCGGGCGTGATGAAGACGGTGTCGTACCACGTGTTGCCGTTTTCGCCCGGCCCGACGGTGATCTTGAGCACGCGGTCCTTGCCGCCCTCGCTCGCGGGGATGTCGAACGACCACGCCACCCAGCCGCGCTGCGCCGGGTCGGTCTGCGGCGTCAGCGTCAGCTCGCCCAGCGGCCCGCCGCCGCCCAGCGAGGCGGTGATGACCACGCCGTCGCCGCGGTAGACCGGCTCGGCCGCACGCGGATCGGTGAGGGCGGCGTGCGCGAGCGGCGAGACGATGGCCCACTCCGGCATCGCCGCACGGAAGTGCACGCGGCACGGCAGCATCGACGCGGGCACGCGGACGCGCATCGACCGGTCCGTCTTCGCGCCGGCGCGCCCGGCGTGCAGCGGTGCGGCGGCGTGCCGCTGGCCCCACAGCTCGCGAACGCCGAACCGCGCCGGCGATCGCAGGCCGGGAACGCGCCAGCCGTCGAGGGCCGGCAGGTCCGGGTCGGCGTCGGGGATCGTGCAGACGACCGCGGCGCTGCGGGCGGCGTGGTCGACGATGCGCATGACCGGCATCTCGATGTCGAAGTCGCGGTTGTCCGGGCGGAGGACGCGCAGGCGATCGACGAGTCGCACGGCGCCGTCGGCGTCGATGATAAACGGCACGATCTGCGACCAGGGGATCGGGACGGCGTCTTCGCGCTCGATCGGCGAGCAGCGGTAGATGAGGCCGTAGTAGCCGCGGACCGCCGCCGGGGCGGGCACGTCGGCGCTGACGGGGAGGATCAGGTTGGTGTGCTGCCTGCCCCAGTAGCGCAGGCCCGCGGCGGTGATGCCGCGGAACGGCCGCGTGGGCAGCCACTGGCGGAGGCAGATGCCGCCGAGGTCGGCGCGGCGGTAGACGTGGCGGATGTATATGAACGTCCACTGCGCCTGCTCGACAAACGTGCGCCGATCGCGGTCGTCGAAAACGCGAACGCCCGTGCGCATCGGCCAAAAATCGTTGCGCAGCGGCAGGAAGACGGCGTTCTTCGGCGGGTCGGGGACGAGGCGGACAAGCTGGGCCGCGATGTCGCGGTCGGTCCGGCCGCGGAGCTGCTGCGACGACTGCTGCCCGAGGTCGGCGATCGCGAACGGCACCGCGGCGACGAGCACGAGCACGGCCGGGAGGGTGTGCGACACGCATCGGCACGGCACGAGGCGGCCCGCCGAGCATCGGCCCATGGCGGAGGCGACGGCGTTGAGCGCGGCGAGCAGACCGGCGAGCGCTACCGCCGCGCCGGCGGTCGGGGCGTAGAGCATCCGCTCGGCGACGTTGTAATCGCGCACCGCGGCGACGGGGAGCAGGCTCAGCACGATCATCGACGCGCCCAGCAGCACCAGGAGCGCGGGCCGTGAGCGGTACGCCGGCTTTTCGCCGTCGATTTCGCAAGAGGCCGCGAACGGGTCGGCGTGGGCTTCGGGCTCTTCGATGCGCCGCGGCGGCGGGAAGAGGCGTGCCGCGTGCGGGGCGGAGGCGATGCGCGTCACCCACAGCCCCGCGGCGATCGCCACGAGCGCGACCCACGCGCCGACGAGGAACATCGGCAGCTCGCCCAGCCGCCGCCACCCCTCGATGAACCCGCCGTGCAGCAGCGGCTGGGTCGGCGTGGCCAGCTCGCCGGCGCGGGTGAACGTCTCGACCAGCCGCGCCCAGAGGTCGCCCATGCCGGCGTGCGAGCTCTTGAGGCGGTCGTCGTCGCGCACCGTGAGCATCGCCAGCGGCAGGTACAGGCCCGTGCTCAAACA
>CAZZDW010000110.1:0-9204 GCA_964652945.1 uncultured Phycisphaeraceae bacterium
GCTGCTGCTGGCGGCGGGGGCGGGGGGGGTGGGGGCGGCGGCGGTGAGCGGGGGCGGGAGCGATGACAGCACGAACGACCGGCTGGCGCGGCAGAGGGCGCTGCGCGAGGGGCGCGCGGTCCGGCCGTCGGTGATCGATCTGGGGGCGCAGGCGCAGGAACGCCGCGACGGGCAGGTCCTGCCGGGCGATCCGTCGCCGACGCGGCGGACGCCGTCGTATGTGCGCCAGCAGGGCGTGGACGCCGTGCGCCGCGGGACCGAGCCGGCGATCGATCTCGTTGAGCCCAAACCCGTCGCGGTGACGCAGCCGGTGGCGGCGCCGCCGCCGCAGGCCGCTGCGCCGAGCGCGACGCCGGTTGCGCCCGAGCCGATCGTGCTCGGGCCGGGGTTGACGAAGCCGGGCACGCTCTTTGGGGTGATGGTGGCCGCGGGCGAGCCGGACGGCGGCTCGATGTACCCGCCGTATGTGCAGGCGCCTTCGCCGCATGCGCCTTCGCCGCATGCGTCGACGCCGCAGCCGGCGGCGAAGGCGGCGTACGCCGACGCGCCGGGCGCGCGTGCCGATGCTTCGAGCATGAACGACCACGCCGAGCGGCGGGGGACTGAGCTTGCGCCGATCGAGGTGCCGTCCGCGTCGGGGCGGATGGTGGGGGACCGCAACGGCTCGCCGCGTGCGGTGGCGGCGGCGTCGGTGGGGCTGACGTTTGCGCGCTTCGAGGGAGAGGCCGGGAGCGTGCGGTACCGCTTGCTCGATGACGCCACCGGGCTGCGCGGCGGGGCGTGGGTCTCGCCGACCGTTGGCGAGCACGCCAGCGGGCGCATCGAGATTGAGACGGCCAAGGGGGTGCGTGCGGTGCTGGTGATGGGGGAGGACGTGAAGCTGGTGCTGGCGCCGATGAGCCGCATACGGCTGGAGAACCAGCTCACGGTGAAGGGGGGGACGGAGATGGCGGTGGAGCTGACGCGTGGCGAGGTGGAGATCGAGCCGCTGGTGTTCGACGAGCTGGGCCTGTCGCGGTTCCCGGTGCGTGTGCGCACGCCGGACAAGAGCTACACGACGCGTGTGCCGTTGAAGGTGTCGTTCGACGCCGCGAGCGGCACGACGCAGCAGGTGACGGTGCCGACGGAATGAGCACGCAACGGAGCCGTTGGTGAGGGACCTCTGTGGCACGGGCGTCCCGCCTGTGCTGTGCGGCTCCAGCGTTCCTACATAGGCGTCCCGCTTGTGCCACGTTCAAACAGACAAGCGCAAAAAACGCGCAATGCGTGGACGGGGCTCGCGTGGCTGAGCGAGGGCTTTTCTTCGGTTAAGAGCCCACCAAGATGGGTTGTTAAGGTAGAAAATATAGGGGGAATGAGGAAATAATCACACAATCTGTCGGTTTGTGTGCTTGTTCGTGGCCAACGCCGCGAACTTGGGGCAAACTGTGACAGGCGTGCAGGCCTTAGCGGGCCGAGCCGTCCGTGGGGAAGACGCGGCTGGAAGAGCGACCGGGCACACCGGCGCGGTGCGGCCGGTGGTGCAGCGGCGGAACAAGCCACGACTGCTTGGGGATGCTTTGAACAGACCAGCGGGGCGGGAGGGACGGCGGCGTTCTCGGGCGGTACGTCCGAGAAGCCGGCAGGGGGGCGGGGAGGATCAGGACCGTTCCGCCGGCGCGCGCTGACCGGCGGCTACCCAACGGGTGACACACATGGCGACGATCACACGGCACAATCCCCTTCTCATCGACCTGCTCTCGTGGCAGACCGAGGCGCTGCGGCTCACCGAAGAGCATCACCTCGTCGTCTGGGCGCGGAAGCGCCGCCTCCGCGACGAGTTTCTCGCGGACCTGATGCCCTCGCTGGCGCGGCTGGCCGACACGCAGGTGTGCGTCTTGCAGGGGCGGACGATCGAGGACCTCAACTCGTTCTGTGCGCAGCTCGAGCGGGCGTTGGGCGTGAGCCGCATCCGCCGAGCGGTCGAGGGGCCGGGCGGCGTGATCGCGGCGCTGCGCTCGCGCCTCGGGCGCAATGGGGCGATCAAGCGGCGGTTCATCATCTGGCAGGACGCGGACCACCTGCTCAACAAGGACCACAGGCTCTTTGGGCGGCTGGTCGACGCGATCGCCGGCGTCGCCGCCGAGCACGAGTACGCCACGGAGGACCTGCTGGTGATCCAGCGGGGGATCTTCCTCGGCGGGCCGGCGCTCGACATGTACGCCGAGGACGAGCGCGGGCAGTTCCGGAGCTGGCTGAGCGAGGAGCCGGGGGCGCACGGGGAGGGTGATGAGCAGCACGCCGACGTGCAGCAGCCGCTGTGGCGCGTCATCACCGGCGTCGAGGCGCCGAGCTTCATCCGCTACGAGATCGGCGGCGGGGAGATGTGAGCGGCGGGATGAGAGGGGCGAGCCCGAAGCGCCGGCGAGGGCTTATTGAGCGATGGTGATGTGACACGGCTTTCCCTCGCTTGCGCGTCGGGCTCGTCGTTGTTTTCTCTCGCATATGCTCGATCATGCGGATCATCTCCGGCGAGTATCGGCGGCGGAACCTTCTCTCTCCTCCTGACGGCGCGACGACTCGGCCGATCCCGGATCGGGTGAAGGAGTCGGTCTTCTCGCTGTTGCGCGGGCACTGCGAGGGGGCGGCGGTGCTCGACTGCTTCGCCGGCACGGGGGCGATCGGGCTGGAGGCGGTGTCGCGCGGGGCGAGCCGTTGCGTGTTCGTCGAGCAGGACAAGCGGGTGGTGTCGGTCCTGGAGCGGAACATCGCGGCCCTGGGGTGCGGCGAGCGGTGCGAGGTGGCGCGGAGCGATGCGCTGGGGCCGGCGGCGCTGTCGCGGTGCCCTAGGCCGGTGGACCTGATTTTTTTCGATCCGCCGTATCCGCTGGTGAGCGACGAGGCGGGGTGGCTGCGGGTCAAACGGCAGTTTGAGCGGCTGATCGAGCGGCTGTCGCCGGAGGGGTACGCGATCCTGCGGACGCCGTGGCCCTTTCGGCATGGCGGTGAGGAGGCGCACGCGCACGAGGAGGAGCGGCCGCGTGCGAAGGGCAGGATGAAGGGCGGGCGGCGGGGCTCGGCGCGGGCGGAGGGAGGGGACAGGGACGAGCGGCGGGGGCGGCAGCACGGGTGGATGGATGAGGATGGCGAGGACGGCCGCGAGGTGGAGATGGTGCAGCGCGGGGACGGGCGGTGGGTGGTCAAGGGGCGCGAGCACGAGCGGGCGGAGGAGGACGAGCTGGGCGATGAGGCGGCGGCGTGGGTGGAGGAGGAGCTGGCGGACGAGCCGCCGGTGGAGACGACGCCGCGGGTGGAGGTGGATCTGACGATGGCGGGGGCGAGGGGGCCGGAGACGCACGCGTACGGCAACACGGCGGTGCACTTGTACATGAAGGCGTGAGAAAATCCAGCCATTTCGGACGATTCTGGGAAGAAGCACGATACGATCGGGCGAGCCGTCGGCGGCACGCCGGGGATTTGCCCCCAGACCTGAGTGAGATTTTTCATGAGCGCAACCGAGTCTGCCAACCGTCCGTCCGCCAATGCCGAGCACTGGGGGGAAAGTCAGGAATATGAGCTGAAGTTCTGGAAGGAGCGGTGGCCGTACCGGCACCACGAGGTGTCGGCGTTGCAAGAGCTTCGGCGGGGGGACGCGAAATGGTTTCTGACCAATCTCGGGTTCACGCAGACGGGCCCCGACAGCTTCGAAGGATTCACCGGCACCGTTCTTGAGGTGGGCGCGGGGCCGATCGGGTTCTTCGAGCTGGC
The DNA here is from genome assembly GCA_964652945.1 of uncultured Phycisphaeraceae bacterium. GTDB lineage: Bacteria > Planctomycetota > Phycisphaerae > Phycisphaerales > UBA1924 > CAZZDW01. Next base: position 3,748 of record CAZZDW010000110.1, read on the forward strand.
CGAGGGGATCGAGTGCACGGCGAACGACTCGCTGATGGAGGCGTACGCGCGGGAGCTGCCGTATTCCACGCTCGGCAAGCGGGGAAGCACGACCTATGTCAGAGAAGGGCTTGCCGAGATCTCCGGCCAGTTCCGCTTTGTGGTGTGCTCGAACGTGCTGGACCATACCGGCGATTGGATGGAGTTTCTTGAGCTGTTGACCCAGCGGGTTGCTCCGGGCGGGGAACTGCTGCTGATGACCGATTCACGGGGCATCCCGATTGAAGGGCACACGCAGATCTTCACGCCGGAGCAGTTGTTCCGCGCGGTCCGGTGGCTCGGGTTTCGCCATGTGAAATGCTCGAACGTGATAAAGATCAATCGGCGGCATTGCGATGCGACGGTCTTTCTGCGGGCGAGTCGGGTCTAAATCAAGCCGCGGTGCGTCGGCCGCACGAGTGGACCTGTGTGGCAACTCGGCGTGGTGAAGCGCGGCATGACTGGTTGAAAGCCTCGGGAATACCGAGGTTGAACGTTTTCCCCAATTAGAGGGAGCGGGGTTGTCCGGGGGGTTTTTTACTCAATTTGAAAATTGACGGCATATCCCTACATCAGGTCTTGTAGGGAGGTGGCCGCATGGATAGATTGTGCGCAGATGCGCAACTCCTGCGCATCACATTCGCCCGGCACGAATGGATCCTGCCGGAAATATCTCAGAGAGGAGCATATTTATGCGAGTCCATGCTACAGCGGTTCTGGCGTCCCTGGTGTTCGCGTCGTCGGCGATGGCCCAGTGGGCCCCGATCGGCGGCACGAACGACATCATGAACACGAACTCGGGGGCGGTCGGCGTTAATGCCGCGCCGTGGCGCGGGGCGATGTTGGAAGTGAACTCCAGCGCATCGCTTCAATACGGCATCTGGGCGACGTGTACAGGTACGACGGGCCGTGCGATTGTCGGCTTAAACAGTGATTCCTCGAACTCGTCCTCCGCGATCTATGGCTTGACCAACAGCACGAACGGCGGGATCGCCGTGATGGCGATCGCCAACGGTACATCTGGGTCAAACTTGGGTCTTTACGGCAGTACCCTCGCCCCCAACGGTGTTGGGGCCAAGGGTGTGCACTACCCCAGCACCGGGTTCGGTGTCGGCGTGGTAGCCCAGTCCAACTCCCCTGATGGATATGCCTTCTACGGCGTGGGCGCGAGGAACTATTTTTCGGGGAACGTCGGTATCGGGACTACTGTTCCCACGGCCAAGTTGCACGTGAACGGGACGGCGAGACTCGAGAACCTGCCGACCGCGTCCACCGCGCCGGCCTCGGTGGTGACATTGGATAGCGCGGGCAATGCCGCGGCGATGGCGGTGCCGTTTGCGAACGGGATGCAGGAGTGGTACATCGACGGCTCATGGACGGTGCCCGCCGGCGTGACCAAGGTGAAGTTCCAGATGTGGGGGGCCGGCGGCGCTGCCTCGGTCTCGCTCTACACCGAGAACGGTGGCTCCGGCGCATACGGTGAAGGTATCTTGAATGTTTCGCCGGGGCAGACGCTCAACCTGACGGTGGGTTATCCCGGTACGACGGCAGGAGGGTCGGGCTCCGCATCGCGTATCAGCCTGGGGTCAACGGTGCTGCTTGAAGCCGGCGGTGGAAGCGGTGGCACGGCGGGACCCGGCTCGGGCGGCACGTTCACGCAGTATGTATCGGGGACGTTTATCACGCGTGACGGGTATATGGGTTCGGAAGATCACTCGCTCCCGACGCCGCCGCCCTGCACGGGGCCGGTGACGCAGATCAACGGCCTGTCGGGCACCGGCGTGATCACCGTGTACGCGGACGTCGGCAGCGGCGGCGCGGTCAACCGGAAGGGCGCTCGCGGCTGCATCAAGCTCCAGTGGTGATAAGGCATATTCAGGAAGTTCGAAGCCCGGTCATCGCTGGCCGGGTTTTTTCTTGCGCGGTGTGCCGGGCGGCCGGCGCGTTCACACCCGGAAGATCGAGCCGAGCCTGCGGCCCATCAGCACCGACGCGCCCACGAGCGTGACGGTCAGCAGGGCCATCCCCCACACGCCCATGGCGCTGGCGATCGAGGGGCCGTCGCTGAGGCGGTTGAGGAAGGAGAAGATCGCCTTGGTGATCGGGTACTGGCTCTGCTGCTGGGCGAGCAGGAGCGAGTCGGAGACCTCGAGCATCGAGAAGGAGAAGGCCAAGAGCGCCCCGGCGATGAGGTTGGCGGCGATGAGGGGGACGATGATGCGGCGGACGGCCGAGAGCCGTGACGCGCCGAGGTTGATCGCGGCTTCTTCCAGTTCATGCGAGGTTTGTTCGAGCCCGGCGACGGCGGAGCGGACGACGTAGGGGAGGCGGCGGACGGCGTACGCCGCGATGAGCAGCGGCACGGGGTTTGGCGCTGCGCCGAAGACGCTCACGAGCCCTTCGAGCGGGTCGGAGGGGCCGAAGGGCCAGCGGAGGGTGAGGGCGACGTAGCCGAAGGCGAGCACCAGCCCCGGCACGGCGAGCGGGAGCATGCAGAGCGCGTCGAGGAGCCGGCGGCCTCTGAGCCGTGTGCGCACGACGGTGTAAGCGACCAGGAGGCCGACGCCGAGGTTGAGGGCGACGGCGCTGACGGAGAGGATCAGCGAGTTCTGGATCGAGCCGAAGGCGTCGGGGTGCGAGAGGGCCTGCTGGAAGTTGCCGAGCGTGAAATGCCGCGGCAGGACGGAGCGGTACCACGAGCCGGGCGATGCGAAGGCGGTGAGGATCACGCCGATGTGCGGCAGGAGCGCCACGGCGGTGACGAGCGTGAAGAGCAGGGCGACGCAGACGCCGGCGATGCGCGGCAGCGGCGGCGGGGCCGAGGCGCGGGCGGCTTTGGAGTACATCGCGTACGCTCGGCCGCCGAGGAGGTGTTTGCCGAGGACGTACATCGCGACGGCCGCCGCGAGCATGAGGACGGTGAGGGCGTACGGCTGCGACGACGTCTCGATCTCCTTGAGCCCGTTAAAAATCTGCACCGGCACGACGCGCGAGTAATCAAACACCAGCGGCGTGCCCAGCTCGGTGAACGACCAGATGAAGACGATCGTCGCCCCCGCGAAGAGCCCCGGCTGGATCAGCGGCAGCGTCACCCTGAAGAACCGGCGGATCGGCCCGGCGCCGAGGTTGACCGCGGCCTCGTCGAGCGCGGGGTCGAGGTTGGCCAGGGCGGCCGTCGCGTTGAGGTAGACGATCGGGTAGAGAGAGAAGGCTTGGACGATGACGACGCCGAGGAACTTCGCGGAGCCGAGGATGTCCCAGTCGGCGCCGAGGAGGGTGTTGACCGCGCCGAGGCGGCCCAGGAGCATCTGTACGCCGAGCGCCCCGACGAACGGCGGCACGATCAACGGCACCAGGACGAGCGCCGAGAAGGCCGACTTGAGCGGGAAGCGGTACCGCGCGGCGAAGAAGGCCAGCGGCAGCGCGATGCCGCACGCCAGCGCGGTGGTGGCCAGCGCGACCAGCAGCGAGTTGCCGAACGCGCCGACGAGCGCGGGGTCCTCAAAGACCAGCTTGATCGGCGTGAGCGAGAACCGGGAACTGTCGTACGGGTCGCGGAACGCCCCCGAGACGGTCAGCAGGATCGGGTAGATGAGCAGGGCCGAGAGGACGGCAAGGAGCGTGACCAGCAGCGCGTAGTCGCCGACGAGTTTGACAAGGCGCGTGCCGAGCGGGCGGCGGGGAGCGTGGGGGGGGCGAGGGATCGCGGGAAGCGGAGAAGCGGGCGCGGCGGTCACGCCCAGAGGATACCGGGGCGCGTGTGATGAAGGTTTGCGAAGCGGTGTCTTGCGCGTAAAGAGTGCGTAAGGAACGCGGATCATCGAGCGTGGTGGGCGGCACGCTCCTTTGTCGAAATGATGAGCCGTGCCCAGCGTTTGAGGGGCTGTTTGACGTGGCACAGGCGTCCCGCCTGTGCCGTGCGGCTCCAGCGTTCCTGCACAGGCGAGACGCCTGTGCCACAGCAAACTAAGACCGTCGTCGCGCCGATCCCGGATGCTTTCGATGGAGCCGCGGCACGCCCGGTCTCACATCGATGCGCCCGCGCACCGGTCTGGCCCCCCCGACCGGCGCCACCAAGACATCAGAACGGCACCTGCACGCCGACGAAGAGGAGGATGCTGTCGCGGGCGGGGTTCTGCTCGTTGCCGTCGAAGCGGCCGTTGGAGATGTGGTGCCAGCGGAGGCCGGCGACGAGGCGGTCGCCGGCGTCGTCGAGGCGGTAGGTGAACCCGCCGCCGACGCGGGGGAGGAAGTCGACGTCGGTGCCGCCGTCGGGGACCTCGTCGAGGGCGAAGAGCATGCCGATGCCGACTTCGGCAAAGACGGTCCAGTCCGGGTCGAGGTGGGTGGAGCGGCCGCCTTCGAGAAAGTGCCAGCGGAAGAACATGGAGCCGGAGAGCCCGACGGTGTCGTCGCCTTCCTGGGCGAAGTACCACGCCGCGGCCTCGACGCCGAACTCGAGCTTGTCGGCGAGGAAGCGCGACCAGGCGAGGTGGAGGTTGAGGTCGTTGTCGCCGGCGAAGTCGTTGGCCCAGGCGCCGCCGAAGGTGAGCCAGTCGCTGCCGGCGCGGGCGAAGGCGGCGCGGAGCGGCTCGTACTCGGTCGGCTTGGTGTCGGCGTCTGTGCCGTTGGTGCTGGTCGCGCCGGGCTGGGCGTTGGTGTGGTCGGTGTTGTCGGTGTTGTGGGTGTTGTCGGGCTGGAGCGCTGGCGCGGCGCCGAGCGCGGCGAGTGTGGGGGTGTCGAGGGCGAAGGCCGTCGGGTCGAGGTCGGTTGTGGCGGCAAGGGCCGTGGAAACGGCGGCGGAGAGCGAGGCCGTCAGGGCGGCGAGCGTCGTGGTGCGTGGGGTCATACCGGCAAGGCTATCACACCCGGCGGCCGGGCGTCGGGGGAAGGGAGGTGTGGAGAAGTTCATTTGACGAGCGCGCGAGGCCGAGGGAGCGCGCGGCCGACCGGTTCTACGATGGGTGATGCCGCCTTCCGCCGAGCAGCCCGGCGACCAGGAACGCCTCACGAAGGTCGAGGAGCAGGTTGCCTATGCGCAGCACGACCTCGACCATGTCTCGCGCGAGATGGGCGAGCTGTACGGCCGAATCGCGGCGCTGGCCAAGCGGCTGGAAGCGCTCGAGGCGCGGCTGGGGAAGCTGGCGGCCGGTGAAGAATCAGCCGCGGAGTGAACGCCGAGGGTGGACAACGAGCTCGCCGTTGCCAGCGCTGGTTTTCACCACAGAGGTACAGAGCACACAGAGTTCACAGAGAAAGACATTTCAAACGTGTTGAACGCGAAGATCACGAAGACTCGAAGAACACCATTCTTTGGTGCATTCCTTCGAGACCTTCGCGTTCACAACAATTCTTTCTTTGTCTTCCTCTGTGGCCTCTGTGTGCGGGATTGTTGCCCGAAGGCGGCGGTCTTTCAGGATAGACGCGGGTTGATGCGGG
>CAZZDW010000111.1:0-9197 GCA_964652945.1 uncultured Phycisphaeraceae bacterium
CCCCGGGGTTTTCCCCCTACGGGCCGGGGCCCGGGTGGGGGGGGGGGCTTGTTACCCCCCGCCCGGGGCCCCCGGCCCGGGCGGGGGGGGGGGGGGGGGGGGGCGGAGGGGGGCGCTACAGCACGCACTCGGTCACAGGCGCGGGCGGTGCGAGCGGCGGTGGAGGGATGGCGGGGGATCCGTTGGAGCGGTTGGCGGCACGCCGTCGGTCGGCCGAGCGGGCGCAGAGCGGCAAGGCGGTCGGCGGCCTGAGCGTCAACGACACCGTCCGCCACCCGCAGTTCGGCGTGGGCAAGATCGAGGCGATCACGGGCTTGGGGGGGGGCGGGGCCGACGCGCGGGCGAAGGTCCGCTTCGCCGGCGTCGGGCTCAAAACACTCGTGCTGCAGTACGCACGGCTGGAGAAAATCGGCTGACTCCAGGGTGTGCGTTCGTCCAGTTTTACCACAGAGGCAGAAATGAAATGGCCAAATAGCAAATAGCCAAAGGGCCAAATTCAAACCTTCAATGCATTCCTCTGTGATCTCTGTGCCCTCTGTGCCTCTGTGGTAAAAGTCAGCGAGCATGAATCCGGTGGCTACCGACAACGCGAACACCAAGCCCCTTCCCACGGTGCACCTGTTCACCGACGGCGCCTGCTCGGGCAACCCCGGCCCCGGCGGCTGGGCGTACATCCTCCGGCATCCCTCCTCCAAAGCCGAGCGTGAAGTCTCCGGCGGCGAGGCGATGACCACCAACAACCGCATGGAACTCCGCGCGGTCATCGAGGGGTTATCCGCGCTGACGCGGCGCAGCCGTGTGGAGCTGTACTCGGATTCCAAGTACGTCCTCGACGGGCTCAAGTCATGGCTCGCCTCGTGGAAGAAACGCGGCTGGAAGACCGCCAGCAAGCAGCCCGTCAAGAACATCGAGCTGTGGCAGGCCCTCGACGGGCTCATGGGCAAGCACGAGGTCGACTTCCACTGGATCCGCGGCCACGCCGGGCACCCGGAAAACGAACGCTGCGACGAGCTGGCGGTGCTCGAGATCAAGAAGATGAAAACGTCCCGGTAGCCGGGGCGTACCGCCCCGCATATGAACGTCGTAGGTTCGTGCCGGGGCGGCACGCCCCGGCTCACAGAGATTGAACATCTACAGCAACCGTGCGGGTTATGACGTCTGCGCCGTCTCGCCTGCATGGCCCGCAGATCCCGCGTGAAAAGGCGGAGCTGGGCAACCCTGGCCGGTGAATCCGTCCGGTTGCAGGGCCGATACTCGACACGCCCCTGCCGGTGATGTTGACGCGACGTGTCCGTGTGTTGCGAGGCGGCGGGGAGCATGAACCGCCTGTGTGGAGTACGCACGCATGAACCTGGTCGATATTCTCAAAGCCGCCGCGGCGTCCGATGCGTCCGATATCCACCTCGTCGCGGGGCACCCGCCGGTGATGCGCGTGCACACGGTGATGACGCCGATGGACTTCCCGGTCCTGTCCGCGGAGACGACCCGCTCGTTTGTCGAGCAGATGGCCCCGCCGGACTCGCTGCTGATCTTTGACAAGCAGAAGGACGCGGACTTTTCGTACGCCGCCCCGGGCCTGGCCCGGTATCGTGTGAACGCGCACATGCAGCGCGGCTCGACGGCGATCGCGATGCGTTCGATCAAGACGAAGGTCCCGCCGCTGGCGGCCCTCAACCTGCCCGAGGTGATCGCGCGGCTGACGTATCTGCCCCGCGGGCTCGTGCTCGTCACGGGCGATACCGGTTCGGGTAAGTCGACGACGCTGGCCGCGATGATGTCGGCGATGAACGAGCGGTACCGCAAGCACATCATGACGCTGGAGGATCCGGTCGAGTACGCGTTCACGTCGAACCGCTGCGTGATCGAGCAGCGCGAGCTGGGGCAGGACATGCCGTCGTTCGCGTCGGGCCTCAAGCACGCCCTGCGTCAGGACCCGGACATCATCCTGGTCGGCGAAATGCGAGACCTGGAGACGACGGCTCTTGCGATCTCGGCCGCCGAGACGGGCCACCTGGTCCTCTCCACGCTGCACACCGTGAACGCCTCGCAGACGGTCGAGCGCATCATCGATATGTACCCCGCGGGGCAGCAGAACCAGATCCGCTCGATGCTCGCCAACACCTTGCAGGCGGTGATCTCGCAGACGCTGTTCAGCCGTATCGACAAGCCGGGCATGGTGCCGGCCGTCGAGGTGCTCTTGTGCACCCCGGCGGTGCGGAACCTGATCCGCGAGAACCGCTCGTTCGAGATCCCGAACGTGATCGAGACCAACCGCGCGGTCGGCATGGTGAGCCTCGATACGTCGATCGCGGAGCTGTACTTCAACGGCATGATCAGCCGCGAGGACGCGATCGCGCAGTCGGCCTTCCCCGACAAGCTCGAGCGGCAGCTCGCGGCATAAAGGCACGGGAAAAGACGTATTGAACCACGGAGCACACAGAGATCACGGAGAAAGACAAAGAGAACAAAGCGGGAAAACACGGAAGATGCTGATCTGGATGCGGATCTCAGTGCTCTCCGTGTTCTCCGCGGTTCAAACCTGTCTTGCCGAGTTCTGAACGACCCGTCGGCATAGCGAGAGGACGAACGCAGTTATGGGGAACTATCGCTACCAGGTACGGACGTCGGCCGGCGAGCTCCAGATGGGGATCATCGGCGCCGACAGCGTCTCGACGGCGGCGTCGGTCCTCCGCAACCAGGGCTTCCGCGTCATCTCGATCAACGCCGCCGAGGGGGGCACGAACAAGAGCGGGTTCATGCAGAAGCTCGCCGAGCTGAACGCCGGTAAGCCCAAGCAGAAGCACGTCCTCGACTTCACCACGCAGCTTGCCGTCATGGTCCGCGCGGGCATCAACCTCCGCGCGGCATTGGAAGGCATCGCCGAGCAGACCAACCACCCCGGCTTCAAAAAGATCATCAACCAGCTCCGCACCGATGTCGAGAGCGGCAAGCAGTTCTCCGAGGCCCTTTCCCGCTACCCCAAGCTCTTCGGCCCGCTCTACATCAACATGACGCGGGCGTCGGAGATGTCGGGCTCGTTCGCCAAGATGCTCGACCGCATCGCGGGCTATATCTCGCAGGAGATCGAGACGCGCAAGATGGTCATCGGCGCGTCGATCTACCCCGGCGTGATCGGCACGATGGCGGTGGCGGTGACGATCTTCCTGCTGACGTTCGTCTTGCCGCGGTTTGCGATGGTCTTCAAGGGCAAGGAGGACGTCCTGCCGTGGGCGACCAAGTTCCTGATGAGCCTGTCGGACTTCATGGTGCACAACTGGTACTACGTGGTCGCGGGGATCGTCGGCGTCATCGGCGGGCTCTACGCCTTCAGCAAGACCGAGGTGGGGGGGTTCTTCTTCGACCGCGCCCGGCTGAGCATCCCGGTGGTCAAGAGCATGTTCGGCTCGCTGTACATCAGCCGTTCGCTGCACACGATGGGCCAGCTCATCAACGCCGGCGTGCCGATGCTGGACACGCTGGCGATCACCGGCGAGATCGCCGGCAACCGGCTGTACCGCAACATGTGGCGGACGGTGTACGCGAGCGTCAAGACCGGCAAGAAGATCGCCTCGCCGCTCTTGAAGACGCAGCTGTTGCCGCGTGCGGTGGCGCAGATGATCGCGGCGGGCGAAGAGTCCGGTAAGCTCGGCGAGGTGCTCGACGAGATCTCGGCGTATTACCAGAAGCTGCTCAAGGACCGGATAAAGGCCGTGACCTCGATGATTGAGCCGGTCATGATCATTGTGATGGGCTCGGTGGTCGGCTTCATCGCGATGGCGATCATCCTCCCGATCTTCAAGATGAGTTCGCTGGTGAAGTAGCCGATCAAACCGGGGGGAGGGTTCGGCGGTCGCGCGGACGGTAGGCGCACGCCGATGCGAGGCGCGGGAAAGGATCGGTTCATGGCCAGTCTGGTTCGTCAACGTGTTCGGGTTGGACGAACTCCAGCCGTGGCACAGGCGTCTCGCCTGTGCACCAGCGAGGAAGGTCACCGGCACAGGCGGGACGCCTGGGCCACCGAGTGCCGCCGCGGCTTCACGCTCATCGAGACGGCGATGACCACCGTGATCATCGGTGTCGGCGTGCTCGCCCTCGTCGAGGCCCAGCAGGCGTTCATGCGTTCCAACGCCTGGTCGACCAACGCCGCGACCGCGACGTACCTGGCCAACGAGGTCCGCGAACTCATGCGGCCGCTCCCGCGCCACGACCCCGTGACGGGGCTGTATTTCGACAAGAACAACGTCCTCCGCGGCTGGGGGCCCGAGAACGGCGAGGAAGACCCCACGCAGTTCGACGATGTCGACGATTTCGACGGCATCACCTTCTTCGCCGGGGGCTCGGCCGGCGTCACCGACGGCGACCTGCCCGGCCCCATCGACGGCTTCGGCGAGATCATCCCCGAGATCGACAGCAGCGGCAACCCCGTGTTCATGGAGGTCGAGAGCGAAGAGGGCGAGGCCACGCCGGTGCAGCTTGCGCTGCAGGGCTGGCGGCAGACCGTCAGCGTCACCAAGGTCGACCCGACCAACCCCACGGTGACCTACCTCAAGACCGACACCATCGCGCCCTCTACGGGATTCAACGGGCTCGAGGTCGACGAGTTCCCGCTGCGCGTCACGGTGACGGTGCAGTACACCGGGCCGTTCGAGGAACAGCCGACCAACATGATCTCGACGAGCTGGATTGTTCCATAACTCTTTTGCTTGTGGCACAGGCGTCTCGCCTGTGCGGAACGCGCTGGGGATAGACGGCACAGGCGGGACGCCTGTGCCACGATGAACGCAGGACTGAACTGGACCCGAGGCACGGGAAACGACGAACATGAAAGCTTCTCGCATCTCCAGTTTGAAAGCCGAGGGGCTCAGCCCCTCGGTCTTTCGCCGTGGGCGGTCAGGTTTTTCAAAGCGGTCCGGCACGCCCACGCACCGATCTGGCCCCCCCGGTCGGTGCCACCAAATGCAGAAGGAGTGTTCCCGCCGCGGCGTCACCAGCATCCTGGCGATGATGTTCCTGGTGCTCTTCGGCTCCTTGGGCGTGGCGATGGCCGTCGCCAGCAAGGGCAACCTCCGCACCGCGCAGACGCACCTGCACGTGGTCAGCGCGATGGGCGCGGCCGAGACGGGCATGGCGATCGCGCAGAAAAATCTTCGAGAGGCCGTCAGCCGGTTTGTCGTCGAGAAGGGCGTCATCACCTCCGGGTTCGGGCAGAGGCTGTGGGACGGCTCGTACACCGGCGCCGACGGCGACATCGAGGTCCGCTCGGCCCCCTCGGGCCGCGCCGACTCGGTGACAGTGACCGGCATCGGCGACGCCGTGCTCAACGCCCATCTCTACGACGCCAACACGCTCAAGGTCACCGGCTTCCTCGAGTCGGCCGAGATCATCACCGGCGAGGGGGGGAGCGAATACGCCGACGATTACTGGGTCCGCACGGGCCTGGTCGCCATCAGCGAGTCGGCCGACGAGGAAGGGGCCAAGCCCGCGGCGTACCAGATCACCTATGCGCCCCTCGCCAACGGCACCGACGTGCGCATCATCGTCACCGGGTACTCGTCGATCGGCGCGAGCGGCTCGTCGTACCAGTGGGGGTGGGCCGCCGACAACCAGACCGGCCGCGCCGTCTCCCGCACGATCTACCAGGACTACCGGCTCGTCAAACGCACCGACAGCGCCGTGCTCAGCCCCAGCCGCATCATGATCGGCAAGAACGTCAGCGTGGTCGGCGACCTCGGCTGCCAGTACGACGACGTGGCGCAGAACAACGGGCACCCGCTGGTCGTCCGCTCCGACTTCTACGGGCTCGACGCCAACCTCGACAAAAAGCTCGACGACCTCTACGCGGCGATGGGGACCTACGACATCGACGGCGACAACCGCCTCCGCCTCAAGCACGCCACCGAGAGCGAGGGCATCCCCTCGGGCAGCAAGGACTACGACGGCGACGGGGCCGCGGACAACGCCTTCGCCGACGCGACCGGCGACGGGTACGTCGACGAGTTCGACGTGTTCATCAACCACTACGACGCCGACGGCGACCACCGCCTGGTGATGTCCTCGGCGCTCACCGCCGGCACCCCGGCCGCGGGCAAGACGCCCGAGTTCACCGCCGACGACGACCTGGCGATCCTCATCGACTCGTCGCTGCCCGACCGCAACCGCAACAAGGTCTACGGCTGGGCCGACGACAACGGCAACGGCCGCTGGGACGACGGCGAGGAGATGGCCGACGTCTCGCCGAGCGGAGCCAACAGCGACCAGGTCCTGGGCTGGCGCGACGGCTACCTCGACAAGCGCGACCAGTTCGCCAAGATCCGCGGCGGGGTCACCTTCAAGGCCAGCCAGTCGCAGTGGGCCGCGGCGCACACCGACTACGCCAAGCAGCTCAAGGGGCCGATCGTCCCCGACCGCGGCGAAGACCCGCGGACCTTCGGCGACAGCGACATGACGACCGTCGGCGCCGACTCGTTCACCGACACGCAGACGCCGCTCAAGCTCGCGGCCGACGGCTCGCCCTTTGCCGAGCAGGTCGCGACGCAACTGGGCATCAGCAGCTCGCAGCTTGCGACGTACACCGAGGCCAAGACGGACGCGACCAAGCCGCGGTACTGGCGGAGCGACCTGAGCGACGCGACGGTCTTCGCCGCCACCGGCAAGCACCTCTGGGAGCGGATGCCCTTCTCCAGCCCCGCGCCGACCGACTATTACTTCCGCCCGCGCTACGAGAACATGACGTTCCGCAACGTCATCATCCCCCGCGGCAACAACGGGCTGTTCATCAACTGCAAGTTCATCGGCGTCACCCTCGTCCAGACCTACACCACCAACACGCACCCCCTCTGGTCGACCTACGGCAAGATGGAGCGGGTCGGCTCGGCCGCCCCGACGTTCATCACCACGCCGCTCGACAAGAGCGACTTTGTGCGGTATACCTCCGGCAACGTCGCCGACGGGCCGGCCAACTACGCCGACTTCCCCGATCCGCCGGTGATCGACGGCGCGGTCAAGACCGGCGCGGCCCGCAACACCAAGCTCTACTCCAACAACATCCGGTTCCATGATTGCCTGTTTGTCGGGTCGATCGTGAGCGACACGCCGCAGGCCTTCACACACGCCCGGAACAAGCTGCAGTACACCGGCGCGACCCGCTTCACGACGACCAACCCCGACGACCCCACCGACCCCGGCCTCAACCCGGACTCCTCGGACATGGAAGAGATCGAGAAGACCTCGATGATGGTCCCCAACTACTCGGTGGACATCGGGCAGTTCAACTCGCCGACGGACACCTACACCGGCTCGGGCGCTCCGGCTTCGCAGAACGTGCAGCTCGTGGGCACGATCGTCGCCGGCGTCCTCGATGTCCGCGGCAACACCACCATCGATGGCTCGCTGCTGCTGACCTTCGCGCCCGTCGCCGGCGAGGGGCCGCTCGTCGACCCGCAGGGCAACCCCATCGGCAACCCCGCGGGTTTCAACGCGACGCTCGGGTACTTCGGCCCCGACGACGGCGACGGCGAATCGCTCGACCCGGAGAAGCTGCCGATCGTGGGCGGCAAGCGGATCGTCGGGTGGGACACCGACGCCGACGGCATCGCCGACGTCGCCGCCGACCAGCCGCAGCCCCCCGGCTCGACCGCCGTGCCGTTCTACGGCTACGGGCGGGTCAAGCTGATCTGGAACCCCGACCGCCCGATGCCCGACGGCATCATGATGCCGCTGGGCGTGGTGCCCGTCGACCTGTCGTACCGCGAGGGGAGAGCGTATTAGGGCCATTGGCCATAGGCCCGTGGCCATTGGCAAGACATTGAAAGGCAATAGGCAGCAGGCAGCAGGATTGAGAAAGCGAGCTTGTTATGAACACGCGTCCATCTGTTGTGACTGCCTTGCCAATGGCCAATGGCCAACGGCCACCGGCCTCTTCTCCTCGTCGAGCCTTCAGCCTCATCGAGATGCTGGTCGCGCTCGCGATCAGCGCGAGCCTGCTGGCCGCGACCCTGCAGGCGTTCGATGCGTCGTTCCGAGCGTACAAGCAGACGACCGAGGCCGCGTCGACGCACGTGGTCTCGCGCATCGTCGTGACGCGCCTGCTCACGATGATCCGTACCGGCACCGAGTTCGCCCCGTACCCGGAAGACGTGCTCGACTCGACGCAGAACCCGCTCACCGAGCACTGGATCGAGTTCCGCGCCGAGGCCGACCGCCTGGCCGGCAAGGAGTATGTCACGCGGATCGAACGCCGCGACTCGGCGACGAAGGAAGGCCAGTACGAGCTGTGGTATGTGTACGAGGATCAGTCGACCTCGCCGCCGACGGTGATGGAGGAACGGCCGCTGATCACCGGCGTCCGCGAGGCGATCTTCATCCTCGAGTTCGAGCCCGGCCCGCGGCTGGTCAAGGCGACGATCGACCTGACCATCGAGCCGGACGACTACAAGGACCTGCGCACCGCGATCGGCGGCGAGACGCCGACGATTCGGCTCGTGGCGTCGAGCGTGCCGCGGCAGTTGCAGTGAGAGAAGGCGTAAGGCGTTGGGCGTGAGGCGTCGGTGTCATGACAGGCATCGTTCGTCGTCCGCCGACTGCACGTCCAAAGGACACTCCAGCCACCGACGCCCCACGCCTGACGCCAGACGCCTGCCTTTCTACGCTTCACCATGCCCTCGATCGTCCACGTCCAGCCGGTGATCGGCCTCGAAGTCCACGTCGAACTGGCCACGCGCACCAAGCTGCTGTCGCGCTGCCCGAGCCCGGCGCATCCGTCGTTCGATCCGCACACTCGACACGCGGCTGGCGGGAGCACCGCGAGCGCGAATACGTTGATCGACCCCGTCACGCTCGGCCTGCCGGGGGCGCTGCCGGTGCTGAATCGGCAGGCCGTCGAGCTGTCGATCCGCGTGGGGCTGGCGCTCAACTGCTCGATCTCGGCGCACGCGCAGTGGGACCGCAAGGCGTATTTCTACGCCGACATGCCCAAGAACTACCAGACCTCGCAGTACCCGATGCCGATCTGTTTCGACGGCTCGGTCGAGCTGCCGCCGATCGACGGGCACGGCGCGATCGACTGGGACCGGTACGCGAAGGAGAGCCAGGCGGAGCATTCGGAAGTCGGCAAGCGCATCGGCATCATCCGGGCGCACCTCGAAGAGGACGCCGGCAAGCTGATGCACGAGCTGCCGGGCGGTGGGGGAGGTGGGGGG
>CAZZDW010000112.1:0-9094 GCA_964652945.1 uncultured Phycisphaeraceae bacterium
GTGGGGGAGGAGGAGGGGGAGGGGGGGGCATGGTGTCGATCGAAACGCTGACGGGCTCGGACGGCGTCGCCGAACGGGAAGTTGTACGCATTGCACGGGGTGTATCGACCAAAGCCTTTGCGCGCCGTGAACGGGAGGAAAAGGCCAAAGATCCAGACTTCCAAAGGGCCAAGTTGAAATCTATTTCATGAGTTCGAGTTTGGCTCTTTGGCCATGTGCCAAGGTCTGAGAACATGGTCTGCCCTCGGCGCGTACTGTCAAGAGTCCGCAACGTTTTGGCTAAGCCGGAATCAAACCTGTCATCCGGGGGTGATTTTGCTCTTCTTCCCGCTTCAATCACGCCGACGTTTTCCTCAAGCCATCAACAGCGAGGACGCCGGCATGGGCATGGA
This sequence comes from uncultured Phycisphaeraceae bacterium, assembly GCA_964652945.1. GTDB lineage: Bacteria > Planctomycetota > Phycisphaerae > Phycisphaerales > UBA1924 > CAZZDW01. The sequence continues at coordinate 393 of CAZZDW010000112.1, forward strand.
CCGCGTAACGCTCAACAAGGCCGCTCGGGCGACCCGTTCGGGGTTCCGCCGGTATCCCAAACAACTCCTTGAATCATGGCGAAGCCGTGGGCACATTGGGCACGGGCTTCGGCCCCATCCGCCGGCCGAGCACGAGGAAGCCGCCGCCGCGCCGGACTTTTCGGGGTTCCTCGAGCAGGAGGTCGCCGGCCTGTGGATCGGGCACGCCACGGTCCTCCTGCGGGTCGCCGGCAGGACCGTCCTCACCGACCCCGTTTTTTCCGACCGGATCGGCATGTCGCTCGCCGGCGTGACCTTCGGGCTCTCGCGGCTGGCCGCCCCGGCGGTGAGCATCCACCAGTTGCCGCGGATCGACCTGATCCTCCTCTCCCACGCCCACTTTGACCACCTCGACCGTCCCTCCCTCCGCCGCCTCGCCGAGGTCTGCCCGGAGGCCGACGTTATTACTGCGTGCAACACCCGACGGCTGATCCCCAAAGCGTTCCACAACGTCATCGAGCTCAAGTGGGACGAGACGGTCGACATCGAGGGGATGAAAATCAGCGCGATGCGTCCGGCCCACTGGGGCGCACGCACCGCGATCGACCGGCACCGCAAGTTCAACTCGTACGTCATCGAGCACCAGCGGCGGCGGGTGCTCTTCGCCGGCGACACCGCGCACACCGACGCCTTCGACCGCGTGAAGGACGTCGACCTCGCGGTCTTCGGCATCGGCGCCTACGACCCGTGGGACGGCTGCCACGCCAACCCCGAACAGGTGTGGTCGATGTTCACGCGCTTGCAAGCCGACCACTTGCTGCCGATGCACCACTCGACCTTCCCGCTGGGCGAAGAGGCCCTCGACGACCCGATCCGCCGCATGCGCCTCGCGGCCGGCGACCAGCTCGACCGCGTCGTCTGCCAGGAGATGGGCTGCGTCTGGGGCCACGACGGCGCCAGCCGCTACGACCAACTCGTCGTGCCGAGCCGACGGCTCGTCGTCCCACTCAGTGCAGACCCGACGCACCTCCCCGATCGGGCGGGGTGCGAGCTCCCCGAGGGCGCGCTGGCCAGCCCGCGCGAATGACTCCACGCCATCGGCGAATGTTGGCCACCCGGTCCGCTCATTCCGGGCAACAAGCGTGCGCGCATGCGCGGCTTGTGCATCTCACTCGTTGTACCTCTGACCCGGACGCGCCATGATTCACGCATGAGTGCGCCGTCACCTCCGCCTCATCCGGCATGAGGCGCACCCGGTCATCCCACCTGGAGACTCTCATGAAGAATCGTGTCCGCTTCGCCGCTGTCCTTACCCTCGCGTGCGGCGCGGCGATGCCCGCCGCCGCCCAGTGCAACCTGTACCGCTACGGCGTCCCCGACTTCGACCAGAAGCGCGACGCCCTCCCCAACGACGGCAACATGTACTGCGTCCCCACCTCCGCGGTGAACTGGACGGCGTACATCGCCAACCACGGCTGGCCGCTCATGATGAGCGGGCCGCGCAACTGGCAGGCCCAGGCCAACTACAACTTCGTCACCTCGACCGACGCCACCATGGGCGTGCTCATGAGCACCAGCGCCACCGGCGGCACGACCGGCGGCAACGGGCTCAGCGGGCTGCAGTCCTACCTCTTTGCGCACGGGTTCGGCCTCTTCAACGCCACCGTGTGGTACGGCAACATCACGCCGCAGTTCATGTACTTCCAGATGCAGACCAACGGGCTGGTCAACATCTGCTACGGCTACTACAAGGAGAACACCGGGATCGGCGGGCTCAAGTATTACACGCGCGACGGCGGGCACTGCGTCACGCTCAACGGGCTCGAGGACGTCTGCACGAGCACCCCGACCGTGTGGCTGCGCAACCCGGCCGACGATTCGAGCATCAACTCGCAGTCGATCTTCTCGACGGTCACCAGCCGCGCGATCTCGCAGTCCTTCAACGCCGAGCCCACGGGCATCTTCGACAAGACGCGGACCCGGCTGGCCGACTTCGGCGTCGACAGCACCACGCGGCGCTACGTCGACACGATGTACGTCATCCGCTCCGCCTTCTGCTGCTGGGGGCCGGCGTCGACGACGAAGATCATCAAGATCAACAAGGCGATCCACCTCTTCGGCGACCTGCAGGCGCAGACGGCAGACATCGAGCTGCCCGACGGCGACCTGGTGAAGCTGGCCCTGCACCCGGACATGGCGCAGCTCGCCTACATCCGCAAGCGCACGCTGGTGACGGGGGCGATGGAGTTCCGCCTGAGCCTGGTGAACCTCGCCGACGGGACGCAGCGCGACCTGATGCCGGTGAGCCCCGCCGCGGCGATGAAGACGCCGATGGCCTTCAGCCGCTTCGGCGAGCTGTACATCTGCGACGGCTCGGTGCTCAAGGCCTACGACGTCTCGGGGCGCGAGCCGGCGATGACGCACAGCCGCGAGCTGGCCTCGCCGGCGTGCAGCATGGCTTTCGATGATGTGAAGAACGAGCTGGTCGTGCTCACGCCGGGCAACCGCCGGCTGATCCGCTGCTCGATGGACCTCGAGACCGTCATCGACGAGCCGTTGCCGACCGGCGTGCCGGAGATGGGCGACGGCTCGGTCCTCCCCGACCCGGCGACGGGGCGGTATCTGGTGATCGCCAACGACGCCCCGGAGGTGCACGAGCTGGGGCTCATCCCCGGCACGCCGCGGCTGCAGCACCTCAACGGGCTGCTCCTCCCGGCCGTGCAGAAGGTCCGCGAGGCGGCGCAGGGCGACGGGGGCACGTTCTTCCTCCTCGGCGACGGGAGCGTGCACGTGCTCGACCGCGACCCCAAGACGAGAGCGCTGCGCGTCTCCCCCAACAAGCTCTTCGACGACCTGCCGCCGATGAACTTTATGTCGATGTCGCGCAGCCGCACCAACTTCAACCCCGAAGAGCACGACGGCCCGGATTGGCGCAACCTCCCGCCCGAAGAGCTCGACGAGGGCGTCGCCTCCGTCCCCGACTGCGGCGCCGACTTCAACCACGTCAACGGCGTCACCGTGCAGGATACCTTCGACTTCCTCACCGCCTGGCTCGACGGCAGCCCCGCGGCCGACTTCAACACCATCAACGGCGTGACCGTGCAGGATATCTTCGACTTCCTCACCGCTTGGCTGGCCGGCTGCGACTGATGAAGTGAAGGGAAGGGAGCAGGGAATAGGGAACAGGAAGCAGATCCCCCGTCATGGATGGGGGATCTGTTGTTTTTTCGCTCTTCAATCTGCTCCCTGCTCCCTGCTCCCTGCTCCCTGCTCCCTTTTACTCCCGCTACAGCAACGGCCCGAGGAGCTGCGCGGCGTTCTGCACGAAGACGTGCCGCCACGGCTGCTTGCGCCACTGGCTCAGCGTGATCGGCGTCGACTTGTCCATGTAGCCGACCTGCATGAACCGCAGCAGCGAGGCGAAGTCGTCGTCGTACACGAAGACGCTGATCTCGAAGTTGAGCCAGAACGAGCGCATGTCGACGTTGGCCGAGGAGATGAGCGCGACCTGGCGGTCGACGGTGAGCGTCTTGGCGTGCAGCAGCCCGCCGTGGTAGTGCAGGATCCGCACGCCGGCCTCGAGCAGGTCGAGGTAGTGCGACTTGCTGGCAAGCGCCACGGGAATCGAGTCGCTGACGGCGGGCATGACGAGCACGACGTCGACGCCGCGCGTCGCCGCCGACTGCAGCGCGACCCGCGTCGCGTCGTCGGGGACGAAATACGGCGTGGTCATGATCAGCTCCTCACGCGCCGAGTAGATCGTCGTGAGCAGCGCCTGATGAATGGCGTCGGGCGTCGGCCCCGGGCCGGAGGGGATGACCTGCACGCCGCCCGAGGCCTCGTGCATGATGGTCGCGCCCTGCTCGGCGTTCCGCTCGACGGCGGCGGGCTCTTCGTCGGCGGGCGGCGGGGCGGGCGCGGGGAGGAAGGGCGTGAGGTCGGCGATCTCTTCGCCGCTGTCGAGCTGCCAGTCGCGCAGGAAGAAGAGCCCGAGGAGCTGGGCCGCGGGCCCTTCGAGGCGCAGCGACGCGTCGATCCACGGCCCGGTGTTGCGCCATTTCTTCGAGCGGAAGGTGGTGTCGGTGATGTTCTGCGAGCCGCAGTACGCCGCCCGCCCGTCGATGACGATGATCTTGCGGTGGTTGCGCAGGTCGATGCGGGCAAAGAGCATCCGCACGGCGTTGACGGGCAGCGCCTCGACGATCTCCACCCCGGCCTCGCGCATCATGTAGGCCTGCTCGGAGTCGAAGAACCCCGCCCCGTGCTTGCCGCCCCCCACGGCGTCGACGAGCACCCGGCACGCCACGCCGCGCTGCGCCGCACGGCACAGCGCCTCGGCGATCGCCCGCGTCCTGGGCGAGACCTGCCAGATATAGGTGAGGATGTGCACGTGCGAGGTGGCCCGCTCGATGTCCTGGGCGACGCACTCGAGGAACTCGTCGGTGTCGCTGAGGACGCTGAGGCGGTGCCCCTTCATCGGCGGGATGCCGGTGACGCCCTGCCCGTAGCGGGCGATGTGCCGGTAGTCGTCGGGCTCGGCGATCGTCTCGGCGTAGCGGTGCCGCCAGATCTCGACGGCCTGCCGCACCATGCGGACGGAGATCTCGTCGTGCCGCCGTCGACGGCGTGTGCCCAGGCGGTTCTCGCCGACCAGCAGGTACGCCCCCAGCCCGACCACGGGGACGAAGAGGACGATCGACAGCCACGCCAGCGAGACGGAGACGGGCCGCCTGCGCATGATGACGTGGACGGCCAGCCCGATCCGCAGCGCCCAGTCGAGGGCGAGGAGGAAGAGGCCGAAGCCGCCGGGAGCGGTGAAGAGCCCGAACATGGGTGAATGCTACCACGCTCGCCCAAGACGCCGGACATGATCAGGCCCAACGAAAAAGCCCACGGCTCGTGCCGCGGGCTTTGATGAAAAGTTCTCCATGTGTGCTCAGCTGTCCAGCAGCCGCAGCGACAGGCCGAACTCGTGCAGCTTCTGCTTGACCTCGACCAGCGAGGTCTGGCCGAAGTTCTTCACGCCCATCAGCTCGGCCTCGGTGTGGCTCACCAGGTCGCCCAGGCTCTGGATGTTGAGCAGCTGAAGCGCCTTGCGCGCCCGCACCGACAGGTTGAGGTCGCTCACCGGCTTGGCCAGCATCGCCTCGCTGCCCGACCCCTTGAGCTGGTCGAGGATCCGGCGGCGTGCCGCACGGTGCGCGTCCTCCACGCCCTGGCCGAGCCGCAGGCCCTTGGCCGAGAGCATCTGCTTGATCTCGACCAGGCTCGACTCGCCGAAGTTCTTATACCCCAGCAGCTCGGCCTCGGTCGTCCGCAAGAGGTCGCCCAGCGTGCGGATGTTCATCTTCTTCAGGCACGTCCGCGCCCGCACCGACAACTCAAAGTCCGTCACCGGCGTGTCGAGCACGGCGCTGCGCTTCACGCGGTCGCGGTCGATGTCCTCGTCGATCACCATGCTCCGGCTCGCCTGCACATCCTTCATGAACAGACGCGCACGCGGATTATTCGGCTGAGTGTCGAGCACCTGGCGGAGGCACCGCTCGGCGCGGTGGTAGTCGCCGCGGTCCTCGTAGAGCACCGCGAGGTTGATCAGCGCGTTGACCGGCGCGGGGGGCGTCTCGCAGGCCCGCTCGTACATCGCGATCGCCTCGTCCTCTTCGCCGATCAGGTCGAGCTGGAAGCCCAGCTTGAAGAAGTAGTCGGAGCGCGGGTCGGCCGAGACGGCCTTGCGCAGCTCGGCGACCGCCGTCACGCGGTCGGCCGCGACGAGCGCCTGCTCCGCCGCCTGGATGTGCTGCGTGGCCTCGCGGGCGTTCCGCTGGGCCTCGCCCGCCCCGATCACCATGTCCATCGCCGAACCTGTCGCCATTGTGCGGTGCTCCGTGTGCGTCTGTGCGTGAAGAGTCAGTATAGGAGGGGTCTTGGGTCTTAGGTCTTGGGTCTTGGGGCCTGGGGCCGGGGCCGGGGCCGGGACAAAATCGTCCGGCTTGGGGTTGCCCTTGTCTTGCCAATGGCCACCGGCCATCGGCCTATGGCCAATCTGTCCTTCCTGCTGCCTGCTCCCTATTCCCTGCTCCCTTGAGCATGCTTGAGCAACTCCAGCCTCTTCCACGCGCCCGAGAGGAACCGCCCTAACAGGAACAGGCTCAGGACGATGATGTACGCCGAGGCCGCGATATACGGGCCGAGCGATTCGAGCCCGGGGAAGAGCTCGACCATGGCGTACCCGCCGCCGACGATCACGACCCACGACAGCACGATCGTCACCACCCCCGGCACGACCGTGTCCCCCGCCCCGCGGAGCGCCCCCGACAGGCACATCGCCACCGCGTCAAAGAGCTGGAACGCCGCCACCGCCATGAGCATCCGCGAGCCGATCGCCAAAATCGCCTCCGTCTCCGCGGCGTCGGTGTCGTGGTTCACAAACTGATGGATCAGCGTCCTCCCGAAGAGGATGAAGCACACGCCGCACGCCCCCATGTAGGCCATCGAGACGAACGTCCCCAGCCACGCCCGCCGCTCGGCGAGGTCGGGCCTGCCCATGCCGATGTACTTGCCCACCAGCGCGGTGACGGCGATCGAGATCCCCACCGTCGGCATGAACGAGAGCGTCATCCACTGGTGCGTCGCCCACCCGGCCGTCACGTGCAGCGTGCCGAACTTGCTCACCAGCAGCACCATGAAGATCGCCCAGCAGACCATCTCGTTGGCGAACATCACGCCCCCCGGCCAGCCGATCCGCAGGATGTCGCGCACGTGCCCCCACGACGGCCGCCACGCCGAGCGCGTGCGGTACAGCCGGTCGTACCGCGGCGAGAGGAAGACCGCCAGCGGGATCGTCAGCTCGATCCCCGCCGCCATGACCGTCGCGATCGCCGAGCCCGGCACGCCCATCGCGGGCAGGCCCCACTTGCCCAGCACCAGGCCGTAGGTCATCACGAAGTTGAAGCCGTTGGCGATGAGGCTCGCGGCGAGCACCACGACCGGGTGGTGCACGCCGTAGAAAAACTGCGAGACCGCCCGCGTCGCCAGCGTGAGGAACGCGCCGAAGACCAGGATCTGCCCGTAACCCGTCTCCAGCGGGATCATCGCCGGCTCATGCCCGAGATGCGCAAAGATCCGCGGCAGCGCGAAGCCGTACGGCACCAGCAGTAGCGCGAGGGCCGCGCACATCCACACGGCGTTCCACGCGTACGCCGGGCCGCGGTCCGGGCGGCCCGCGCCGTAGTTCTGCGCGACGTAGGTGTTGACGACGTGCATCATCCCCATCGCGAAGGCGATCGGCACGAACGCCGCCATCCCGCCGTTGCCCGCCGCCGCGACGTAGATCGGCTCCGGCCCGATCTTCGAGACGATCACCTTGTCGACAAACTGCATCAGCGTGTACGACGTCATCGCCGCCACGGTCGGCGCCGCGATCGACAGCATCTCGGCCAGCGGGTGCCTCGCGCGGTACGACCCCGCGGGCGGCTCGGCGATCTCGGCGAGCACCTCGGGCGACGCCGTCGGCGTCTCACCGGCCGAATGCTCGCGGCCCGGCTCTGTCGTCGTCGATGAACTCATCGCGCTGCGCTGGCTCCCCTCGTTTGGCACGCAAGCGTAGCAACGCCGTGGCGGACGACCCACGATCCTGTACGATGATGTGGTCGTGCTTGATGGATTACCTTGGGCGGGCAGGATGCTGCGCTGTTCGAAATGATGAGTTGTTCATGCGTGAGAAGCAGTCTGGACGTGGCACAGGCGTCCCGCCTGTGCCGTGCGGCTCCAGCGTACCCGCACAGGCGAGACGCCTGTGCCACGGACGAACCGAGTTTGTTTGACGCCGCCATGCCAGGAAAGCTGTTTACCGAGCAGCCCGCCCTACCGAGGATATATTGAGGATTCGGCGACCAGAGCACCCGATGAACCACACCCGTCATGATCCGTGGGCGCACAGGAGGGGAGAGCCGCGGGTCTTCGCGCTGGCGTGGTCGCTGTATCTTCTGGCCGCGGTGACCGGCGCGATCGTGTGGATCGTGCGCGGGCAGACGACCGCCTCCGCCGCCGGCCCCGCCGCACGGATCGTGCTGGTCGTCATCAACATCGGCATCGTCGTCGGCTGGCCGATGGTCCGGCTCAGCCAGCGCTCGCCGCGCGACGAGCGGCCGCCGCGCTCGGCCAGCGGCTCGGCGCTCGTCGATATGCTCATCGTCTTCGTCCCCGCGCAGGTGATCGTCTGGCCCCTCTCGTGGGTCGCGCGGTGGCCCCTGGAGATCGCGGCCGCGATCGTCGGGCTCATGGCGGCGTGGTCGCTGCTGACCTGCGCGGTCGTCGCGCTCGCCACCGGCCCGCTCTGTCCCTCGGGCCGATTGCTGGGGCTCGCGCGCACGCTCTGGATGGTCCTGTGGCTGGCGGTGCTCGGCACGCCGGCGATCCTCTGGGCCGCCCCGCGGGGCGGGGGGCAGCCGCCCGGCCCGGCGAACGGCTGGCGCGACGGGCAGCGCCGCGTCCCGGGCTGGGTGCCGACGGCTTCGCCCCTCTCGGCCGTCCACGCGATGACCGGCAAGACGCTCTCCGGCGTGGTCGACCCGCTCACCCCCCGCCAGTGGGAGGCCCTGGCCGCACCCGCCCTGCTCGGCACCGGCCTGTGGACCGTCGCCGCGCTCAGCGAGGCCGTGCTGAGCCGCCGCCGACGGCCAGCCCGCTCGGGGTGAGGGACGAGGGCAGGGGGCGAGGCGGGA
>CAZZDW010000113.1:0-9076 GCA_964652945.1 uncultured Phycisphaeraceae bacterium
ACAGCCGCCACGCCGCGCCAGCCAGCGCCCGATTATTTTGTGCGATTGGTATGAGCCGATCGGGTTGACTGTTTCTGCGAGCTGATCGTCAACATGCTTGATGCACGAAGTACGTGCACACGAGCCCGCAGCGCAAGCAAGGGCCGCGGCGTCAAGTCGTGATCAGGACAGACGACTCAACTCATCCTCGCTCGCGCTTCGGGCTTGTTAGGGAGAAGAGACTGCCCGATGCTGAGCCTGCACGGCGTGGGCGAGGTGGTCGGGGTTGAGCGTGCCGACGATCATCGACGAGACGCCGGGGTGAGCGGGCGCGAAGACCACGCGGCAGGCGGCCTCGACGGGGTCGTTGTTCGCGGCGGCGAGCTCGGCGGGCGCGTGCCGACGGATCTGATCGATGTGCCCTGAGAGCAGGGCTTTTTTGGCGAGCACGCCGACGCCGAGCGCGTGGGCGCGGGCGATGGCGGGGAGTTCGTCGCGCTCGGCGGCGTTGAGCGTGACCATGACGACGCCGGGGACGTTGCTGGCGGCGATCGCGTCGAGAGCGGCGTGCGTGCCGGCGGGGGACTTGGTGCTGATGCCGACGGCGCGGACGAGGCCCTGGCGGTGGAGGTCGAGGAGCGCGTCGAAGCCGCCGCTGTGGCGGAGGATCCATTCGTCGCGGCCGTCGGAGTGGAGCAGGACGATGTCGAGGTGATCTGTGCGGAGTCGTTGAAGACTCCGATGGATGCTCTTTCGCACGGCGTCGGGTGAGAAGTCGAAACGCGACGAGGCCTCGCCGGTGGGGGAGTCGGCGGCTGAGGAAAACTCTTCGCCGGCTTTGGTGCAGAGGACCCAGCGGTCGCGGCCGCCGAACCAGCGGGCGCGGTGCAGGCGCTCGCCGAGGCGGGTTTCGCTGAGGCCGTAGGCGGGCGCGGTGTCGATGAGGTTGACGCCCAGGTCCGCGGCGGCTTTGAGCAGTTGGTCGACGTGGGCGTCATCGGGCAGCGCGAAGCCATCGGGATACTTCACGCCCTCGTTGCGGCCGAGCTTCACGGTGCCCAGGCCGATGGGGCTGACGAGGAGGCTGGTGGCGCCCAATGGGCGGAGCGAAGGAGTCATGAACGAGCACCTGCTGCGAAGATTTGGGGACGTATGGCACGACGAGCGTGAGCATTTTGTTCTCGTCTACACGCTCGCTTACGCTCGCGTCTCGTATGAAAGCGTCGTGTATGCATGGCGACTCCTGAAACAGCGTACTTAACAAGACACCCATTGGTCTTTGGCGTCGTTCCACGGCAGCGGCGCGACGGGGACATGCTCGCTGGGTGGAATGTCGTTGGATGATGCGATGGGCTCGCCGCGGAGAAAAGGCTCGACGAGTTCGTGGACGCGGCTTGCCAGGAGCGGGGCGAAGGCGAGCTTGGTCGGCCATGCGGCGATGAGTGTCTGGTGTGGCGGTTCCGCCGTGCGGATGACGGGCTGGTCGGGGCGTTTGCCGTCGGCGGTGAGGCCCTCGGCGCGGTCGACGCGGAGTGTGGACCATTCGACGCCGTCGAGATGAACCCAGGGCACGCACGCGGCGGTCTCGCGCTTCGCGGCGGCGATCTGTTCGTCGCGCGAGCGGGAGACGCCCTCTTCGGCGAGCAGGCCGCCGAGGTACCAGACGGTCCGGCCGTCGGCGGCGGTGTGGGTGGTGACGGTGAGACGCGGCTTGTCGGTCAGTCCGCCGCCGAGGCAGTGGCCGAAGAGTGTTGGGGGGGGCGAATCGGAGGGGAACTTGGCCATCACCATATGCAGCGGGCGACGCTGCATGCGGACGTCGGTTGCGCCGGCCTGTGCGAGCAGCTCTTCGTTACCGACGCCGGCGCACAGGACGACGCAGCGGGCGAAGATGGTGGTTGGGGGTGCCATCGGCGTGTTGGCGCAATCGATTCGCCAACGAAAGCCCGGCATGATCGGCGCGGCCGGAGCGTTTGCGGGGGAGAGCACAGGCGAGACGCCTGTGCCACAGGAGTAAAGGAACACGCCGGTGTGTTGGCACGCGAGCCTGAGCGCGTCGAGCACGCTGGCGGCATCGAGCACCGCCTCGTCCACGCGGTAGAGGTCGATGGATTTGGTGTTGGCGGCGTGGTTGTGTGCGCCGATGACCTGCCGCCATTCGTCGCTGTCGCGGGCGATGCGGCGGACGCCGGTGCGGATGACCTTGCTGGCGGCGGCGGCGGCGATGCGCGAGGCGAAGCCGCCGGTGCTCCAGAGGTATTGGTGGTCGCTGAGGACGCGCACGGCGCGGAGGTCGAGCGCTGCGGAAGAAGATGTATCGCGTTTGTGGAGCGGTTCGCCGCGGAGGCAGGCGGCCCAGAGCGCGGGCATGCCGGCGATGGCGCGGCTGGCGGCGGAGGCCTCGCCGGTGAGGGCGTACTTGATCCCGCCGTGGATGATGCCCTGCGAGGCGATGGTCTGGCCGTCGCCGAGTGCGGAGCGCTCGACGAGCACGACGCGCGGCGGAATGGGGTGGGAGTTTTTTTTCGCCGCGTGACGGGCGATGTGCGCGGCGGTCCACAGGCCGGTGACCCCGCCGCCGAGGATAGCGACGTCGGCCGCGGTGCGCGGACGGTCACCTGGGGGTGTTGGAGCTCGCGAGGAAGTTGGCGCATCGCCCGTCATGCGGCGGAATGATAGAGGCCGCGTGCCGTTTCTTTGGTGCGGCCGAGCTGCGTAAAATGAGGCGACTGCCCGGGTAGCTCAGTTGGATAGAGCACGGCTTTCCTAAAGCTGAGGTCGCAGGTTCGAACCCTGCTCCGGGTGTTTCCTCAAGCCGCGACCGGGCATCTTTGGCCGTGTTTTGTAGGTCTTTGGGCAGGCGCAGGCGGCCCGCGCGATGGCCGGCGCGATGATCCGTCGTTGAGCCGCCCCCATCTTTATCGGCAGCAGTGGGGGAGTTCGTGCAGTCGGAAGGGTTGTCGCCCGGGTCCGATGTGGGGCCGCAGCCGCCGTCGTCGCCGCCGGGCGGTCCGTCGAGACCATCGCCATCGTCCGGCCCGTCGTCGCCGGGCTCGGTGGGGAAGAGGCCGAGGGCGTTGGGGTTGATGACGAGCGTGCCGGTCTTGGCCGCGGCGTCGATCACGATCTCGTCGACGAAGCAGGCGAGAACCTGCCGTGCCTTCTCGTCGCGGCGGCCGCGCACGACCTCGGCGAATATTTTCAACTGCTCGACGGCCCAGCGACGTGCATTATCACCAGTGAAGTGCGCATCGGCGGCCTGCGCGAGTCGGAGTTGTTCTTCGAGGCGTTCCCGCCGTGTGCGCATCTGCGTGAGCCGCGTGTTGATGAGGCGGACGTTGGCCGGGTCGACGCCGGCGATGAGCGCCGTGATCTGGGTGTCGAGCTGCGCAATGTCGCGTTCGAGCCGGCGGGCGTCGTGGTGGCGTGATGACGACGTTGATACTCGCTCGCTGAATGTATTGAGCACGTCGTGCTCTCGTAAGTCTTTGAGGATCGCTTCTTGCAGCCGGTCGAGCACCCAGGCCTCGAGCAGGTCGGCCTTGACGTGGCTGGGGTGGGGGCAGACGGATTTGCCGAGTCGCTGGCGGCCGCCGCAGACGTAATACGGCGTGATGATGCGTTTGACGCCGCACGATTTGCCCTTGTGCTTGCGCTCGCCCGTGAAGCGCTGCTTGCAGGTCGCGCAGCGCATCACGCCGGAGAGGAGCCAGCGGTTGGTCTGTTTGCCGGTGCCGGTGGCGTGCTCGGCACGCCGTGACGCCGCGGCCTGCGCGCGGTCCCACGTCGCACGATCGACGATCGCCGGCACCGTGTTTTCCAGCACGATCCAGTCGTCCTCGTGCATGAACTTCAGCCGCCCGGCCTGTTTGCTGGGTTTTATGCTGTCGACACGGCCGTTTTTCACTTCATAGAACTTCGAGTCGGTGCGCCGATTCCAGACGGTGTCGCCGCGGTAGACGGGGTTGGCGAGCATGGACTTGATGCCGCTGAACGACCACGCGTTGCCGCCCGGGCTAGGAACGCCGCGACGGTTGAACGCATCGGCGATGCCCTTGAAGCCGAGGCCGTCGATGCAGAGTTGGAAGATGTCGCGGACGGTCTGCACGCGATCGTCGGAGCTGAGGACGAGGTGTGCGGTACATTGTTTGCCGGGTTTGCGGAGCGACTGGCCGCGCGGGTAGAAGCCGATGCGCTCGTTGTTCGCGTTGAGCGTTTCACGATTGCCACCCTCGAGGAAGCGCACGCGGTACACAAGGCTTCCGTCAGGGTTCCTGATCTCGCGGTCGTAGCCGTACGGTGCCATGCGGCCGGGGTCGGACGCGCGGAGCACCGACGAGATCTGACCACGCAGCGTGTTCTGCGATAAGTTGACCGAGAACTGCCGGTTCTGGTGCTGCTTGACGACGCGGAGGATGTCGCCGTCGAAGCTCTCGCGGCTGATGTAATCTTCGGTGACCGAGACGATCCGCACGCCGGCCTCGCGCAGGCGGTAGCGGTAGTACTCGGTCTCGCTGAGGTCGCCGCGGCTGAAGCGGTCGGAGTTCCACACGATGATCGCCTCGAACTTGTGCTGCTCGGCGTCGGCGATCATCTTCTGGAAGGCGGGGCGCGTGCGGGCCGAGGTGCCGGAGATGGCGTCGTCGGCGTACTCGCCGATGATCGCGTAGCCGTGCTCGTCCGCGTATTCCGAGATCCACTTGCGCTGATCGGTCAGGCTTTGTTCTTGTTTGTCGGTCGAACGCCGCAGGTACGACACGGCGGGGATGTCATCGCCTGTCGCTCCATCTCCAGTCGCGTTGGCGGGAACGTGCGCGTCGGCGTGTTTACCGTAGCGATGTGCGTCGATGCTATGTTTGCTCGCGATCATGATGTGCGTTCTCCTTCGGCCTCGAGCGTGCCGCTCACAGGAGTGGCTTGATGTCCCGATGGGTCAAGCGATGTCGTAGCCTGTTCACGCCGGTGCCGCTCGTACTCCTCGACCAGCCACGCGGCCAGCATGTCCACCCGCCGCGACCACCGCTCGTCCGCCTCCGCCGACGGCGTGCCGCACCGAACGCTGAACGTCCAGCCCGATCCCGCGTCGCCTGTGACCGATGTTCGCTTCTCGCGCCCGGCCTCCCTGCCGGGCTTGCTGGTGTTCATCCCTGACCCCCTGTGTGGTTGCTGTTGGGCGAGAGCGGGAACATCGCCGCCCGGTCGTCGGTTTCGTTCAGGTACGGCTGGCCGGGGTCGCGGGGCAGCACGCCCGAACCCTCGTGGTTTACAGCGTCTTTGTTGCCCCGAGACGCTTGGGGCAGCGCCGGGGCAGCAGGGGCCGCAACGGTGGCCTTCGGAGTCACGGCCCCAGTGCTGACCGTGTTGCCCCGCTGCTGCCCCGAACCCGGCGGGGCAGCGCAACTCCAGCATTTGCCGAGGAAAGAGCGCTGCTGCCCCGCTGCCCCGAGGAGTTCAGGGCGAGACGCCCAGTTGGTCTCGCCAAGTTGATCGAGCGTCGGCAGCCACGCCGCGCCCGGTTCCGGGGGTTCGCCGATGACCCGCCACGAACTCGGCTTGTTGCCACGGCTTGCTTCGACGCACTCGACCACGCCGGCATCGGCAAGAGCCCGCAGGTAGTCGTTGACTTTGCTCTTGGCTTTCAGCACGCCGTCGGTCGAGCTGATCTCGGAGCTGGTGAAGACGCGACCGGCGTAATGCTCGATCAAGCGGTGCCCGAACCGGCTCACCGCGTCCGTCAGCGCCCCGCCCATCGACCTGCCCAGCGGCGACTGCAGCAACCGTCGCGCGATGACGTAATCGGTGACGTCCGCTTGAATGATCTGGCCGTCCGAGATGGGGCCGTCGCAGCGTTGATACTGGTGCAGCGTGGCGATGGCTTTGATCAGCGACAGGAGCTGGCCGAAGGCGCGACGGGCGTCGGGGCGATGCGTCGGGAACCCTTCCGACAGCCGTGTGGCGTAGGGAATCCGCACATCGACCCGGCGGAGCAGACGCTGGGCCGCGTGGTGCACGGCGATGATCGGCCGCGTGTCGATCGACGCGCCCTCGGCGTGACGCGCGGCCGCCGCGATGACGCGGCCGGTCTGATCGCCCGTCTCGTCGGTCGACAGCAGGAAGCAGCGGTTGGCGTCCTCGTCGAAGAGGTGGGTCTGGGTCGTCGATTCCACGAAGGCGATCGGACCGGGCTGGTGCAGCTCGACGGTCAGCATGGAGCCGTCACGCTGCTTGATCGTGATGATCTTGCGCAGGTAGCCCGCGGAGATCATCTCGCGGAGCGCCCGTTTCGCTTCGGCCCGTTCGTCGTTCTCGATCCGAGAGCGCTCGCCGGCGACAACCCAGCAGTGCACGAGACGGCCGGGTGGCAGGTAATACAGCGATTGCGGCGTCATATCCGTCGCCCGCAGCAGCACCTCGTCGGGGTACAACGACGCCACCCGTTCGATGGTGTAGCTCTTGCCGCTGGAGGAGGTGCCCTGCACGATCGCCGAGATGGGCTTGTCGAGCAGGCGGCTGACGCCCTGCACGTAGAGCGTGAGCGCCAGCTCGTGCTCGCCGACGATGCCGATCGTGCCGAGGTCGCGCACGATGCGGTCGATCAGCGAGGGATCACGGAGCAGCGTGCCCGCGGCGTCGAGAATGTGTGCGGGTGTCTCCGCGAGCAGCGACTCGCGGTGCTCGTCGGCCTGCGCCAGAAGCCCTGTTGGATCTACAGCCTCACTCGCCGGTTCGGATGCTGGCGGCTCAAGGCCGCGGATGGCGGCATCCAGCTGCTCTTGCTGCTCAGCGTCGAGCTCAACACGCGCGGCGAGCGATGCAATAAACCCTCGCCGGGCTCGCGCCGAGTCGGGATTGATCGTGTCGCGGGTAATCTCGGTCCCGTCGCTGCGCTTGACCGAGATCGTCAGCCGTCCACCTTTGTCTTTGCTTAACGCCGCGAGTTCCAGCTCGGCGACGAGCGCCGATCCAGCGCCACGTTCAGGACGCGCGTATTCCGGATCGATCGTCGCGCGGACGTCGTGCCATGTGATTCCCTCTCCCCGGTTGTGCTGGTTTTTGTAGCCGATACTGCCGTCGTCGTTGACCAGGACGGCGATGTCCGAGTCGCCCGTGCTGACACAGCTCGGGGTCACGGGGCAGCACGCCAGCTTGAGGATGGTCTTGGTGCCGTTGCGCGACTCGCCCTTGACCTCGACGCCGTGCTGCTCGAGGTAAGCGCGGACGCCGTCGGGCGTGCAGACGAGCGTGTCGCGGCGGGGGCGTTGAGTGTGGCCCGCTGTTCGAGGGACCCCCATCTCGGGCTTTGCCACGGGCACGGTTGTCGGCGTGGCGAGTGCGTTGACCAATGCTTCGAGCGTTTCCTTTGGCACCACGACGGCGTTCTCGGGGGCGCTGAGCAGCACCGATCGCCTGTGCGGACGATCCTCAACGCCGGCCACACCGACGAGATGATCGCCCTTGCGGGCCATCGTGCCTGCGACCTTGGTGATCCGCGCGGCGTTGTGCACGCTCCGGTCAATGGTCACGCCGCCGCCGTCGAACGTGGCGGCGATCGTGCCGAGCACCGCTTTGATAAGCCCGCCGTCGTCGGCCGGCAGGTCGACGCGGTACAGCAGGTGGTGGCCGTTGCCCGACATCACCCGCACCGGCTCCGGCCAGCCGCGTGCGGTCAGGAATGCGAGCACCTCGTCGGCCTTCGCCTTGGCGAGCGCGAGCTCGGCGTCGGTCGCGCTGACGCCCGCCGGCCGCACGGCGTCGCAGTCGACGAGCATCCATCTCCGAACAACGATGTCGGCGTCGGCGGTGGTCTCGGCCGCCTTCGGCTTGAGCCGGTTGGCGCTGCGTGCCAGCAGGTCCGGCCGCACCGGGTTCAGCGTGACGTAGATGTTCGGCGCACGGCCTGAGGCGTCGAGCTCGGCAATCTGGACCGCCGCGTCCTCGATGTGCTCGGCCTGGAAGTAGCCGCTCGTGGTGCTCGCGAACGTCGAGCCGGGCCGATCGAGGCACTTGGGGGCGCGGACCTCGAACGTCCCGCCGCCGCCGTGCAGCACACGGAGGAACCGGGCGATCTCGGCGACGGTGTCCGACGACGGCGGTGTGCGCAGAAGGTCAGCCACGCGGCACCCCCTGCTCGGCGGTGTGCCGCAGCCGCTCCAGGATGATCTTCTCGACGGCCTCGCGGTCGAAGAGCAGCACACTCCCCGCCCGCAGATGCGGGATGCGCCCCGCTTCCGCCTCGGCCCGCAGCCACGTCGCGGGCACGCCCAGATACCGGGCCATCACTCGCACGTTCAACGGCTTGTTGCTGTCAATATTCATGCCCGAAGCATCGCGGGCATGAGATAAGCGTAATGTCGTTTTACGGTCTTTTAAGTGTCGTTTTACTGACAGGTGTCCAACAGGCCGCGTTGTTTGGCTAGGTCTTTGCCCCTTTCTGTAGCCCGCCAACCACTCCGGCTTCCTGACGGTCGCTCGACATAGCCGCCACGCTCTAACTCACAGAGTAACCTCAACAGTTGGCGGTATTTCGGCATTCCGCTGGTGCTCTCTAGCTCAGTCGCAATAACCAATCGGGCCTTTGACACCAATTCAGCGAGGATGGTGAGGTGCTCGTCCTTAAGAGGGAATTCCGAAGTCCTAGGTGACGAGGCATGGTCGTCGTTTTCCTTTGAATCAGAGCCGGCAAGAGATGCAGAGAGTACACGCTCCAGCCGTTGAGTAGCTCGCCGGGAAGCTTCCATGCACACGGCAGAGCTCGATATCGCGGACCAGACAAAGGCACGGCCATCCAGAGGTTCTTCACTCCGATAAGGCAGCGGTCCCAACTGGAGAACGGTGCCGTCAAAGTCGGGGTCGAACGTCAACGCCGCCAGCAATCCGATTCGGCAGGCGTCGTGATCGCAGAAGTCGTACCAACGGTCAGCCTCTTTTCGCTGCGCGAAGCGGCGGAGCACGTCGTGCCACGCCTTCATGATCCAGTGCGTGAGGAAGAACTTGTCCCCTTCTTGAGGGTGGGGCGGAGTGGGGTCGGAGTCGTCCTCATTTGTCTTCTCCTTTGTCGTCTTCCAGTTCTGGAACCAACGGGCGGCGTTGTTGAACA
>CAZZDW010000114.1:0-9036 GCA_964652945.1 uncultured Phycisphaeraceae bacterium
CGTACCGCTCGTTGTTGCGCTCGAACTCCTTCTCGGCGTTGATCGTCAGCGCCGTGCGCGTGCCGAAGGCGTCGACCTGCACGCTGTGGTCGATCACCAGGTCGCACGGCACGAGGGGGTTGATCGCCGAGGGGTCGCCGCCGAGGGCCTTCATCGCGTCGCGCATCGCCGCGAGGTCGACCACGCACGGCACGCCGGTGAAATCCTGCAGCACCACGCGGGCCGGCATGAACGGCACCTCGGTCTTGTTCACCGCCTTGGCGTTCCAGTTGGCCAGCCCCGCGACGTCATCAGCGGTGACGACGAAGCCGTCGCAGTGCCGGAGCATGGACTCGAGCAGCACCTTGATCGAATACGGCAGCCGCTCGACGTGCCCGATCCCCTGCTTCTTGAGCGCCCCCAGGTCGTAATAGGCGTACTCGCCGAACTTGGTCTTGAGGGTGCCGCGGGCGTTGAACGGATCGGTCGTGCGCGTCGGGTTGGAAGCCATTGCAGAGTGTTCCTTGCAAAGAATCGGTCTTTGGCCGGTATTCCACGGCCCTTTATGCAAGGATATGCGGGGTAAAAGGAGAAATAGCAAAGGGCAAATTGCCAAATAGCAAATTCAAACCAACAACGGGCAAACGTGCGTTGTCTTTGCCATTTGGCCCTTTGCCATTTGCTATTTCTAGCCCGTCACCATCCGGCAGGATTCAGCACCAGATCCTCGGCGTCATTCTTCGGCGTGTCGGTCGTCAGCCATGTGGACCAGCCCAATCGGCCGCCCCCGCCGAGCTGACCGAGCTTGGTCCGCGGCACTTCTTCTTTCTTGAGCACAAGCTGCACGTCCCAGCGGAACTCCTCGTCGGTGTAGTTCTTGACCCAGTCGACGAGCCGGCCAAGGCTGTCGCCGGTCGGGAGCAGCCGCAGGTACTCACGCAGGCCCATCGGCCCCAGCTTCACGCGGAACTTCTGCTGCACCTCCCACGTGCGCGAGCCGACGATCGCGTTCACACCCAGCAGGCCCGTCCGGCGGCTCTCGCCGAGCCGGCACTGGAACTCACGCGGCAGGTCCATCCAGCAGCCGACGAACTCCACGATCTTGGTCTCCACACCGAAGTAGCTCTCGATGATCGAGCGCAGCCCGCCCGAGTGCCGCGTCTGCGCCGAGAGGTGGCCCGTGCTGTAGAGCTTGGCGACGTCCGGCACGCGGTCGCGCTCGAGCATCGACGGCATGCCCACACCAAACAGCGAGCCGACGTACGCGGCAAATCTATCCAACTCGCCACGTTCATAGCTCACCGTCTTCTGGTTCACCGCCCACGCGCGGTAAAACAGCGACACGACGCGGTGGTTGAACATGTCCAGGAACCGCGCGAGCGTCGGGTCCTGGGCGTTGCGCTCGCGGTCGCGCGCGTACTCGGTGATGTGCAGCGGCATCGGGCCGTTCGGCCCGAGCAGCCCGATGAACTGCACGAAGAGCCGCGCCCCGCCGGAGAGGCCCTTGCGGTTTGCGCGGTATTTCAGGCCGCCGATCGTTGAAGGGGCGAAGGCCAGCGACGGCTCCTGGCAGAACCGCACGGGGTCGTCGGCGAGCCGCTGCGAGTGCCCCACCCGCACCGCCTGCGGCAGGCCCGTCAGCGTCTTCCCCCCGCTCATCGCCTCGTCGAGCAGCGCTTTGACCCATCGGGCCCGCGCGTTCTCCAGCCGTCGGACGGCCGTGTAGAAGTCGTAGTCCCAGCCGTGCGTCTCCAGCTCGGCCAGCAGCGCCGATTCTTCCTCGCCGAGGCCGTGCGTGTACGCGCCCGCCGCGGGGAGCGCGTCGTCGTCGCCATCGTGCGCGCCTTCGCCGTTCACGACCGCCGCGTTCTCCGCGGCAGGCCGCTTGGGCTGCGGGAACGCCGAGCGCAGCGCGTCGCCCTGGGGAGCATCAAAGTTGGAAGGAGAAGAACCGGGCAATCACACGCTCCTCAATCTTGGTAACCAATCCGAGAACGCGGAGAAGCGGAGGAGGGCGGAGACCGCAGAGCATACAGCATGGTGAGCACAGAGGTCACTGAGGAACACAAAGCAATACAGATTGAATCTGTCTCCGTCTTTCTCCGTGATCTCCGTGACCTCCGTGTTCATAACTCCGAACTCCGCGTCTCTGCTCTTCTCCGCACCTCCGCGTTCTCGGGAAATCCGGTCATGCGAGCTCTCTCCTACCGGGGCGTGCGGGCCAGCGCATGATCTCGCCGCGGGTCTGCGAGCGGACGACGGTCTCGGTGAAGGAGTTGAGCGAGACGTACTTGGCGAAGAACTGCTCAAAGACGGCCCCGAGCACGAACACGCCCGTCCCCTCGTACGCCGATTCGTCGAAGACGGTCTGGATCTCGAGCCCGCGCGCAAAGCTCACCGGCCCCGACGCCTGCACACGCCGCACGATCGCCCTGCGCGAGACCGACTTGACGCCCTCGATCTGCTTGCGCACGGCCGGGTCGTTCTGGTCGCCGTAGAGTTTGAGCAGCTCGCGCAGCGCCGCCCCCCCTCCCCCACCCCCGCCGGCGGCATTGCTCCCCACACCACTCGCAGCCCCCCCGCTCTTCTCCTGCGTATCGGTGAGCGACAGATAGTTCAGCGAGAGGTGGCTGATGATGCGCCAGGCGGTCTCGCCGTCGGCGTGGCTGGGCCTCGGCCCCGTCGGGCCGGTGATGCACCGGATCGACTCCACCGGCGCGCCCTCTTCCATCGTAAAGTCCGTCTTGCCGCGCCCCACCGGCATGCGCAGGGGCAGGTCGCGGTTGGTGCAGCGCGTCTCGACCGCGAGCTGCCGCAGGTCGCCGCTCCACGGCGCGGCCTTGGCATCGACCAGCGAGACGTACACCTCGCTCCCGGCGTACGACGAACGCCGCCCCATCTGCCGCTCGCGCTCGCTGGCCATCCGCGGCACCCGATTCACCGAGAAATACGCCTGGCTCGTCGCGCTCGGATCATGCTCCAGGTCGCTCGCCGCATAAAACGGCTTGAACTCACGCGGCTCCGCCGAGCCCTCCGCGTACCCCGTCACGCCGAGCACCTGGTACACCTCAAAGTCCAGCGGCCTCGTCCGGTCCGGGATCACGTTGAACTCCTGGAACCGATCCGACACATGAATCCGGTCCGCACGCTTCGGAAACAGATTAATCGCCGGCGTGCAGTTGAGCAGAAAATTCTCGGCCGAAACAGCGTTCTCCAGGTCGAGGTTCGCTTCTTTGAGAAGAAGCACAACGTCGATCTCGGTCGCCTTGCACTTGGCGAAGCCCTCCGCGAGCCCGCCGACGCGCGTGAACAGGAACCGCTGCGGCAGGGTGAAATACTCCTGCAACAGCCGATACCCGTGGAACGAGCGCAGCCCATACGGCAAGAGCGCCTCGTCGTCGTTGAAGCCGACCCGTGCGACGGCCTCCTCGCCGTCGCCTGCACGCTCGGCGGCGGGCCGTGCCGGGCCGGGCGTGATCGTGCGCCAAGGCGGCGGCGTCTGCGTCGGCTGCACGACCACGCTGAGCGTGTGCGCGAGGATCTGCTCGTAGATGCGCATCGGCGTCTCGTCGACGCCGTGGATATGGAAGACGAGCGAGTCGGCCTTGATCTGGTTGAACATCTGCCCGGCGGTAGCGCGCAGCCGCAGACGGATGCCGGCCTTCGCGCCGCCCAGATCCGGGATGTTCAGCGCCCCCAGGCCCCGCGTGAGATACTCGGCGTGCGCGACCTCGATCGGGTACATCGTCACGTCGTGGGCCGTGCGGTACTCGCACGCCGTCGAGTCGCCCTTGCCGATCGTCGAGCGCAGAGACCGGTCCCGCGGGATTTTAAAACCCTCGGCGAGCGCGCCCTCGCTCAGGTCCGGGTTGAACCGCACGATCGCCATCGACGGCGTCGGCGCAAGATAATGCGGGTACACCGTCTCCAAGATCCCCTGCGTGAACCGCGGGAACTCGGCGTCGAGCTTCAACTGCACGCGCGCGGTGAGAAAGGCAAAGCCCTCGAGCAGCCGCTCGACGTACGGATCGGCCGGCTCGTCGACCTTGGCCGTGTCCATGCCGAGCCGCCCGGCGATCTTGGGAAACTCCTGCGCGAACTCCAGCGCCGTCTCGCGCAGGTGCCGCAGCTCGCGGTTGTAGTAATGCCTCAGCCGGCTATCCATTCCGGTTGTCCCTCACGACGCTCCGCCCCGTCTCCAGGTCCAGCTCCGTCTTGACATACAACGCCTCGGGCAGCGGCTGCCCCCACAGCTCGCCGACGATCTCGAACCCCACGGCGTTGGGCCCCATGCTCCCCGTCGCCACCGCCCGCACGCTCAAGCCCCGCGTCAAGATCCGCGGCTCAAACCTTTTGATCGCCTCCAGCACCATCTTCTCCACCACCCCAGGCAAGACCCCCGAGGCCGTCATGCCGCACATGTCCGGCACGCCGTAGTTGAGCACGCTCGAGGCCACCAGCGGCGTGTCGGCCCACTCGCTCTGATCCACCCGCGTCGACGTGTTGAACAGCCACTCAAGATCGCGCAGCACCGCGGCCCGCATCTGCGGAGCCGACAACACCCGCTTGTCGCGGCTCTCCACCTTCGACTGCGGCTCGTCGTCCGTCAGCCGATCCAGCAGGCACGGCTGCCGCCGCTCTCGTGTGGTCAACTCAGCCATACGTCACTCACACCATCAGAGAACGCAGAGAAGCGGAGGAATGCAGAGGCCGCAGAGAAAAACCATTCTTTGTATTGCCTTTCTCCGCGTCTCCGCGCTGCTCTGCGCCCTCCGCGTTCTCGGAATGTTTACACGCCCGCCGGCTTATCGCCCAGCGTGATCGTGCGGACCTCCATCATGCCGACCTCGCCCTCGCTGGTCGCAAAGACGCGCCCGCCCAGGCCGGCGAAGAGCCCGCCGGGCCTTTCGTCCCACGCGGTCGCGCGGGCCAGCCGCTGCGCCCCGTCGGCCGACGCCTCCGTCCCCGCGTAACGGCTCGGGATGAGCGCCGGCTTGACGCCGCCGCTGGCGAAAGTGATCTGCGCCGGCAGCCACACCGCATCGCGCAGGTCGGCCGGCTTGTCGAGGGCGATCTGGTGCAGCCGGTGCATCGGCGCCCAGTAGTACTTGCCGTTCATCATGAGTTCGAGGATCGGCCCCAGCCGCGAGTCGGCGTCCATGATCCACTCAAACCCTTCCCCCTCGGCCCCTTCCTCATCGCTCCACCTGACGACCTTGCCGCTCACGGCCGGGGCCGCTTCCAGCGCTTTGTCGCGCAGAGCCGCCGCCTCGTCGTACTTGCCCTGCGCGGCCAGCGTGTTCGCCTGGATCATCCACCCCACCCACTCCTCCGGCTCTCCCAACACCAGCGGCGTCTTCCCCCCCCCATCCCCCTTGAAGACCTGCTCGCGAAAGGCCTCGCACGCCAGGGCCGGACGGCACATCTCGGCCATCAGCAGGTTGGCCGCGTCCATCTCGGCCGCGACGTTGAGCTGCGTCAGCGCCCGGTCCCACCGCCCCATCACGGCAAGCAACTGGAACAGGAACACCCGCAGCTTCGCCTCGGCCGGTTTGGCCTTCACCGCGCTCTGCAGGTCGGCCAGCGCCTCCTCCAGCTTCCCTTCTTTCACCAGCGTCTCGGCCTGCATGTGGGCGATCTCCGTAAGTCCATGAATACTCGACCGTTCCTAGAGCATACTCGATCTTTTCGCGGGGAATGTCTTCCTGTGAGGCGGGCGTATCACCCCGATCGAGAAAGCCGAGGGGCTCAGCCCCTCGGCGCGGATGCCCCGAGCGATCCCATCCCGCCCTCACCAGCATTTTCCAAACAAAAAAAGGGACAACCGGCGTACGCCGATTGTCCCCTGCGTCAGACCTTTCAAGGCAGACCGGCACATCAAGCCGGCGTGACTTCCTTGTTCTCTTCCGTGCTCCAGCCGGCCTTCTTGGCGGCCAGGGCCTTGCCCTTGACGTCCGTCGGGGTGTAGACCCAGTGGATCTGCCCGAAGCGGATGCCCAGCGACTCGGTCGGCAGCGAGCCCGTGCCCCCCGACTGCTGGTAGCTGGTGAAGAACGCGTCCTGCAGCGTGTACTTCATGAAGACCTGCTTGTCGCCGGTTGCACGGCAGAGCTCGATCTCGATCTTGGGCACGTGCTTGCCCAGGCAGATGAACTTGGCGATCGTCGGGCTGGCGCTGCACATCGTGAAGGTCACGTTGAACTCGCTGATGTCGATCTTGCCCCCCGAGTGCGCCCCGGCCGCGCTCGACGAGCCGCCGCCCATCTGCGACAGCCCGTTGGAGAACCCGAGCAGCTCGATCCAGTTCTTGTGCTTCTCGTCGGTCGAGTCGCCGTCGATGCCATCGATCTTCATGTACACGTCGCACGACATAGCAGTTGCCTCCTGTGCGGGCCTGAGCCGGCCCTCGGTTGTTTGCCTGAACCCCGTTGCCCGCCTTTCCGGCCCACCCGACGCTCGCGTGTGAGCCGTGCTTCACCATGCGTAACGGCCCGTCCTCAGGGGCCAGATGATTGTTCGGATCGATCCCTTTGCCAAAAGCGGCGGCTTTGTCCTCATATCCGCCTGGATCAAGGTCTTGGGTCTTGGGTCTTGGCGGCACGCCGCTCTCCATGACAGCAGCGCCTCTCCTTGACCTTCGATCCAAGACCCAAGATCCGTCTTTACCCCTTCTTCGCCGACGGCAGCTTGGAGACCAGCCGCAGCGAAACCGTCAACCCTTCCAGTTGGTAATGCGGCCTCAGGAAGAACTTCGAGGTGTAATACCCCGGGTTCCCCTCGACCTCCGACACCACCACCTCCGCGGCGGCCAGCGGCCGACGGGCCTTCGCCTCTTCACTCGCGTTGGCCGGGTCCGGCTCCACGTAGTTCATGATCCACTTGTTCAGCCACTTCTCCATGTCCTCGCGCTCCTTAAAGGAGCCGATCTTGTCGCGCACCATGCACTTGAGAAAGTGCGCGAAGCGGCACGTCGCGAACAGGTACGGCAGCCGCGCACCGAGGTTCGCGTTCGCCGTCGCGTCCGGGTCGTCATACTCCGCCGGCTTGTGCAGGCTCTGCGCGCCCACGAAGCAGGCGTAGTCGGTGTTCTTCCAGTGGCTCAGCGGCATCATGCCGTTCTTGGCCAGCTCCGCCTCGCGCCGGTCGGTGATCGCGATCTCGGTCGGGCACTTCATGTCCACCCCGCCGTCGTCGGTGGGGAAGGTGTGCACCGGCAGGCCCTCGACCATGCCCCCCGACTCGACGCCGCGGATGCGGGCGCACCAGCCGTAGAGCTTGAACGAGCGGGTGACGTTCCGCGCCATCGCGAAGGCCGCGTTGGACCACGTGAACTTGGAGTGGTCAGCGCCGGCCGTGTCCTCCTCGAAGGCGAACTCCTCGACCGGGTTGCTCCGCGCGCCGTACGGCTGGCGCGCCAGGAACCGCGGCATCGCCAGCCCGATGTACTTGGCGTCCTCGCTCTCGCGCAGCGAGCGCCACGCGGCGTACTCGGCCGTCTGGAAGATCTTGGTCAGGTCGCGCGGGTTGGCCAGCTCCTGCCACGACTCCATGTTCATCAGCGCCGGCGACGTGCCGGCCAGGAACGGCGAGTGCGCCGCCGCGGAGATTTTGGCCATCCCCTCCAGGATCTTCACGTCCGGCGGCGAGTGGTCGAAGTGATAATCCCCGACGAGCGCCCCGTAGGGCGCCCCGCCCGGCGTGCCGTATTCCTCTTCGTACAGCTTCTTGAACAGCGGGCTCTGGTCCCACGCCGTCCCCTCGAACTTCTTGAGCGTCTTGCCCAGGTCCTTCTTGGAGATGTTCATCACGCGGATCTTGAGCGTCTCGTCGGTCTCGGTGTTGTTCACCAGGTACGACAGGCCCCGCCACGAACCTTCCAGCGCTTGGAAGTCCGGGTGGTGGATGATCGCGTTGATCTGGTCCGAGAGCTTCTTGTCGATCGCGGCGATAATCGACTCGATCGTCTTGATCGCGTCGTCGGAGACCGTGATCGTCCCCTCCAGCGCCTGGGCCGCGAGCGTGTGCACCGCCGTGTTGATCGCCTCCTTCGCCGAATCGGTCTTCGGCTTGAACTCCTTGGTCAGGAGCTTCTCGAAGGCCGACTGCTCCATCGTCTCGCCGCCCGCCCCCGCCGCGGCCTGTGATTGGGCTTGTGCATCAGCCATTGGTGGTGCCCTCCTCCTGCTTTGGCGCTGAGGCCAGGGCCTGCAGCAGCGTCGGGTCGTTGAGTGCCTTGGTGATCAGCGCCTCGGCGCCGCTCTTGCCGTCCATGTACGACAGCAGGTTGGAGAGCTGCGTGCGCGACTCCAGCAGCTTCCGCAGAGGCTCGACCTTCCGCGCGATCGCCGCCGGCGAAAAGTCGTCCATGCTCTCGAACGTCACGTCGACGGCCATGTTCCCCTCGCCCGTGAGCGTGTTGGGGACGTTGAACGCGACACGCGGCTTCATCGCCTTGAGCCGCTCGTCGAAGTTGTCGACGTCGATCTCCAAAAACTTGCGGTCCTGCACCGCCGGCAGCTCCTCGGCCGGCTTGCCCGACAGGTCGGCCATCACGCCCATGATGAACGGCAGGTTCACCTTCTTCTGAGCGCCGTACAGCTCCAGGTCGTACTCGATCTGCACACGCGGCGCGCGGTTGCGGGCCACGAACTTCTGTGAACTCTCCTTGGCCATGAGCGCACGTCCTTTCTACTGCTCTACTGCCCCTCCCCGGCTGGCCCCCGTCTACCTATGTCTTCTGTTCACTGCTTGCTGCTCACTGTTCACTTCCTGCTCCCTGCTCCCTACTGCCTATTCCCTGCTCCCTGCTATTCCGTCTTCTCCCCCGCGATCCGCTCCAGCGTGTCCACCACGTCCGGCGTCAACACCCGCACAAACTCGCGGAACGGCACGCCGACAAACCGCTTGGCGCACTCCACCAGCAACGGCACGGGGCTCGACACCTCCGTCCGCTCATAATAACGGGCAACCTTCTCCAGCGCCAAGAGCACCTCTTTCTGGTTGCGAACATCGCCAGACACCCCCCCGGCCCCCCCACCCCCACCCCCGCCGCCGCCT
>CAZZDW010000115.1:0-8934 GCA_964652945.1 uncultured Phycisphaeraceae bacterium
GACCGCGCAAAACCCCTGCAAAACCAGCCCGAAAACGCCCGGTCGCGGCTTGAGGAAACACAGGTCTCAGCGAGATAGGGGCTGCAGTCTCCCGAAGAGGCTCGGGTCTCCCCGTGTCTCAATGCCGCAATTATGGCGGATTTGTCGGTGTCCGACGATTCTTACTGCCACACAAATCCAGTGTTTTCAATGATTTAGCATTTGTCGGCCTGAAGAACCCCGACATTTGGCGTCAGAGCCCACACGTCTACCGCCATTGGACTCGTAAAAATTACTGGCAATGACGGGGTCCGGAGTGAATATTTCCCGAATTTTTCTCTCGACAAATAGGTATTTAGTTGGTATTCTGCCGCTGACTCGCATGAGAGAACACTCATGTGCCGTGCTCAGAGCTTGGCGGAGTGATACCTATGGCAGCTTGGTACGCCCACAGCGTCGGGGGTCGGTCGGAATCCGAGTGGGAGCCGCTGTTTGAGCACCTGGAGAACGTTGCGGCATTAGCCGAACGATTTGCTTCGCGCTTTAACGCCGGTGCATACGGCTACCTCGCCGGGCTGTGGCACGACCTGGGCAAGTTCCGCCCCGAGTTTCAGGCCAAGCTGAAAGGGGAGCGCATACAGGTCGAGCACGCAGGGGCCGGGGCGGCGCTGGTGCAGTCGCTCGGCAAGCCCGCGCTGCTGCCGATCGCGTTCTGCATCGCCGGGCACCACGCGGGGCTGGCGAACTTCAAGTCCAATACCTCGGCGATCGATGCCAGTCCGTCTGCTTCATCGCGCAAACCGCTGCTCGATCGGCTTCAAGAAGGCGCACCGGTCTTCGAGTCGCTACGAGCGGTGGTTCCTGCGAACATCCTTGCTGCGGCGGCGCGTGCGTCGAGTACGCCGGAGTTTCGAGGGAGTGATGGCGATTCGAGAGTCCAATGCCGTCGTATCGAACTGCTCACGCGGCTGCTCTTTTCGGCGCTCATTGACGCCGATCGGCTCGCTACCGCGGCCTTTTACGCCCGCTTCAACGATGAGCCGACCCATGCGATGCTGCGGCAGGACTCGCTTGACGCGCTGCTCGAACGCCTGCGTAGACATCAAGAGCGGTTTCGTCCGGACGACTCACCAGTCAACACACTGCGACTGGAAATCCTCAACGCCTGCATCACCGCCGCAGCGATGCAGCCGGGACGGTTCACCCTCACCGCGCCCACCGGCGGCGGCAAGACGCTCAGCGCCATGCGGTTTGCCCTCGAACACGCCCGCCGGCACGGCCTGCGGCGCGTCATCGTCGTCATCCCGTACACGAGCATCATCGAGCAGAACGCCCGTGTGTACCGCGAGATCTTCGGAGCCGGCAACGTGCTCGAGCACCATTCGAATCTTGATGAGGAGCGGCTGCGCGAAGACGACAGCGAGCAGGAAACCCGCCGAAAGCTCGCGGCCGAAAACTGGGACGCACCGATCGTCGTCACCACGAGCGTGCAGTTCTTTGATTCGCTCTTCAGCGATCACCCGTCGCGGTGCCGGAAGCTGCACAATATCGCCAAGAGCGTGGTGATTCTGGATGAGGTGCAGACGTTGCCGCCGGAGATGCTGCCGCCGATCCTGGAGGTGCTGGGGGAGCTGAGCTCGCCGCGGATCGGGTGTTCGGTGGTGCTGTCGACGGCGACGCCGCCGGCGCTGCTGCGGCGTGACGAGATGCCGTTTGGCTTGGCCGACGCGAGGCCGATCTTGCCCGATGCCGCGGATCTGGCCGAGCGGGCGCGGCGGGTCCGTGTGGTGTGGCGGGCCGACGAACCGACGACCTATGAAACGCTCGCGGCGGAGTTGGCAAAGCGACCGGCAGTCCTGGCGATTGTGCATCGGCGCGATGACGCCCGCGAGTTGGCCGAGGCGCTGACGGGCAAGCTGGGAGAGGAAGAGACGGGCGCTGAGCGGAGCGTCTTCCATCTCTCAGCGTCGATGTGCCCCAAGCACCGCCTTGCCGTTTTGGAGGAGATTCGCAACCGTCTTGCGGCGAAGCAGCCGTGCCGGGTGGTTTCGACGCAGCTCGTCGAGGCCGGCGTTGATCTGGACTTCCCCGTGGTGTACCGCTCGCTCGCCGGGCTTGATTCCCTGGCGCAGGCGGCGGGGCGGTGCGATCGCGAAGGCCGGCTCACCGAAGCGAAACGCTCCGCCGGAGCTATCGGACAAGAATGGCTCGGCGGCGAGCTGGTGGTTTTCCGGGCGCCGAGCAAGCCGCCGCCCGGTGTGCCGCGACTGGCCGAGGCGACGATCGCCAACATGCTCGCCAACCGCGACGGCCGCCTCGATATCTTCGACCCAGCGGTCTGCGAGCGGTTCTTTGAACTGCTCTATGGACGCGTGGACGACGACAAGGGCAACCGCGTGCAGATGCACCGCACGAACCTGGACTTTGTGACGACGGCCCTGACGTTCAAGATGATCGAGAGCCCGGTGCGTCCGATCGTCGTGCCGTGGGGAGAGGGGGCCGAGCGGATCGAGCGGTTCCGGCGTGAACTGTCGCGCGAGAACCAGCGGGCGCTGCAGCCGTTCGTGGTGCAGGTCGCGCCGTACCACTTCAACGCGCTGGTGTCGGCCGGGGTGCTCGAACGCCTGCACGAGCGCGTGGACGTGCTCAACGGTATTCATGCCAACCAGTACGACGAGCGGTTCGGGCTCAGCACCAAGGCCGACGGCGTGGCGGATGCGGAGGTGCTGGTTGTCTGACTCTTCTACCCATACAGAAAAATGGCCGGGGCCCGGAGGCCCCGGCCGTTTTGCTCATCCCCACCAATATCTTGGTTTCAATCCACGCCCGAATTCGAGCGACTCAACAACAATACCATATTATGCATTCCAAGAAATTGTGGGGATGAGTTTGAGAAGGGGTTTGCTTTTGAATTTTTTGATGATATCTTCTATCCCGATAACAAAACCACCAAACCCCGGCAAGGGTTGGGCGGTTTGGCTCCGATGGCGGAACCTTGGTAGACGCAGCGGACTTCAAATCCGCCGGTCTGTAGTGGACTTTGAGGGTTCGACTCCCTCTCGGGGCAAATCTCGATACTTCCCCGCCATTTCGAGCGGTCGTGCTTGCCATAACCCGCAGAGCACGCTGGCTATCGGTGTGCCCAAGGAGATTCTGACATGATACCACAACGACACGGTTCGAGTCCACCCTTGGCCGCCCCTCCTCCTCTGGCCATGCGGGCCTCCGGTGCGCTCGCATGTTTTACCAGACCGGAGCTCAAAGCAGAACGGATGAGCTACCCCGTGATCACGCCGTCGGCGGCGCGTGGGCTCTTCGAGGCCGTGCTGTGGAAGCCGGCGATGCGCTGGCGGATCGAGCGGATCAAGGTGTTGTCGCCGGTCTCATTCGTCAACTTCCGCCGCAATGAGGTGGCGGTCGGCGCGAGCACGCCGAGCAAGGCGGTGATGGAGATCGGCGGCGAGTACGAGCCGATGCTCGTCGAAGACCGGCGGCAGCAGCGCAACACCGTCGCGCTGCGTGATGTTGACTATATCGTCGAAGCGCGGATCGAACTGACGCAACGGGTAGGCGAGGGGGACTCGCTGGCCAAGTTCGTCGCGATGTTCCAGCGAAGGCTGGAGAAGGGGCAGCACTTTCAGCAGCCGTATTTCGGCTGCCGCGAGTTTCCTGCGTCGCTCGAACCCGTTGATGAGCGGGCGCCGCCGCCGATTGGTGAGAGCCGCGACCTGGGGCTGATGCTGTGGGACCTGGAGTTCGTCGAGAGCAGGGCCAAGAAGGGCCCGGATCGCGCGACGATGACGTGGCGCACACCCGACGGCGTGGCGGACGGGTATGCACGGCCGATCTTCTTCGCCGCACGGATGGTCGAGGGCGTGATCGATGTGCCGCCGAGCCCGGAGGCGGCAGAACGCGGCGTACGCGACTCCTTCGGCGTGCCGGGCGGCGGGAAAGGGGGCCGGGCATGATCCTGCAATCGCTCTATCAACTGGCGAAGGACGAGCAGCTCGTCGGCGACCCGGATTTCGAGATCCAAGCCGTCTCGTGGATCGTCGAGCTGACCGACGACGGCAGGCTTATCCAGATCGCACCCAACCGCAGCAACCTCAACGAGGGCAAGACCGACAAGAAGGGCAAGCCGATCAAGCCCAAGTGGGTCGGGAAGAACGTCGAGGTGCCGCTACAGCCGGGGCGGACCAGCGGCGACCTCGCGTTCGCCTTCGTCGACAAGCCGGAGTACAGCCTCGGCATCGATCCCGCGGGAAAACGCGACGCCGAGAAGCTCGCCGTACGTGCGGCACTCTTCCGCGAGATCGTCGCGAACTGCGCCCGCGACACCGACGACCCGGCCGTCGTCGCGCTCGCGGCGTACCTGCAGAAGCACTCGCCGACGGACGAAGCCTTCCTCGCCATGGTCCCCGAGGAGCTGAGCGCCAACGACCAGGTCGCCTTCCGCGTCGGCGAGACGAACCAGCTCGTGCACCAGCGTCCGGCGGTGCGGCAATGGTGGAAGCAGCAGCGCCGCCGCGACGTGCCGCCGATGGATGCAAGGTTCCGGTGCCTGGTCACGGGTGAGCCGATGAACAGCCCGGGGCTGGTGCCGTTGATCAAGCCCGTGCCCGGCGGGACGCCCAGCGGCGTGGCGATGGTCTCGTTCAACACCGGCGCGTTCGAGAGCTACGGGCTCAACGGCAACGAGAACGCGCCGATCAGCGACGCCGCGGCGCAGCACGTCTCGGCGGCCATGAACCGGCTGCTCAGCGCCCGCCCGGTCGATGGACACGGCAAGACGCTGCCGGTGCGCCGCATCACGCTCAGCGGCGACACGGTCGTGGTCTACTGGTCGCCCGACGGTGAGCCGGATGCGCTCGAGGCGTTCATCGATCTGCACGCCGCACGGAGCGCCGAGTCGGTGGGAGAGGTGTACCGCGGTGTGTGGTACGGCAAGCCGCCGCATCTCACCGACACGTCGCGTTTTTACGCCGCGGTCGTCACGGGCACGCAGGGACGAGCGATCTTTCGTGGCTACATCGATACGACGGTCAAGCGTGCGTACGACTCGCTGGCGGTGTATTTCGAGCAGATCCGGAATGTGCGCAATGCGTCGCCGGCGAAGGGCGAGGAGCATTCGCCGGCCGTCCCGCTCCGGGCGATCCTCGACAGCCTTGCAGCGCCTGGGCGCGAGTCGAGCGTGCCGCCGTCGCTGGCGGCGGCGATCATGCTCGCGTCGATCGACGACCGGCGGCGTCTGCCCGTCTCCGCGCTCGAGATCGCGTTGCTGCGAGAGCGGGCCGAGGCGGGCGACAGCAGTTGGGTCGGCGCGGCACGGCGCGACGCGCGGGCGGCGATCATCAAAGGTGTGCTGGTACGAGAGTTCAA
The DNA here is from genome assembly GCA_964652945.1 of uncultured Phycisphaeraceae bacterium. Taxonomy (GTDB): domain Bacteria; phylum Planctomycetota; class Phycisphaerae; order Phycisphaerales; family UBA1924; genus CAZZDW01. Next base: position 5,359 of record CAZZDW010000115.1, read on the forward strand.
AGTTCAACTGGAGAACGTCATGGATCCCACGATCGACAATATCGGTTATCAACTCGGCATGCTAACCGCGATCCTGGAGCGGCTGCAGGCGATCGCCATCGACAATCCGAACGCCTCGGTGGTCGATCGCTACTTCGTCACGGCGTCGGCCGCGCCCGCGGCGGTCTTCCCACGGCTGCTCAAACTCGCGCGGCACCACGTCCGCAAGGCCAAGGGCAGCGACAAGCAGAGCGAACGCGTCGCCGCCGCTCGCTACGAACGGCTCATCGACACCATCTCCACACGCTTCCTCTATGACCCCAAGAGCAGGACGTATCCGCAGCCGACGGCCTTCCCCCTGCATCTGTCGCTCAAGGACCAGGGCCTCTTCGTCCTCGGCTACCACCAGATGCGGCACTGGCTCTGGATGAACAACGACGAACGACTCGCCTGGGAAGAACAACACGCCGGCGCTCCTCGCGCTTTCCTCTGGAAGAGCGGCAAAGACGCCGAAGAAGAACCCGAACCCGCCGAACCGGCCAACGCCTAACTAGGTGTCTGATCAACCCACAAACTCATACACACTCCGTCATCGCACCATTCATCAGGAGATGCACTATGTCAACCGCCACCACCGAACCTGCTGTCGTCGCCACGTCCATTCCTCGTTGTGAGTTCGTCCTCTTCTTCGACGTCCGCAACGGCAACCCTAACGGCGACCCCGACGCCGGCAACGCGCCGCGCCTCGACCCCGAGACCGGGCACGGGCTCGTCTCCGACGTCTGCATCAAACGCAAGATCCGCAACTTCATCACGCTCACCACCCGCGACGCCGACAGGCCCCGCAACGGCTACGACATCTACGTCGCCGAGCGTGCAATCCTCAATGATCAGCACCGCCGCGCGTACGAGGCGCTCAAGATCGACCCCGACAAGACCAAGTCCGGCGACGAAGACAGAGCCCGCGACTGGATGTGCCAGAACTTCTTCGACGTCCGCATGTTCGGCGCGGTCATGAGCACCGGCGTCAACGCCGGGCAGGTCCGCGGCCCGGTCCAGATCGCCTTCTCCTCCAGCATCGACCCTATCATCTCGCTCGAGCAATCCATCACCCGTATGGCCGTCACGACCGAGAAGGAATCCGCCGCGCAGAAAGGCGGCAACCGCACCATGGGCCGCAAGGAGATCGTCCCCTACGGGCTCTACCGCTGCCACGGCTTCATCAACCCCTTCCTCGCCGAGCAGACCGGCTTCTCCGCCGACGACCTCGAGCTGCTGTGGTCGGCGCTCATCGGGATGTTCGAGCACGACCGTTCCGCCGCACGCGGCGAGATGGCCAGCCAGAAACTCTTCGTCTTCGAGCATGCCAACCCGCTCGGCAGCGCCCCCGCCGCCAAGCTCTTCCGCGCGATCACGGCCAGGCGCAAGGACGAATCCCGCCCGCCGCGGAGCTTCGATGACTACGAGATCGTTGTCGACCGTAACGCGCTGCCCAAGGGGATCACGTTGCACGAGAAGCTCTAAATGGTTCGTTGATCAATCGACAACACGCGTCCCGTCGCCCGCCGGCGGCGTGACGCATTCCGTGTACGCCGATGAGGATCTCATCCCGATCTCCGCGCTGCAGCACCACCTGTTCTGCCCGCGGCAATGTGCGCTCATTCATGTCGACAACCTCTGGGCCGAGAATCGGCTCACCGCCGAGGGACAGCTCCTCCATCAGCGCTCTGACAAACCCGGTCGGCGCACGCGGCGGACATTCTCTGTTGATGCCGATTCAGAAAGCCCCGATCTACACAAGAACGCCCCAGCGTTCACAGCTTCCGCACCGATCACCGGTTTGTGTGTCCGCACCGTCCGTTCGCTTCCGTTGATCTCCCGGCGGCTTGGGCTTGTCGGCAAGGCCGATCAGGTCGAGTTCCCCGTTGACGTGCGCGGCGTGCTCGCCGGCCCGCCGCGCCCGATCGAGCACAAACGCGGCCGGCCCAAGCGCCTCGATCACGACCGTGCGCAGCTCGCCGCCCAGGCGATGTGCCTCGAAGAAATGTTCGACGCAGGAGTCCCGACCGGCGAGCTGTTCTATCACGCCACGCGGCACCGTGAACGTGTCGAGATCGACGATGCCTTGCGCCGCCTTGTCGAAAAGATCACCCGCGAAGTCCGCAGCAACATCGCCGCTAACCGAGTCCCCGCGGCCGAGAAACAGAAGAAGTGCAAGAACTGCTCGCTGCTCAACCTCTGTATGCCCGGCGGCACCGGCCCCGGCCGAAACCCCGGCCTGTATGTCGCTCGGTCGCTCGCGATCAGCCTGCGCGAACATCTCGATTCTTCTTCGGAGGCGCTGCCGTGAAACATCATCTCAACACGCTCTTCGTCCAGACCGATGGTGCATGGCTGCACAAGGACGGCCGCAACGCGTGCGTCTCTGTCGATCGGGAGATCAAGCTTCGTGTGCCGATCCACACACTCGGCGGCATCGTCTGCCTGGCGCGGGCCAATGCCTCGACCGCCTTGCTGGGGCTCTGCGCCGAAGAGGGCGTGGCCGTCAGTTTCTGCTCGGGCTCGGGCCGGCTCATCGCCCGCGTCAACGGCTTTACGACGGGCAACGTCCTGCTCCGCCGTGACCAGTACCGAGCCGCGGACGATGAAATCAAGTGCCTAGCGATCGCCGGCCCGATGGTCGCCGCCAAGATCGCCAATGCGCGGACAACGCTGCTGCGGGCCGCTCGCGACCACGGTGATCCAGGAGGTGCGCTCGCGTCGGCGTGCCAGCGCATGTCGCCCTGCGCCCAGTCCGCGCTGCGGGCGAACACGCTCGATGCGCTCCGCGGCGAGGAAGGGGAAGCCGCCAGCACGTATTTCTCCGTGCTCGATCGCCTGGTCACCCTCGGTTCGCCCGAGCGTGACGTGTTCCACATGACCGAACGCAGCCGCCGACCACCACGTGATCCGTTCAACTGTTTGCTGAGTTTTCTCTACGCGATGCTGGCGCACGACGCGCGTTCGGCCTGCGAAGCCTGCGGGCTCGATCCGGCGGTCGGCTTTCTCCACCGTGATCGGCCCGGCCGCCCGTCGCTCGCGCTCGACTTGATGGAAGAGCTGCGGAGTTTCCTGTGCGATCGGCTTGTGTTGAGCCTCATCAACCGCCGCCAGGTGACGGCAAGCGACTTCGAGTTCCTCGAGGGCGGGGCCGTTCGACTCAGTCCATCAGCACGGCGGGCCGTGCTCACCGCATACCAGAAACGCAAGCAGGAAGAGATCGTCCACCCCTATCTTGACGAGCGTGTCAGCGTCGGCCTCATGGTCCATCTGCAGGCGCGCTTGCTCAGCCGTGTGCTCCGCGGCGAGCTAGACACTTATCCCGCGTTCATCTGGAAGTAATATGCACGTACTGATCACCTACGACGTCAGAACCAGTGACGAAGGCGGCCAGCGTCGTCTCCGCCGCGTGGCCAAGGCCTGCGCGGACTGGGGGCAGCGCGTCCAGAACTCGGTCTTCGAGTGCAAACTCGATCCGGCGCAATACACAGCGCTCAAGGCGTTGCTCCGCTCGCTCATCGATGATGAGTGCGACAGCCTACGGTTCTACAACCTTGG
>CAZZDW010000116.1:0-8837 GCA_964652945.1 uncultured Phycisphaeraceae bacterium
CCCGCATCAACCCGCGTCTATCCTGAAAGACCGCCGCCTTCGGGCAACAATCCCGGACACAGAGAAAGGCGTATGCCAACCTCCTGAACGGAAGACGAAGAAGACGTTGAGGTTCGCAGGGTTTTTTACTCCGTGCCCTTCGTGACCTCTGTGTTCAAAGACACTTTTCTCCGCGGCCTCTGCTCTCCTCTGCTTCTCCGCGTTCTCGGATATTCGGCTACGCTTGACGCCATGACGCCTCTTCTTCTTGCCGCGGACGCCTCGGCTGCGCTCGGGCCGATCTCGGAGCTGTGGTCCCTCGATTCGGCGGCCGCGCTGCTGGCGCTGACCGCCCTCGAGATCGTCCTCGGGATCGACAACATCGTCTTCATCGCGATCCTCTGCGGCCGGCTGCCCGAGCACCAGCGGAAAAAGGCCCGGCTCATCGGCCTCGGGCTCGCGATGGGCGTGCGGATCCTGCTGCTGCTGACGATCAACTGGGTGATGGGGCTCACCAGGCCGCTGTTCGAGATCCTCGGGCACGGCGTGAGCGGCAAGGACCTGGTGCTGCTCGTCGGCGGGGCGTTCCTGGTCGGCAAGGCGACGTACGAGATCCACCACAAGGTCGAGGACGCCGGGCACGACGACGCGACCCGCCTCAAGAAGGTGTCGACGCTCGCCTCGGCCCTCGTGCAGATCGTCCTGCTCGACATCATCTTCTCGCTCGACAGCGTCATCACGGCCGTGGGCATGGCCGAGCACATCGAGATCATGGTCGTCGCGGTGGTGATCGCCGTCGGGGTGATGATGGCCTTCTCCGGGGCGGTCTCGCGGTTCATCGACAAGCACCCGACGTTCAAGATGCTGGCGCTGGCGTTCCTGGTGCTCATCGGGGTGATGCTCGTCGCCGACGGCACCGGGCACCACGTGCCGAAGGGGTACATCTACACGGCGATGGTCTTCTCGCTGATCGTCGAAGCGCTCAACACGTGGGTGCGGGCGCGGAGCGCCAAGAGACGTGCGCACGCGTGAGACGCGGCGCGTGAGCGAGCGTCGGCCGGACGGTTTTCCGGGTATGCTCATCGCGATGATCCGACGCCTCTGGCAGCGATGGACCGCGTGTATGGGCGATTCTCCGCCCCTGTGGCTGGGGGCGCTGGTGCTGGTGCTGCTGGCGCTGCCGTCGATCGGCAGGGGGGACGGGTTCTCGGCGCACGGCTTCAAGCCGGACGACACGGCGTGGTACTCGGCGATCGCCGTGCAGACGTTGCGGGACAGTTGGCAATGCCGGAATCTCCCCGGCGTCATCATGTGGGGGCCCAAGGGCTATCCCAACGGCGGGATCAGCAGCATGGTGGGGACGCCGTATTTCAACAAGCCGCCGCTGGCGTTCGTGGTCCACGGCTTCTTCCTGTGGGCGCTCGGCGCGGTGCCCGCGGCGGCGCGCCTGCCGAGCATCGTCGCCGCCGCGCTGACCGTCTGGTTCGTCACGCTCACCGCGGCACGGCTCGTCGGCCGAACAGGCGGGGTCGTCTGCGGGCTGGTGCTGGCGCTCACGCTCGAGTTTGTCCGGCACACGCAGGCCTTCTCGCTCGACCTGTGGCTGGCGCTCTGGTGCGCCGCCGCGGCGTGGGGGGTGGTGAGGGCGCAAGACGCCGCGGAGCACCAGCGCCCGGTCGCCAAGTGGATGGTGCTCGCCGGCGTGATGCTCGGCGCGTCCCTGATGACCAAGCCGCTCGTCGGGCTCATCATGCTGCCGATCTTCGCGGCGTGGCTGATCTGGGAACGGCCGAGCCGCACGTCCCGCTGGCTTGTGCTCTGCGGCGTCGCGGCGACCGCGGCGGCGATCGTCGCGCTGCCGTGGCATGCGTACGTGGCGATGCTCGCGGGGAACGAGTTCACCGACCAGTATTTCGGACGCGAGATCGCCGATCGAGCCGCCGGCAGCATCGCCAATCTCAACCAGGACGCGGGCAATCCGCTGTATTACCTGGCGATCCTCGGCGGGACATACTGGCCGTGGCTGATCGCGTGCGTGCTCGGCGCGTGGGCGGCGGTGCGAATGTCTGCGCAGATGGCCAAGCCCGCCCGCTCGCTCCTCCGCCTCGGCCTCACCGCGTCGCTGGTGTGGCTGGTCGTGCTGAGCGTCTTTCCCGACAAACGGCCGCGTTACCTGCTCGTGGCGTACCCGTTCATGGCGATGCTCGCCGGGGCGTGGGTCGAATGGGCGGCCGCCTCGGGCCGGTTCGCGTGGCTCGTCAGCATTCGTCGTGTGCTGGTCGCGTGGTGCGTGCCGACGGCGGCGGTCGTCGGCGTGGTGCTCGCGGTCGCCGATCCGGGCAAGCCGCGGGACAAGCAGTACGACGAGCTGCTCGCGTGGCTCAATACCGAATACGGCAGCATGGACCGGGCGATGGACTCGCTCTCAATCGGGGCTTTTAGCGGGCAGCGTGCCGCGGTGCTGTATCTTGAAACCGGCCGATGGCCGATCCCGACGCGCGACAACGCCGGCCGACGAATCTGCGAGCCGGATCCGGGCAACGCCGTTATCTACCACACCCGCGACGGGCTCTCGCCGGGGAAGACCGAAGAGGTCGTCTTCCAGAGCGGCGACATCACGGTCACGCGCCTGCGCGAGCGGCCGTGGGAGCCGAAGCAGGTCGCCGATCCGGGTGAATAAGTGTGGCCTTGGAATGAAGCTCGCTGGTTTTTACCACAGAGGACACAGAGGCCACAGAGAAAAACATTGATGCTTTGTTGAACGCAAAGACCGCGAAGGTCTCGAAGAAATACAAAAAAAATTCTCTTTGAGTTTTCGCGCTCTTCGCGTTCAAAGAGTTATTTCTTTGTCTTCCTCTGTGAACTCGGTGTCCTCTGTGCCTCTGTGGTCAAACTGGACGTAGAAGTCATCAGGCGCTGACGGCCGCATGCTTCCGCGGGTCGGTCCGTTCGATGATGTCGCTGACGCCTTGCTGGTTAAAACCCTTGAAGCCGTCGTTGCGTTCGAGGTTTTCCAGGTGCGAGCCGATGACGCCCTGCTTGGCGAACTGCTCGGCCTGCTGCTGCGTGATGTAGCCATTGCTGACGGCCGCCGCGAGCCGTTCGGGTTTCACCGTCCACCGCTCGCCCTCGGTGAAGGCCTGGCGCAGGAACGGGAACGTCGTGAACGGGTCCATCGTCTTGATGCCCGCCTCGGCCTGGAGCTGGTCCTTGAGCGCGTGCCAGTCGAACTGGCACTCGAGGTGGTGCATCCCGGCCTGCAGAAATGCCTCGCCGTGCAGCTCGCACCACAGCCCGATCGTGCCGACGCCCTTCGCCTTGTCCCGCGGCGGCAGGCCGACGTGCGAGAAGTCCCCCAGCAGCTCCTCCGGCGACATGTCCACGTCGGCGAAGATCGTGATCCCCGCGACCGGCTGCTCGATCACCTGCGCGCCCCACCCGGCCTCGGCGCCCGCGTAAAACCGCTCGCGGCAGTGGAAGCCGAGCTTCTCCAGGAACGCGATCAGCGTCTTGTGCTGCGCCCGCGAGCAGCGGTACGTGTGGTGGTCGTGGTTGGCCCAGCCCAGGCCCAGCGTGTCCTGACGCGCCTTCTGCACGCGTGCCGCACGGTTGCGGCGCTGCCAATAGTCGCGCTCGGCGGCGAAGAAGAGGTCGCACGCCCAGTCGCGTCCGAGGTCGGCGATCGCCGCGTCGATGAGCGCGTCGGCGTGGGCGAAGCCCTGCGCATCGGCCTGTGCCCCGACGCCGAAGTCACGCCGCCGACGGCGGAGGTTTTCGAGGTGCTGCTGCGACTTGACGAGCTTGGCCGCGTCGAGGGTGGGGGGGGTGAAGCCGCGGTAGCCGTGGCGTTCGATCGCCCAGAGCTCGGCGTGTTCGCCCGAGAACGCCCGGACCTGCCGGTACTGGCCGAAGGGCGCGCCCTCGATCGGGTGCTCTTTCGGGCAGAGCTGGTGCACGGCGCAGAAGTCGGCGACCGAGTCGACCTTGATGCCGACGCGCGTCGCCTGTCCATCGACGAGCAGGACGGCCGGGAACATGGCCCCCTCGTGGATGAAGCAGTCCGCCGCACCGGGCTGGGCGTGCTGCGTGAAGCCGGTCTCCAGCAGGCGCTCCTTGAGGGCCTGGGTCCGCGGGGCGGCGATGTGGTCGACCCAGTCGTGGAAGCGCGTGCCGGCGGCGGCCTTCATCGCCGAGGCGAGCGAGGCCGCCTGCGGGCAACGCCCAAGAAAATCGGCCAGCAGCTCGTTGACAAGCTGCTGGCCGGCGGGTTGCGGCTTCCAATCAAACAGTTGCACCGATTCGGCGGCCGAGGTCATGGCAAAGCTCCTTCTTCTGCTTCACCAGACTGTATCGGCCCAAAGCCCGTGCGTCTCTCGGCCTTGGTCGCCGGCCGCGTCCACCGCTTGGCCGATGCCTCCCATCGCCAAAGCCGATGCAACGCGAAGCGGCTTACATGCCGACTTTATCGACCACCGCCTTGACGGCCTCGTCGAGCCTGGCGAGCGCCGTCTCCAGGTTGCTCTTGGCCGACTCCCACGCCGCGTCGCTGTCGAAGTGCGAGTCGGCGAGTTCGGCGATCTTGGCGCGGGCGGCGTCGACCTGTTCGCGGGCGCTCTGCATCGCCGAATCGCCCGCCGCGCGGACCTGTTCGGGCAAGGCCGCGAGCTTGTCCTTGGCGCTGTCGAGCTTCTTCTCGGCGCTGTCGACCGTGGAGCGGGCGGTGTCGAGGAAGGCGTCCTTGGCCGCGCTCATGTGGTCCTTCGCGGCGTCTTTCATGTCCTCGGCGGTGTCCGCCGCCTTGTCGCCCATCTCGTGGAGCTTGTCGCCCACGGAGGACGTGCCGGCGTGCGTGTCGGTGGGTGCGGCGGGCGTCGGCGCGGGCTCGGGCTCTTTCTCACACCCCAGCGCGAGCATCGCGGCGACAGACATCGGAACGAGCAGTGCGGTACGTTTCATCGTCAGGACTCCTATTCGGCGTGCGTGGATGGAGAGAAGAAAGACGAACGGAACAAAGAGCACGCCTCGGTAAATGGTACACACACGGGGCCACCCGCGGCGCGGACGGCTAGAACTGGCCAATGCAATGCGCCATCCGTATGTGTATGGGAAAGCAGCGTCTTGCATTTCTCACGTTCATGTATTAATCTGCGATTGGCCGGAGGGAGACCGGCCGACTGAAGACCGAGAGAGAGACTCACCATTACCGTCTGCGCGTGCGCGGCCTCTGCCGCGGCGGTGACCTCTCTCTCCAGAGTTGGTTATTCATTCGGTATCAGGGCCATGAACGCCGACCGGATGGCTGCTCGACTGTCGGGAGGTGTCTCCTGACGGGGCGGTGTCCTGTCGGCGTTTCGCGGCTTGATGTTTTCTCAAAGGAGCGAGAGAGATGAACCGTCCTGCTGCATTGCTGATCGTCGCCGCGGCCGCTTCGAGCGCCTCGGCCGTTTCTTACCCCGGCAACCCGAGCGACTTCTACCTTACCTCCGACACGAGTAGCGAGGTGTACCAGTACGAGCGGAACTCGCCCTGGTCGTACGTCCCCGGCACGTACACCGGCTCGGCCAAGCCGATGGTGTTTTCCAACAACGTGCAAACCCAGTTCAACGCCCTTTACCTGGGCGCGGTCGCCGGGCCGAACCAGAACTTCTTCCTCGGCGGCTTCGCCGGCCTGGTCGAGATCGATTCCACCACCGGCGCATTCGTGCAGCAGATCGGGTCCGGCGGCGGCGCACGCCTCGGGCCGGCGCAGGCGCCCAACGGTAACATCGCCGTCGGCGGCCCGACCGGCATCGACGAGTTCAACTCCACCACCGGCGCGTACGTCCGAACGATCAATAACTACACCGGCAACGGCTACTCGATGCTCACCTTCAGCGGCGACACCATGTACGCCTCCACCTGGGGCTCGGGCGGCGCCAGCACGATCAAGCAATACTCCTTCACCACCGGCCTGGGGACAGGTCCGGATATCGCCGTGCCGTTCACGCCGCAGGAGATCGCGATCGGCCCCGACGGGGCGCTCTACGCCTCGGCGCTCTACAACGCGCCGTACGAGGGCGTGTACCGCTACGACGGCAGCTCGTGGTCGGTCTTCGCCGACACCACGCCGCTGGCAGGCACCGGGCCGCACGGCTTCGCGTGGGACCCGGTGAACTTCGACCTCTACCTCGCAATGCAGACGGGCGAGATCCAGCGCTTCAACGGCACCACCGGCGCATATCTCAACCAGATCGACGCGATTCCCACCAAACTCACGGACGTTCTCTTCAAGCGGACGGTGCCCGCGCCCGCGTCGTGCTCGCTGCTGGTGCTCGCCGGCGCCGCGGCGGCGCGCCGCCGTCGGTAACCCATCGTCAACTCTCCCGGTCGGGCCGCCGCACCCACGAACGCTCGGATGCGCCCCTCCTTCGGCCCCGTCGATGTGCTCGGCGGGGCCGTTGTTTTTTTGCTGTGCGCATCGTGCGTGCGCTGGCCCGTGCGCACGGGCGTTTCCGCATAACAAAACGCGGACGCAGGCGGCAAGCGTCTGTGCGTGCGCCCGTTTTCGCCAGGAGAAGTATGCTCTTGAGCCGCGAGAACGGGTTGTTTTCCATCGGGAGCTTCGATCATGCCTCAACTGGTTGTCCTCGGCGCGATGTGCAAGTGCTCCTTCGGGCTTGCGCCCAGCTCGCTGGTCGTCACGCCCAAGAACATGACGCAGGCCGGCATGGCGCCCGCGGCGAACATCGGCGACAGCATCCCGATGACCAACATCATGCCCTTCGGCATGTGCACGACGCAGTCGAACCCCGCCGTCGCGGCCGCGACTTCGGCGGCTCTCGGTACGCCCACGCCCGCGCCGTGCGTGCCCGCGATCGTCGGCCCGTGGTCGCCGGGCGCGGCGAAAACCAAGGTCGGCGGCTTGCCCGCGCTCACCAACGCCGACACGTGCAACTGCGCCTACGGCGGCGTCGTGTCGATCACCAGCGCCGGTCAGACGGCCGTCAACGTCTCGTGAACGCGCCGGATCGCCCGCGGTTTTCCGAGTTATCCACCATCGCCGAATGAGCGGAAGAGGAGCTCGACACGCGCTCGCGTGCGTGTGCGCGCGTAAGAAACCGCACTTTTTGATGGTGTTTTTTGCGTGAACACTCACGATGTGCCGATGTGCGAGCCGATGATGAGCCGTTCATCATGCCGTGCGAGCGTGCAAAGCGCTTGACAGTGTGGTAGGTTGACAAAGAGCCCCGAGCAGGATCTTCTCGTTGAAGAGTGTGCCGCGGGGCGTGTTCAAGGAGAATGACATGGCCAAGAAGACCAGGAAGAAAGCGAAGAAGGCCGGCAAGAAGGCGGCGCGTCGCGGGGCGAAGAAGACCGCCCGCCGCACCGCGAAGAAGGCGACCCGCCGCGCGGGCAAGAAGGCCGGCAAGAAGACGGGCCGCAAGACCGGTCGCAAGACCACCAAGAAGGCCGGCAAGAAGAAGGCGACCCGCAAGGCCGGACGCAAAGCCGGTCGGAAGGCGGGCAAGAAAGCCGGGAAGAAGAAGGCGACCCGCAAGGCCGGGAAGAAGGCCGGCCGCCGCAAGACCGCCCGCAAGGCCCGCCGCGCTTCGTCGGCGTCCCCCTCGTGGAACGGCAACGACTTCGCCTTCGGCTCCGCGCCCGGCATGAGCATCTGATCCTCGGATCGGTGCTCACCGGGCACGGCCGTCTGACAGCACGCCCAGTGCGCCCACGGAGTTGGGAGATGCGTTGCAAGGCCGCGGCTGCCTGATCGCGTGCCGCGCTTGAACCTTCGGGTGCTCGGGTGGAGAAGGCGGGGCGGGGAACGGGGGTACGTCGCGGGTGGTGGGAAAGGGGCGCGGGGTCGCTGGGGGCGGGGTGTTCCGGGGGAAAACGGAGGGCGGGGCCGTCGCGTTCGTCGCGCTGTCCGCGACCGGCGGGTCAACAGTGTTCAATGAGCGGCGGTGCGTGGGCTGTTGCAGCACGCGCCCCGCTCAAGGAATCTTCGGGCACGTACGCCGAGCGGGTGTGCGTGCCCTTTTTTTATGCTCGCGGTTGTCGCCGCCGCTTGGACGAGACGCGATGTCGGAGCGTGCTTGCTTTGAGCACGCTCGCTCGCGCTTCGCGTCTTGTGTACGCACGGTGAGCGAGGGAGGTGCTGATCACCCACACGGGTACAGCCCCTTGACGGCCTCAACGTACGTCGCGCTCGGCTCGATCTTTCTTCTCGCCATCGCCGCCTTCATCACCTCGACAAACTTCTCGAACCGGAAGCCCCCCGGCCGTACCCCGCCGTCGGTCGCCCACGTGAACCGCGCGACCGTCCCGGCCATCGACGGCGTCGCGGCCCACATCGTCCCCGTGCCGACGATCGCCCCCGTCATGATCCGCGTCGAGATCGCCGTCTTGGTGTGGTCGCCCAGCACGCACCCGAAGAAGACCTCGCCGGTGTACTCGATCGAGCCGGGCTCGCCGTCATCGTCGATGCCGCGGCTGGTGACCTCGCCGTAGGTGTTCAGCAGGTTCGAGTTGGTCGTGCCGGCCCCGAGGTTACACCACTCGCCGATCCACGAGTCGCCGAGGTGCCCGTCGTGGGCCTTGTTGGCGAAGCCTTGGAAGATCGTGCCGCCGACTTCGCCGGCGACCTTGCAGAAGGGACCGATCGCCGTGCTTGCCTTGATGACCGCGCGGTCGAGCACGTGCGAATCCGGCCCGATATACACCGGCCCGGTGATGACCGCCCCCGGCCGGACCACCGCCCGCTCGCCGATATAGACCTGCCCGCCGCTGGTGTCGAAGACGACGCCGGGGAAGACCTTCGCCGACGGCTCGACGTACAACTCCGCCGTCCCTGTGTGGAACACGCCGGCCGGCAC
>CAZZDW010000117.1:0-8727 GCA_964652945.1 uncultured Phycisphaeraceae bacterium
CTTGGGTCTTGGGTCTTGGGTCTTGGGTCTTGGGTCTTGGGTCTTGGGTCTTGGGGTTCCGGGTTCCGGGTTCCGGGTTCCGGGTCGGATTGAAACACGCGCCCCGTTGCCAGCGATCGCTCGACGACGCTCCAGTCTCCCAACGCCCTGGGGGGTGCGGGGGGCGAAGCCCCCTGCACGGCATCTTTTCAAAGATTTAGCCTAATCGATTCCAAAACACTCAAAAAATCCCCCAGATCGCCGCTTCTGCCTGGAGATGACTGGTCCACCCTCCACCTGCGCGATAACATTCTCCGGACATGTTGGTTTTCGTGGTTTCGCGTTAACGCAAGGAACGGCAGCATGCAGAGTGCGCATCGCCATGCGTGAGTTACGGGCAGAGTCTCCATCGGCCGTGAGCCTGTGCGCTCAGGGTCGAGTCGCTCGCCCAACGCGGTTCGGGCTTTCCGAACCGGGTGCCCTCATGGGTTGCCCGGGACGGGGACGCCGGGGCGCGAGTGGTCGGTTCACCGCCTCGTCGGGAGGTCGGATGGACTGACGCTTGCTTTCCCATGAACCGTTTGCGTGATGCGGGCCACGAGCACCCCTTGTCCAGGGCTTCTCGTGGTCCCGGTGTTTTTGGGGCCGGCGAGACGGGGCCTTGCCGCCCCGAGGAGAAGGACGGATCGGCGTACTGGAACAAACGGACTGAACGACTTTTCATCTTGTGCAAAACAGCCCGGGACGGCACGCCCCGGCTCACGGACAGGTTTACGGTTCACACAACTCGGCAACCAGACATCACGGAGCACACGACCACATGAACACCGCCGAAATGCTGCGCATCCTCGACTCGATCGCCCGCGAGCGCAAGATCGAGCGCGCCCAGCTTGTCAAGGACCTGGAGCAGGCGATGGTCTCGGCCGCGCGGAAGCACTTCAGCACGCTGGACTCGGAGGAGTTCGCGTGCACGCTGGACCCGATCTCGGGCGAGCTCAAGCTGACGCGGCACGGCGAGCCCCTGGAGATGCCCCCCGAGGCGTTCGGGCGGATCGCCGCGCAGACCTTTAAGCAGGTGATGATCCAGCGCTTCCGCGACGACGAACGGCAGAGCGTGCTCGACGAGTTCGCCAAGCGCGTCGGCGAGATCGTCACCGGCACCGTGCAGCGTTATGAGGGCGGCAGCCTGGTCATCACCGTCGACCGCGCCGAGGCGTTCATGCCGCGGAGCGAGCAGATCCCCGGCGAGCAGTTCACCGCGGGCGACCGCGTCCGCTGCCTGATCCTCGACGTCCGCGACGCGGGGAACCAGGTCAAGATCGTGCTCAGCCGCAGCCATCCGGACTTCATCAAGCGGCTGTTCGAGGTCGAGGTGCCGGAGGTGTCGGAGCGGATCATCGAGATCAAGGCGATGGCCCGCGAGGCGGGGTATCGGACGAAGATCGCGGTGGCGTCGATCGACTCGAAGGTGGACGCCGTCGGCGCGTGCGTCGGCGTGCGCGGCTCGCGCATCAAGAACATCGTCGACGAGCTCAACGGCGAGAAGATCGACATCGTCCGCTGGAACGAGTCGAGCCAGATCCTCATCCAGAACGCGCTCAAGCCGGCCGAGGTCGCCGAGATCAGCCTGTGCTTCGAGCTGGGGCGGGCGACGGTCGTCGTGCGTGACGACCAGCTCTCGCTGGCGATCGGCAAGCGCGGGCAGAACGTGCGTCTGGCGGCTCGGCTGACCGGGTGGGACATCGACATCCTCACGCCGGAGGAGTTCAACAAGGGCCTGGAGATCATGTCCGAGACGCTCAAGTCGGTCGAGGGCGTGACGGAAGAGATGGTCGACCGCCTGGCGGCCCTGGGCATGATCAGCGTCTTCGACATCGAAGAGGTGGGCGCGGACGTGCTGGTGACCGAGCTGGAGCTGGCGGCGGAGAAGGCCCAGGAGGTCGTCGAGACCGCGTCGGCGAAGGCGAAGGTCGTCGCCGAGCAGCAGGCCAAGGACAAGGAAGAGGCGGAGAAGCGCAAGCAGGCCGAAGAAGCGGCGGCGAGCCGTCTGCTTGGGGGGGTGGGCGGCGTGCTGGGCGGAGACGGCGAGGCCGCACCGGCGGCCGAGGGCGAGCCCGGCGGCGAACCGGCGCAGGTCTCCTCGGACGACGACGCGCGGGCGGCGGACATCCTGGGCCAGTCATAATGATTGAATGGTGAGGGCGTTGAACGGTTCAACGCCCTTGAACACGCACGGGTTGGAGTGGCATCTGACAAAGAGGATTCACGACATCGCTCAGGAGCTCGGGATTGCGTCAAAGGTGATCATCGACAGATGTATCGCCGAGGGCGTGCCGGCGGACTTGGTGAAGGACCGCATGGCGATCGTGAAACCCGGCCTCGAAGCGAGCATTCGTGAATGGCTCGAAGACGACGACCATGACGATCCCAACAGTTCATTGGTGCCAACAAGCCGGTAACTCAAGGGCATCGGGCCTCAGCTACACCTACACGGCCTATCACGCGGTTTGACAGAATGCAGGAGATCAGCGGGACTCGAAACGTTCGAGCCCCGAGACAGAGGGCGAATCGGAGTTCAGTTTGGCCAGCAAGCGCATCCACGACATCGCGAAGGAACTGGGGATTACCTCGAAGGTGATCATTGAAAAATGCATCGCCGAGGGCGTGCCCGCGGACATGGTGAAGAATCACATGGCGGTCGTCAAGGCCGGGCTCGAGGCGAGCATCCGCGAGTGGTTCGCCGAGAGCACCGACGGCTCGACGGCGGTCGAGAACGCCGAGCACGTCGACGTGAAGGCGCTGCGCAAAAAGGCCGCCCGACGCCCGGCCAAGAAGGCCATCACCAAGGCCGACGAGGGCGAGGGGGACCACGACGAAGGGGGCGAGACCGCGACCGCGACGCTCACCGAAGAGCCGCCCGCGGCGGCCACCTCGCCGGCGCGGCGTCCCGCACCGGCGACGGCCAAGCCGTCGATCCCGCGCGTCGCGCCGTCGACGCCGATGACCCCGGCCGAGCTGCCGCATGTTGACCCCAGCGAGGTCGTCGACCCGACGACCGAGACCGCCAAGGCGGTGCCGCATACACCGGCCGCCGCGGAAACGGCGGCGGCCAAGGCCCCGCGGCCGGTGCCCACGGCGCGGGTCGTCGCGCCCGGTCAGCCCGGTGCGGGAGAGAGCGAGCCCTCGGTCAACGGGCGGGCGGGCGAACAGTCCCGCGGCGGGGGCGCGGCGACCGCCGAGCCCGAGCAGGAGGGCGGCGACGGCGAGGGCTCGACGGCGGCGACGGCGGAGCCCGTCACGCCCGCGCCGATGAACGTGCCGACGCGGCCGAAGGTGGTCGCGCCCGCCGGGCCGCAGTTGCAGGTCAAGACGCCGGTGCGTCTGTCTGGGCCGAAGGTCGTCCGGATCGAAGCGCCCGAGGTGGTGCAGGCGCCGCGTCCGCGGCGTGAGACCGGGGACGCCGGGCCGGGCGGCCGGGGCGCGGGGCGCGGCGGGGGCGGGGGCGAGGGAGACGACTCGCCGCGCAGCCCGCGGCGGAACACCAAGGGGGGCGGCAACAAGCGCGGCGACACGGCGCGGGGCGGGGTGCCCGCAAGACGCCGCGGCTGGGCCGGGCCGGACGACGCGCCCCCCGGCGGGGCGTGGTCCGAGCAGGACCTCATCGAGCGAGAGGCGAGGCTCTCCCGCGCGGGCGGGTTCCTCCGCTCCAAGCGGCAGGCGCTCAAGAAGGCGGGGCCCGGCGGGACGCGGGCGGCGACCGCCGCGGAGACGGGCGGCGTCGTCAAGATCGCCGCGCCGTTCACGATCAAGGACCTTTCCGCCGCGACCGGCGTCAAGGCGGCCGACATCATCAAGAAGCTGTTCATGCAGGGCGTGATGGCGACGGTCAACTCGGGGATCGACTCCGAGAAGGCCCAGGAGGTCATGATCGACTTCAACATCGAGCTGGAGGTCGAGCAGGCCAAGACCGCCGAGCAGCTCGTCAGCGAGGTCCACGAGACGCGCACGATGGTCGACGAGCGGCCGCGCGGCCCGATCGTCACGATCCTCGGGCACGTCGACCACGGCAAGACGAGCCTGCTGGACAAGATCCGCAACGCCAACGTCGCCGCGGGCGAGGCGGGCGGCATCACCCAGGCGACCAGCGCCTTCCGCGTGCCGGTCACGATCGGCGGCGAGACCAAGCACGTGGTCTTCCTCGACACGCCCGGCCACGAGGCGTTCACCGCGATGCGCGCCCGCGGGGCGGCGATTACCGACATCGTCGTGCTGGTGGTTTCGGCGCCCGAGGGCGTCATGCCGCAGACGGTCGAGTCGATCAACCACGCCAAGGCGGCGGGCGTGCCGATCGTCGTGGCGCTCAACAAGATCGACCGCCCGGACGCGACCGAGGCCCGCGTCAACCAGACGCTCTCGCAGCTGGCGGAGAACGGGCTCAACCCCGTCGAGTGGGGCGGCGACACCGAGATCGTCCGCACCAGCGCCACGCAAGGGACCGGCGTCGAGCACCTGCTCGAGGTGCTCGACCTGCAGGGCCAGCTCTTGGAGCTCAAGGCCGACTTCGGCGGGGCGGCGCGCGGCACGGTCGTCGAGGCCAAGCCGGAAGAGGGCCGCGGCGCGACGGCGAACGTCATCGTGCAGGACGGCGAGCTGAAGGTCGGCGACTTCATCGTCGTCGGGCGCGCGTTCGGCAAGGTGCGCGACATCGTCGATGACCGCGGCAACCGCCTCCGCACCGCCGGGCCGGGCGACCCGGTCCGGATCAGCGGCTTCGACGAGCTGCCCAGCGCCGGCGACAAGTTCTACATCGTCGACTCGCTGGACAAGGCCCGCGACGCGGCGGAGCAGCGGCGCTTCCGCGAGCGCGAGGCCGCCCTGGCCCAGCCCAAGGTCACCCTCGACAGCCTGCTCAGCCAGATGGGCGACCGCGACGTCAAGGAGATCCTCATCGTCCTCAAGGCGGACGTGCAGGGCTCGGTGGACGTGCTCAAGAACGAGATCGAGCGGCTGTCGACCAAGGAGGTCAAGGCCCGCGTGCTGCACGCCGCGGTGGGCGGCATCACCGAGAGCGACGTGCTGCTGGCCGACGCCTCCCGCGCGGTGATCATCGGCTTCAACGTCATCCCGTCGGCCAAGGCGCGGACGCTTTCGGACGCCAAGAACGTCGAGATCCGCACGTACCAGGTCATCTACGAGATCACCGACGACGTGCGCAAGGCCGCCGAGGGCCTGCTCGAGCCGGAGCGCAAGCAGCAGATCATCGGGCACGCCGAGGTCCGCAAGGTCTTCAAGGTGTCGAAGGTCGGGGCGATCGCCGGGTGCTACGTCACCGACGGCACGATCGAGCGGTCGGCGTTCATCCGCGTCACCCGCAACGACGTCGTCATCGAGAACGACCGCGTGCTCGAGCAGCTCAAGCGCGTCAAGGACGACGTCAAGGACGTCCGCGCGGGCGTCGAATGCGGCATGAAGATCGCCGGCTACGACGACATCAAGGAAGGCGACATCCTCGAGTGCTACAAGATCACCGAAGTTAAACGGACACTGTAAGGCAAAGGGAGCAGGGAACAGGCAGCAGGCAGCAGGAACAAGCCCATGCGTTCGTTTACCGATCTGGTTGCCTGGCAGAAGAGTCGGGCGATGGTCAAGGAGGTGTATCGTTCGAGCGCGGCGATGCCCGACAGCGAACGGTTCGGCTTGACGAATCAGATGCGGCGAGCCGCTGTCTCGGTGCCGGCCAACATCGCCGAGGGATACGGCCGAGGCAGCCGGATCGAGTATGTCCGCTTTCTCCGGATCGCCCGAGGTTCCCTTGCCGAACTCCAGACGCACCTGTTCATCGCACACGACCTCGGGATGTTGAAAACAGATGTTCAGCTCGATGAACTGGTCGCCGAAACAGCCCGCGTGCTTCAGGGCCTCATCCAATCGTTGGAGAAAGAGCCGAACAACTGACTGTGCATGACCCTGCTCCCTATTCCCTATTCCCTGCTCCCTACTTTTCCATGAAGATCGCCATCCTCCAGTTCGAGCTTCTGATCGACGGTGCGTTCTCGCTCAAGGACAAACGCCGCGTGGTGCGGTCGGTCAAGGACCGCCTGCACCGCGACCACCTCGTCAGCGTCGCCGAGGTCGGCACGCAGGACGTGTGGAACCTGGCGACGATGGGCCTGGCGGCCGTCTCGGGCAACGCCGAGTACCTCGTCTCCATGCTCGACCGCATCGAGCACAAGCTCTCGACGCTCCCCGACGCACGGCTCGGCTCGGTCACGCGCGAGATCATCGACGCCGACGTCGCCGTGAACGACGAACTCGCCGAGGACGGCACGCCGCTGTGGACGCCCGAGGAACGGCGCGAAGAGCCCGCGGCCGAAGAGGGCGGGCCGCTCAAGGGAGGGGACGCCGCGTGAGCCATCGGCGGGAACAGTTCGCCTCGACGCTGCGGCGGGCGCTGCAGGAGATCCTGGCACGCGGCCTGAGCGACCCGCGCCTCAAGGACGCGCTCATCACCATCACCGAGGTCGACTGCTCCCCCGACCTGCGGCAGGCGTCCGTGCTCGTCTCGGTCATCCCCGAGAAGAAGCAGGACCTGGTCGTGCACGGCCTCAACCACGCCGCGGCGCACATCCGCCGCCAGGCCGGCGACCTCACCGAGTTCCGGCAGATGCCGCAGCTCACCTTCCGCGCCGATTCGAGCCTCAAAAAGCAGGCCGAGGTCTACGACGCGCTGGCCCGGGTCGCCCGCGAGCGCGAGGAAAAAGAGCGCGGCGCCGCCACGGACGCGAGCGGCCTCGACACGCGCGACACAGAGGAGGGCTCCGCATGAGCGGCTCGCCCTCGTCGACGCCGACGGCCCCCGCGCCCGCGTCCCCGGCAGCGCCGGACCGCGACGCGGTGCTCCGCGCGACGATGGCGACGCTGCGCAAACGCTACCCCGACGCGCAGGCCGTGTGCCTCGGCGTCCCGTTGGCCCCCCCACCCGCCGAAGCCGCGTCCGACGTTGACCACGCGCCCGCGCCCGAAACGGCGTTCGCGGGCGGGGAGCCTGTGCTCGCCGAGTTCATCCGCTCGATGCTGCTGTGGGAGGCGACGCTGGCCCAGGCCGCGTCGGCGATGCGGCGGTTCGAGCAGCACCTGGTCGACGTCAACGAGCTGCGCATCTGCATGCCGGCCGAGCTGGTGCGGCTGCTGGGCGAGCGCTACCCGCGCGCCCAGGAGCGGGCGGTCCGCCTGCGGACGGCCCTCAACCAGCTCTTCCGCCGCGAGCACGCCGTCACGCTCGAGCACCTGCCGACGCTGACCAAGAAGGAGTCGCGCGAGTACCTCGAATCGCTCGAGGGCGTGCCGGGCTTCGTCTCGGCGCGCGTGCAGCTCGTCAGCATCGGCGGCCACGCCGCCCCGGTCGACCGTCGCATCCTCGGGCGGCTCGTCTCGGCGGGCTTTGTCGACGGCGAGGCGACGCCCGACGCCGCGGCGTCGCTGCTCGAACGCAAGATCCAGGCCGGCGAGATGCTCGAGGCCTACGCGCTCCTGCAGGCCTGGGCCGACGATCAGGCGTGCGACGACACGCCGGCCGGCACGAAGAAACCCGACGCCGCGCCCAAGCGCAAGCCGCCGGCGAAGCCGTCGAAGAAACCGGGCGCAAACTCGAAGAAAAAATCAAGTTGATGAACCATGCCTGGTTTGGTGGGGGCGGGCGTCCCGCTCACCCAAGGTATGCTGGAGATGACCGACGGCGGGCGGGACGCCCGCTCCCACCTAAACCAGATTGATCGGATCCGTTTCCTATGGCAGGACACAACAAGTGGAGCAAGATCCGGCACCGCAAGGCCGTCGTTGATTCACGCCGGAGCAAGGTGTGGTCGAAGTGCGCCAAGGCGATCATGGTCGCGGCCAAACACGGCGGCGGCGACCCGGACTCGAACCTCGCCCTCCGCTACGCGGTCGACGAGGCCCGCTACGCGAATATGCCGCGTGACACGATCGAACGCGCGATCAAGAAGGGCACCGGCGAGCTGGGCGCCGAGGACTGGGTCGAGATCCGCTACGAGGGGTACGGGCCGGGCGGCGTGGCCGTCGTCGTCGACGCGCTCACCAACAACCGCACACGCACCGCGACCGAGGTCCGCAACGCCTTCGCCAAGGTCGGCGGCAACCTCGGCACCACCGGCTGCGTCGGCTACCTCTTCAACACCGTCGGGCACATCCTGCTCGACCCGGCCGTCAAGGGCTTCAACGGCGACAAGCTGATGGAGGCCGCGATCGAGGCGGGCGCGAGCGACGTGACGGAGGGGAGCGTCGCGGCGGACGATGACGAGGAGTCGACGCCGTGGGTCGTCGAGACCGAGCCGGGCGACTTCCACAGCGTGCGGCAGCAGATCGAGGCCGCCGGCTTCACGATCCAGGAGGCGTCGATCCGCCTGGTGCCGACGACGAGCGTGACGCTCCGCGGCGAGGCCGCCGCCGGGGCGCTCAAGCTCATCGACCTGCTCGAAAACGACGACGACGTGCAGAAAGTCTACTCGAACCTCGAAATCCCCGACGACGAGCTGGCGGCACTGGAATAGCGAGACCTCGTTCCGCTCATGATGGTGTGTAAACCCGTCCGAGAACTGTTTTCGCCAGTTCCGTCAGAAGCTCCCTATGTGCCGCTACCAGCAACATCCTCGACTCCACCATGCATGCAGGCCCCGCCCTTATTGATCTCTGCGCTGTGAAAGGAATGAGTGCCGGCATGCCGATGAATGG
>CAZZDW010000118.1:0-8383 GCA_964652945.1 uncultured Phycisphaeraceae bacterium
AGGGGGAAGGCGGCGGGGGCGGCGGGGGGGGGAGCTCGCCCGAGCCGACGAGCCTCAGGCGGCCGGTGCCGGAGCCGCCGGCGGTGCTCGGCGAGCCCTTCCCGTTCCGCTCGGGTGGGGCCGGGTGGCCGTTGGTGTACCCGGCCGTTCGGCGGCGCGGGTCGCCCGCGGGCAGGGGCGGCACGGGCGCGGGGGTCTTGGTTGGCCCGCCGGGCTTGGCGGTGGGTGAGGGCGTGGGCTTTGCCGCGGGGGGCGCGGGCGGGGGGGTAGGGCGAAGGCCGTTCGTCGGGAGCGGGCGCGAGGTGACGGCGGGCGTCGACGCCGCGGGGGTGTTGGCGGCCGGTTGAGCGGGCGGCTTGGGCTTGGGCGCGGCTGGCGGGACGGGCGTCTGCCACGCGCGCACGTCGTCGGGCGTTACGGTGCGGAGGCTGGCGCGGGGTCGGGTCTCGTACATCCAGCACGCCGCCCCGGGCGCGTACTTGCCCGCCGCCAGCACCACCTCGGCGGCCTGCGGCAGCTTGCGCGGCTCGACCAGCAGCAACACCACCTCGCCCTTGTTCCCCGGGTTGTGCTGGGTTTCGGGCGCGCCCGCCCGGGCCCGACGGCCGGCGAGGCGGCAGAGGTTGGCCATCGCGCGGTACGGCCCGGTGCAGACGGTGATCTGCACGCCGCGTTTGCACAGGCTGGTGAGCAGGCCCTGTGGCAGCCCGCCGCCGACCCCCCCCGACGGGTTGTGCCACAGCACGCAGCGCGCCCCCCCGCCGCCCGCTCCGCTCCCGTGGTTTTCGGTTTTGCCGCCGGTGGGCCCCGCCGCCGCCGCGGGCGAGGGCGTGGGGTGAGCGCCCGCCTGCTGGGGGGTGGGTGGTGGTGGGGGGGAGGCGTTCAGGTTGCCGCGGTCAACCTCCATATACCCTTACTCTAACACTTCCGGGGCCGTGCGCCCCGCCCGAGCCGTTTCTGTTTCACATCCCGGGTCCGATCACGCGGGCGAGGAGGCTCGGGAGAGGGGCAGGGCCCACAGCGCCTTGGCGACGCGGTCGGCCCCGTCGGCCGGGCCGAGGCCGGCGAGGGCGGCCTTCATGGCTTCACGCCGTGCCGGGTCGGTCATGATCGAGATCAGCGCCCCGCCGGCGCTCCCGTCGACGTTCCGCCGAGCGTCGATCTCGTCGCGCACCACCGCCGCCGCACCGGCCGAGACCAGCCCCGCGGCGTTCTTCCGCTGGTGCTCGTCGCGGTGGTAGGGGTACGGCATGAAGAGCGTCGGCACGCGGTTGGCCCACGCCTCGGCGACGCTGCCCGCCCCGGCCCGCGCGACGGCCGCGTCGGCCGAGCCCCACCACAGGCCCATTACGCTCACAAACTCCTGCACGACCGCGCGCACGCCGACGGCTTGATACCGCTGCGCGACCGCCTCGGCGGGGTCCTTGCCTGTTTGATGAAGCACCTGCCACGTGCGCACGTCGGGGTGCGATTCGAAGAAGCGGACGACGAAGTCGTTGATGGATTGGGCGCCCTGGCTGCCGCCGGTGACCATGAGCGTGGGGCGGTCGGGGTCGAGCCCGAGCTTCGCCCGGCACTCGGCCTGCGACATGCCGGCGGCGGGGGGCGCGAGCGCGGCGTCGCGGACGATGGGGCCGATCGTTTGCCAGTGGCGCGCCTTGCCGCGGGCTTTGGCGTCGACCAGCGCGGCGGAGTAGATGCCGCCGCCCCCCTTGTGCTCGTGCGCGGCCACCCGCGCGATGAGCCGATTGGCCTTGCCCGGCTCGGCGTCGAGGTTGACCAGCACTATCCGGCACCCTTCCTTCTGCGCCGCCCGCACGACCGGGGCGGCGACGAAGCCGCCCATCGCGACAACCACGGGGAGCCCCCCCTCCCTGCCGATCTCGTGCTCAAGGCCCCGGATGATCGCCCGGCTCTCGCCGACGGCCCGCGCCCACGTCACGCCGAAGCGGACCAGGCCCTTGGGCTTGACGCTCATCGGGACGGCCGAGATGGCGCGGTAGGCGACGCCCTCCTGCTCGAGGATCTTGCTGTCGAGGGGGCGCTGCGAGCAGACGAAGAGCGTGTGCGCGACGCCGTCCATCTCGCGGGCGCGGCTGGTGAGCTTGCGGGCGATGGCGAGGCCCGGGTAGAGGTGCCCGCCGGTGCCGCCGCCGGCGAAGATGTAGGCGCGGGTGGTCATGGGTTCCGAGAACGCGGAGGAGCGGAGGTGTGCGGAGCCGCAGAGAAAGACATTTTAAACACAGAGGTCACGGAATGGCACGGAGGATCTGCGGCAACCGACGGCTCCGTGCATCGCCGTGGCCTCCGTGTTCGATCTGGTTTGAACTCCGCATCTCCGCCTTCCTCGGCGTGCTCCGCGTTCTCGGAATCGGCGTTCAGTCAGCGCCCTCGGCGTTCGAGCTGGCGTCCTTCGAGCCGGCCAGCGACGAGAGCCAGCCCTTGGCGCGGGCGGTGACGACCACGTCTTCGGTGTTGGCGGCGCTGAGGGCCGGCACGGGCCGGATTTTGATGACCGGCTTGGCGGCGCGGGCGCTCAGGGCCCGCCGCGCGATCGGCTCGTCGCTCTCGGGCTCGTCCCCCGGCTCGTCGTCCCACTCCCCTTCGGCGGCGTGCCACTTGTCCATCGCCGCAAGCAAGCCCAGCGAGGCGGCGGTGAGGATCCACCCGGTGCCGCCGCTGGAGAGCAGCGGCAGAGCGATCCCCTTGGTCGGGCCCAGGCCGGTCACGACAAACAGGTTGATGACGGCCTGCAACCCCACCGTCGCCAAAACGCCGACGCCGACGAGTTTGAGCATCGGGTGCTTCTCACGCCGGACGATCGCCAGGCCCGAGAGCAGGAGCCCCGCGTAGAGCGCCAGCACCAGCAGCGCCCCGGCGAGCCCGAGCTCCTCGCAGATGACCGCGAAGAGGAAGTCGGTGGTGTCCTCCGGCAGGTAGCCGAACTTGTCGAGCCCGTGCCCGAGCCCGCGGCCGAAGACGTGCCCGTTGGCCACCGCGACCATCGACTGGATCATGTGGTAGCCGGTGTCCTGCGGGTCGGCGTAGGGGTCGAGGAAGGAGGTGAGCCGTTGGAGGCGGTAGGGGCTGACGATGACCAGGGCCACGACCCCCGCGAGCCCGACGGGGGCGAGCAGCGCGAGCTGCCACAGCTTGGCCCCCGCGGCGATCAGGATCACCGCGGCGACCGCGCCCACCAGTACGCCCGTGCCGAGGTCCTCCTTGGCGATCATCGCCGCGACCAGCCCCGCGGCGGCCAGACCGGGAAAGAGTCCGGTGAAGAAGCGACCGATGCCGCCATTCTCGACCGGTTCGGCGGCCTTGCGGGCGGCGTACCACGCGATGAGCGCGACCAGCCCCCACTTGGCCAGCTCGCTCGGCTGAGCGCGGACCTCGCCCAGGCCCGGCAGGACGACGCCGATCCAGCGGGCCGAGTGGTTGACCTCGCGCCCCAGCCCCGGCACGTGGACGAGCATCAGCAGGGCCACGAGCACGCCGACGCCGAGCCACAGGGGCGCATCGTCTTTGATCAGCCTCAACACCGAGGGGCTGAGCCCCTCGGCGTGATTCCCCGCAGGTCCGGGTCGGCTCTGAAGCTCCGTGAACCGGGCCAGCAGGGTCCTGGGTATCCCCGCGCACACGCCCATCGCGGCGACGGCCAGGGCCATGTAGACCGTCGAACGGCTCAGCAGGATCGACTTGAGCGTGACGGCCTGCCCCGGCTCGAGGCTCATGCCGGCCGAGTTGACCATCACCACGCCCAGCGTCAGCAGGGCGAGCACGCAGAGCATCAGCGATTGACCGGGGCGCAGCATCGCCGGGGATATCGGCGAGATGGGCGATCGCTCAACTCTTTTTGAACCAGGGAGAGTGCGGGGACGACGCCGAGTTGTTCGGCGTCGCTGGTTGTCCTTCGCCGGCTTCTACAACCACCAAGTATTTGTCTTTCTCTGTGAACTCGGTGTCCTCTGTGCCTCTGTGGTCAAACAGGGCGCACGACGACCAAGAACGTCAAGACTCGCTACGCCTTGAGCACGTTGAGCGTGTGCCGTTTTTCGAGTTCGTCGCTGGGGCGGGCGACAAGGTCGTAGCCGTCGGAGCCGACGACGGTGCAGCGGACCAGCTCGCCCGGCGAGATCGCCCGCTTGCTGTAGACATACGTCATCGAGTCGATCTGCGGCGCCTGGAAGTACGCGCGGCCGGCATAGATGCCCGTGCCCCGCAGGCCCGCCATCATCGGGGCGGCCGGGCGCGAGTCGTCCAGCTTGCGGTCGACGAGCACGTCGAAGCGGACGGCGGTCTTCTCGGGCTGTTTCGCGTCGAACTGCTCGGCCAGGTACGCCGCCTGCTCGAAGGCGATGCGCTGCTGCAGCGCCATCACCTCGCCCCGGCGGCGGGCCTTCACGTCCCTCGGCACGGCGAGCGCGGGGTCTTCTTCCATCGTGCCGGCGACGGTGCCTTCTTCGTGCGAATACTCGAACACGCCGACGGCGTCGAAGCCGACCTCCTCGACGAACTCCAGCAGTTGCTCGTGGTCTGCTTCCGTCTCGCCGGGGAAACCACTAATAAAAGTAGTCCGGATCGCCATCCCCGGCACACGCTCGCGCAGCTTCAGCATCAGCTCGCGCTGGTGCCCGGCGCTCACGTTGCGGCGCATCAGCGTCAGCATCCGGTCCGAGGCGTGCTGCAACGGGATGTCGATATACGGCAAGATATGTCCGCCGGCTCTTTTCCCTGACCCATCGCCCATCGCTGACAATCTCGCGAGCGCCTCGATCATCTCGTCGGTGAAGTTGGACGGGTAGGCGTACATGAGGCGCACCCAGCCCTCGATGCCGGCCTCGTCGAATGCAGCGCTCGTCGCTTCGAGCATCTTGACGAGCCCGCCGCCGGTCGATGCGCCGTAGCCGATGTCGTCGCCGAAGCTGGTGGTGTCTTGCCCGATGAGGTTGAGCTCGAAGACGCCGTCGGCGATGAGTTCTTTGGCCTCGGCGGCGATGCGGTCGATGGGTTTGGAGCGCATCTTGCCGCGGATGGAGGGGATGGTGCAGAAGGCGCAGTTCTGGTTGCACCCCTCGCTGATGCGCAGGTACGCGTAGTGCCGCGGCGTGAGTCGCAGCCGCGCCCGGTCGTCCTCGTAGTAGCCGATGCCCTTGCCGTCTTTGCCCGCGACGGTGAGGCCGACGGTCTTCAGGCCGCGGTCCTTGGCGGCGGTGAGCGCGTTGCCGCTGACCCAGTAGGACGGCTTGTCGGAGGCGGACGCCAGCGTGTCGCGCTCGGGCGCGACGCCCTTGACGGCTTCGACGATCTTGTCGCGGTCGAAGACACCGATGAGCGCGTCGATGCCGGGGGCCCATTCGAGGAGCTTGGCCCGGTGCCGTTGGACGAGGCAGCCGGCGACGACGACGCGTTTGACGCGTCCGGCGGCTTTCTCGGCGAGGGCTTCCTTGATGACGCCGAGCGATTCTTCTTTGCTTGCTTCGAGGAAGCCGCAGGTATTGACGACGACCGCGTCGGCGAGGCCCGCGCCCCCCGCCCCCCCCGGGCCGTGCTCACCGCCGGCGTTCATGTGGACGCCGCCCCCCCTGCCCCCCCGGGTGCGCATGGGCGTCGCGCCCGGCACGACTTCGCCCTCGGCCGCTCCGTACGAACCGCTCCCCCCGACCGCCCCTCCAGCCGCGACGGCGGCTTCGGCGTCGACGTGCGGGTCTTCGTTCATCGTCTCGGCGACGTGCGAGACCACCGCCAGCCCCTCTTCGGCGAGCAGGCCGAGCATCTTTTCGGAGTCGACGAGGTTCTTCGGGCACCCCAGCGAGACGAACGAGACCGTCCGCACTTCGCTTGTGGGGGGGGGCGAAGCCGGCGGGATGCTCGGTCCGGGTTTTTGGTGTTTGCCGCTCATATACGCAAGTTGAGCGGCGATTCTAGGCGCACCCGATGAATCGCTGGTCTTTGGTGGCACCGGTCTCCAGACCGGTGCATGGGCAAGCCTGAAATTCTGTGCCCACGCTCGGCTCGGAGAGCCGAGCTACCAGGATTTCAACAGAGCAGCAGAACGTTTGCCACGGATCAGGCGTTACCCCGCCCTGGCCAGCCGGCCCCCGTTTTCCAGCACTTCCAGGCCCATGCCGTCCATCGGGTAGTGCCGCATGAGGGCCTGGCTGAGCGCCCCCGGCTCGGCGAGGACGTAGTAACACGTCGCCGGCACGTACCGCGTCGCGAAGTTCATCGCCCGCACCAGGCACACCTTCGTCGTGCACAGCACAAGCTGTCCGTCTTCGTACCCCATCGGCAACAGGCCGAACTGCCACGCCTGGCGGCGGGTGAGCAGGTCGCGGGCCACCGGGTCGACGTGGTCGAGCACCGGGTCCACCCAGCGGGTCTCCGAGGCGTACTGCTCCGCCCAGGCCTCTTCGACGGCCCGCGCCGACACCCCCAGGATGTCCTCGGCGATCTCGCCGAAGGGCCGACCCGAGACCCGCTGGTGCTCCAGCACCCGCTTGCAGTCGTCCTGGGTGATCACGCCCCGCTTCACCAGCAACGCACCAATCGGTAGCGGCATAGGAACCTCCGACTTCTTGCCCTTCCCCGCCTCCCCAACCCTCGTCCTCGCAGAACTCCGCCGGCCTGTGCCGTGCGGCGGCCTCCGGCACGCGCGTCCTGGGGGCGGTCATGGCTCCCGTCGCCGACGCATCCGTCCAGGGTGAAATCGGCGCGCCGGCGGCCCCCACTCTCGGCGATAGCCACGGCGGACCCGCCGCCGCGTCGCGTCGCGCGGCGTGGGCGAACTGCGTCGCAGCCGCCGATTCCGACACGCACCGGACGCATTTTCTCGGCGCTCCCCCTTGACGCCCCGCCGGGCGTATTGAACCGCCCCGGCCCGCCGGCCCGTCTGTTTGCTTTTTAGGAGGCTGTGACCCGCACTTTCAACGATTCTCGGACACCGAGCGGCTCCTGAATCGCGGCCTTCATGAAGCCGCGGAGCACCGGGCGCGCCGTCTTCCCCCTCGTTCTCGGACACAGGCAATCGGCACGAAAAACCGGCAAAAGTGGTCGCTAACCCCGTGGCGTCACGATGGTTATGGTGTCATACTTCGGTACGGGCGTCCCCCCTACGCAACTGCCGTGGCCTTGCCTTCGTATCTTCTCACGCCGAGCCAACGAGAGCACCCATGTACGACGTGATCGTGTGCAACAGCCGCGGCGAAGAGCTCTGCCGCTACGACCTGCATGAACTCAGCGAGGCCAAGGGAACAAGCCGCCGCGTCCTGATCGGGCGTGCCGAGGACTGCGGCCTGCGCCTCCGCGTCGGCACCGTCTCGCGCCACCACTGCTCGGTCGAGCTCGACGAGGACGGGCGATGGATCGTCCGCGACCTGGGCTCGACGCACGGCACGCACGTCGGCGAGAGCCGGATCGAGCAGGTGCCGTTGGAAGACCACCTGGCGGTGCGGATCGGCCCGGCGGTGATCCGCTTTGAGCCGACGGCCGCGGCGCTGGCCCAGAGGCTGCGCGAGGATGTCGGGGCGGTGGAGTAAGAATGGCCGCGGGCCATTGGCCATTGGCCGATGGCGATCCACAACCGTGGTGCGGGTTCGCGTGTGCGCAGCAGCGTGCAATGATGTGTTGTGAGCGCTTCGACCGACACGATTGCCGCGTTGGCGACAGGATGGGGCGGCGGCTCGCCGGCCGCACTCGTGCGGCTGTCGGGGCCGGGTGTCGACGAAGTGCTGACCACGCTGCTTGAGTCCAATGGTTTGAGTGGGGCGGGCGTCCCGCCCGCCATGATGAATGCCAAAGGACAACCAGTGAGCGGGCGGGATTTTTGTGCCCGCCCTACCCAAGCAAAGAATCCGGTCGTTCAACGTGTGTCGTTTCTTCTGCGGCCGGTGAACGCGCCGGAAGGGGTTGCGTCGTTGCCCGTGCCGTGCGTGGTGGCGTATTACGCCGCGGGGCGTTCGTACACGGGCGAGGCGTCGGCCGAACTGATCCTGCCGGGGAACGCGGCGCTCGTCGAGCGCGTCGTCGCGCAGCTCGCGGCGATGCCCGGCGTCCGCGAGGCCGGGCCGGGCGAGTTCTCCGCGCGGGCCTACCTCGGCGGCAGGCTCTCGCTCGACCAGGCCGAGGGGGTCGCGGCGATGATCGCCGCGGGCAGCGACGAGCAGCTCGCCGCGGCGGCCCGGCTGCTCTCGGGCGAGGCGGGGCGGGCGTATCGCGACTGGGCCGACCGCGTCGCCGGCCTGCTGGCGCTCGTCGAGGCCGGGATCGACTTCACGGACCAGGAAGACGTGGTGCCGATCGCGCCGAAAGAGCTGGCGGCTCGCTTGGATACGCTCGTGACGGAGCTTCGCGGCACGCTCGGCGCGGCGACCGGGCGCGAGCA
>CAZZDW010000119.1:0-8215 GCA_964652945.1 uncultured Phycisphaeraceae bacterium
CCCCCGCTCCCCCCACCCGGCGTGCCGGCGTGCCGCGTGATGAGGTCGATGGCGTCGGAGACGGACCGGCCTTCTTCGAGCTCGGTCGCCGAGTCGAGCGGGCAGCCGAGTGCGGCCTGGATGACGGTGGCGGTGTGGATCGCCCGCGAGTAGCCGCTGGTGAGGATCAGGGTGGGCCTGCGCTCGGCCTGCGCGAAGCAGTCGCCGAGGTGCTTGGCCTGGCGGACGCCCTTGGGCTTGAGGGGCCGATCGGCGTCGCGCCCGGAGGGGGACTCCTGCTCGGCCTTGCCGTGTCGGACGATGTACAGCCGCATCGTGGGGGCCTCCGTGCCGGTGGGTGGGTGGCTGCCGGTCTGCATGTCATCGTCCTCCTGACGCTGCGGCTTAAGCAGGTTATGCCGAAAGATCGGTCGTGGGGCCTGGGGCCTGGGGCCTAGGGCCTAGGGCCTAGGGCCTAGGGCCTGATTTTGGAACAGCGACGAACCTTACCGATTTTGTACGAGACGCGAAGCGTGAGCGAGCGTGTCGTCTTGAGTTCTGTCAACACGCCTGCGGAGGAGCCCGAAGCGTCAGCGAGGGCCGGCGCGGGTCGTGATATTCGCGATCGCATTGTTGCCGTGTGCTGGCCCTCGCTGGCGCTTCGGGCTCGTGAGGTACTTGGCGCTCAATATCGTTTGCTTGTACGATCGGTGCTCGCACTGCCGCCTCATGCCTGCATTCCGCGCCATCCCCGTGCGTCATGGTGCCGCGCTCGTCGCCGGTCCGGCCGCCGCGTTGCTCGTCGGCGCGCTGCTGCCCTCGTCGATGGACGCGTCGGCCCGCGCGGTGGCGGCGATGGCCGCGTGGATGGCGCTGTGGTGGCTCACCGAGGCGATCCCGCTGAGCGCGACGGCCCTCCTGCCGGCGGTCTTCCTCCCCGCGGCCGGGGTGCTGAGCCTGCGCCAGGCCGCCGCACCGTACGCCGACCCGCTGCTGCTGCTCTTCTTCGGCGGGTTCGTGCTCGGCGAGGCGATGCAGAAGTGGGGCCTGCACCGGCGGATCGCGCTGGTCACCGTTCTGCTCGTCGGCTCGCGGCCCAGGGCGCTGGTCGCCGGCGTCATGCTCGCCACCGCGGTGATGAGCATGTGGGTCTCCAACACCGCGACCGCCGTCATGATGGCCCCGATCGCGCTGAGCCTTGCCGGGCTGGCCCGCCAGCAGGCCGGGGCGCGCGACGCCGCGCTGGAGGAGGAGCTGGCGCGGTACGAGGTCGCGCTGCTGCTGGGCGTCGCCTACGCCGCGTCGATCGGCGGCATGGGGACCATCATCGGCACGCCGCCCAACGGCGTGCTCGTCGCGATCATGGCGCAGGAGCCCGACCGCCTCGGCCCGCCGATCCCGTTCGCCGCGTGGCTGCTGGTCATCGGGCTGCCGGCGGTCGCGCTCTTGCTCCCCGTCGCGTGGGCGTATCTCGTCTACGTCGGCTCGCCGGTAAGGCTGCCGGCGTTTTCAGGCGGGCGCTCGGCGATCCGCGGCATGCTGCGAGAGCTCGGCCCCGTGACCCGCGCCGAGTGGATCGTCATGGGCGTCTTCTTCTCGGCCGTCGCCGCGTGGCTCTTCCAGCGGCCGATCGTCGCGATGCTGGGCGTTCCGACCCTCGCGGCGGGTGCGGCGGCGGACAAGGTCATCGCGGTCGCCGCGGCCTTGCTGCTGTTTGTCATCCCCGTCCGCGTCGAACGCCGCCGCCTCGTCTTCGCGATGGACTGGGAGTCGGCCCGCAACCTCCCCTGGGGCGTGCTCATCCTCTTCGGCGGCGGGCTCAGCCTCGCCAGCGCCATGACCGCGACCGGCCTCGACCAGCAGATCGGGCACCTCATCGCCCACGTCGGGCACTGGCCGGCGTGGGCGCTCATCGGCGCGCTCATCCTGCTGACGATCTTCGCCTCCGAGCTGGCCAGCAACACCGCGCTCACCACCGCCCTCTTGCCCGTGCTCGCGGCCTCGGCCGTCGTGCTGGGCGTTCACCCGCTGACGCTCATGCTCCCGGCGACCCTCGCGGCGTCCTGCGGCTTCATGCTCCCCGCGGGGACGCCCCCCAACGCGATCGTCTTCGCCACCGGACGCCTGCCCCTGCGGACGATGCTGCGGGCCGGGCTGCGGATGGACCTGCTGTGTGCGCTGCTGCTGACGCTGGTCTTCGCCCTCTTCGGGCGCACGCTGACGGCCGCCGTGGGCGACGCCCGCCCACCCGATGCGGCGCCGGTCGCCGAGACGGCGCGATAACCCGCGACGCGACGCACCGGGCCGAGCCCGAGGCCGGGGCCGATGAACATGAAAAGTGAGAATGGGACCAAGAGCGACACAGCCCGCTCGAGGGTGTGGGTTGGGCAGGGCATACGGCTTGAAAGAAACCGCCCTACTGACCGCTATCGAATCGGACCGGATTCAACCGTTGAAGCCGGCCCGATGGACCCACGCGAAGGCCCAGTTTGTTCCTGCCGCCAAACCCGGGGCGGCAGGCCCCCGTTTGACAGCCGACGGAGTCTTGGTCGGCAACTGCATTTCCGTCGGCATGCCCGCTCATTGTACGTGAGGGTTTCCGTTTGGAATAGTAGATTTGTTTATATTTCAGGCGTTTTCCCGGTATATCCCCTGCTCTGTGGTGTACATACCCGGCCAGCGCGACCTTAAGAACTGGTTCATCATGAACGCTGGTCGTTAGTCCCGGGAGACTTCCGCCCAGCTCGTCGGCGTTTCGCTGACGCGGACGCGTTCCAGTGTTACACCCACCGGAAAGCGGTAGGTTGAGCCGTCCGCGTCTGTGTACGTTTGCCGGTGCTCGATCTGGGTTGCCAAGTGTTCGAAGATCTGCCGCGCCATCATCTCGGTGGTGGGGTCGGCGTCTTCGAAGATGACCAGGCGTTCATGAACGGGCGCGAGCTGCGGGCGGAGCGGGTCGCGCGAGTTGATGGCGAGCGAATGGTCGAACCTGGCGACAAACTCGCCGATCGCCAAGCGGACGACGCGGAAATCGCAGACCATGTCGCCGTCGTCGAGCCGTTCGGAGGCGAGGACGACGTCGATCCGGCGCGTGTGCCCGTGCGGGAAGCGGCACAGGCTCGGGTGCTTGGAGAGCATGTGCCCGCTCTCGACGTAGAACGATTTGCAGATCCGGTATTTCATGTCGTCGTGGCTTTCTTATGTGCCGCGTGTGTTGCCGAAGAGCGCGATATGCAACCTGGTGCAGTATCTGAATCCCAGCCGCATGCACGACTCGAGGACGAAGGTTGCATGGCCCGGTGGCGGGGGGGCGACGCCCTCGGGCATGAGGAATATTTCATGCGGCTTCCAGTGGTGGAGGCGGGCGAGCAGGTCGGCGATCTCGTCGAGGTCGCGCTCGCCGCGGCGTTCGACGCCGCCGGGCGCGGAGACGACGAACTTGAGCTGGCGGCGTCCTTCGGCGTGCCGATCCCACAGGGCTTGCAAGACGGGCAGGTTGAGCCGGCGGCTTTCGTGACGGCCGGCGGGGCCGCTCCACACGCCGGCGGGGTCGCGCTCGTCGCCGGGTGCGGGGGTCGAGGTCGAGAGCTTGGGGCTGAGCGAGAGCAGGTCGCAGACGATCGGCGTGGCGTCGGTGGTCGCCGGGTCGAGCGTGCCGGCGGTCTCGATGGTGACGTGCGTGCCGTGGGCGCGGAGGGCGGAGACGAGCTGGCCGGCGGTGGGGAACATCATCGGCTCGCCGCCGGTGAGGACGACGTGGGCGAGGCCGCTTGCGCGGGTCTGGCTGACGAGCGAGTCGATGGTGCGTACGCCCGCGCCGGCTGCCCCGTTGGCGGGGTCCGTCCGCGGCGACCACGAGGCGTACGGCGTGTCGCACCACGTGCAGCGGAGGTTGCACCCGGCGACGCGGATGAACAGCGACGGCACGCCGGTGAGCATCCCCTCGCCCTGCACCGAGCGGAACGTCTCGGCGATCGGCAGCCGGCCGTCGGCGGGCCGCTCGGCGGGCGGGGCGGGCGGCGTCTGTGAAGCCGGGTGTTGGGGCAGACGGTGCACCGGGGATTGTAGTTCGCCGCCGCGTGCGCTCAGGTCTGTGGCGGGGCGTAGCGGGTCGGGTCGGGGACGCCCGCGGCGTGAAACCCCTCGCGGCGGATGCGGCACGAGTCGCACGTGCCGCACGCGAGCACGCAGCCGTCGCCACGCTCGATCGGGTCATAACAGGAGTGGGTGAGCGCGAAGTCGACGCCGAGGCGGCCCCCGGCGCGGATGATCTCGGCCTTGGTCATCTCGACCAGCGGCGTGTGGACCCTGAGCCAGGGTTCGAGGTCGCCGCGTTCGGCGGATTCCACGCCGGCCTTGGTGCCGAGGTTGGCGGTGCGCTGGAACGACTCGATGAACGCCCGCCGGCAGTCCGGGTAGCCGGAGTAGTCGACGGCGTTGACGCCGAGGAAGACGTCGCGTGCCCCGAGCACCTCGGCGTAGCCGGTCGCGACGGAGAGGAACGTGAGGTTGCGTGCCGGCACGTAGGTGATCGGGATGCCGGTGGTGGGGGCGTGCGGGACACTGAGGTTATCGGTGAGGGCGGAGCCGCCGATGGCGCGGAGGTCGAGTTGGACGGTGACGTGGCGTTCGGCGCCGAGCTGGCGTGCGACGGCCTGGGCGGCGGCGAGCTCGTGGCGGTGCCGCTGGCCGTAGTCGAAGGAGAGGGCGCAGCACACAAACCCCTGGTCCCGCGCGATGGCGAGAGCGGTCGCGGAATCGAGGCCTCCCGAGACGAGGGCGACGGCACGCAGTGAAAGGCTCCTTGTGTGCTTGCGGGGATTCTTGCTCGAGGCAGTCCGATTTTACGCGTGCGAGTTCAAGCACGTGTTGTATCGAGGTATCAATGTGCTTCAAACAACATGCCCCATCCCGGCAAGGGGATGGGGCACGCGTGTGTCTTGTTGAAGGGTTCACCAAGCGTGGTGCGTTCAGGCCCGGCGGCGGCGGGCGGCAAGGCCCAGCAGGCCCAGGCCGGCCAGAGCGCCGGCGCCCGGCGTCGGCACGACCTCGACGACGATGGTCGTGCGGGCCAGCAGGCTGCCGGTGACATCGCGGAGCGTCCAGCGGATGTCGTACTCGCCGGCGGGGAGGATGGAGCCGTTGAGGAAGCCGAAGTCGGCGCGCCACGACTGGCTGTAGACGTAGTCGATGTTGTCATTGTTCCACGCGCCCGCGCCGGGGTTGGTGAAGTAGCCGTCGGTGTCGTCCCAGCTGTTGGTCGGGTCGCCGTCGGCGTCGAAGAGCGGCTGGGAGATGGTGGTGTAGGAAGCGGTGCCGAAGGCGGGGTTGGTGTCGAAGTCGAGCTCGAGGATGTAGTTGGGGTTGTTCACGCCGTCGGACTCGCG
This sequence comes from uncultured Phycisphaeraceae bacterium, assembly GCA_964652945.1. Classification (GTDB taxonomy): domain Bacteria; phylum Planctomycetota; class Phycisphaerae; order Phycisphaerales; family UBA1924; genus CAZZDW01. The sequence goes on from CAZZDW010000119.1 coordinate 5,367, forward strand.
CGGGCTGAACTGGAAGTCGAAGCTCCACCACGAGGCGGAGGGGTTGGAGACGGCCGGGCCGGGGTTGACGAAGTAGCGGTTGCCGCTGATGGAGAGCGGCTGGCCGGGGAAGTCGCGGCTGCGGGCCTTGAGGCCGATCTGCGTGCCGTCGTACCCGCTGAGGTTGAAGTTGTTCGACGGGATCCCCGAGCCGGAGATGAAGTCGCCGTTGGCCTTGGTGACGGCCAGGTTGCCGACCGCGGCCTGCGCGGCCCCGACGCCCGCCAGCACAGCCACACCCGCGGCGATCGCCGCATTTCGCATCTGCATGTTCTCTCTCCTTTGAACGTTGTTGGACACGTGCGCCCCGCCGGTTCCCGCCGGCGGGTTCTCTCAGGTCGGCATGATACCCGCGATGGGCCCACAACGGAACGAGAAAACCGGCGGCCCCGCGATTCTGGGAAAAACTCCTCCCGAACACCGCGATAAACCGGGAAAACTGGAGAAGAGAGGCTGAGCCTCGATTCACCGGCAGGTCACGGGGGTTTCATGCCGAGGGGAGATGCTTTGGACTGTCGCGGCCCCGGCGGCGGGCCGGCAGCCGCGTTTTCACCGTTCATCGACCAAGAACCAGAAGGAGACCGACATGGCCACGAACCAACTCAACGGCAAGACCATCGCCGTGCTGTCGACCCACGGCTTTGAGCAGAGCGAGCTCGTCGAGCCGCTGAACGCGCTGCGGGACGCCGGGGCGACCGTGGAGGTCGTCAGCCCGGAGAAGGGGAAGATCCGCGGGTGGAACGAGAAGGACTGGGGCGACGAGGTGCCGGTCGACCGGACGCTCGCCGAGGCCGACCCGCAGCGGTACGACGCGCTGGTGTTGCCGGGCGGCGTGATGAACCCGGACCAGCTCCGTCAGAACCAGGACGCGGTGCGGTTCACCAAGTCGTTCTTTGACGCGGGCAAGCCGGTCTCGGCGATCTGTCATGGGCCGCAGATTTTGATCGACGCGGGCGTGGTGGATGGGCGCGAGATGACGAGCTACCCGGCGCTCAAAAACGATCTGAAGAACGCCGGGGCCAAGTGGGTGGACAAGGAGGTCGTGACGGACCAGGGCCTGACGACCAGCCGCACGCCCAAGGACCTGCCGGCGTTCATCCGCAAGACAATCGAAGAGATCAAGGAAGGCGTGCACGCGGGGCAGCACGCCTGACGAACTTGGACGAAATGAACTACGAGCCCGAAGCGCGAGCGAGGGTGGCGCACTCAGTATGTACGCCGGCCCTTGCTTGCGCTGCGGGCTCGTACACGGCAGAAAAGCAAGCGTTAGAGTTCGACCATCTCGGGCGCGGGCTCGTGCTCGACGGGGAGGACGGGCACGGCGACATGGGTCGCCAAGGCGCCGAGCGTGGGGAATCGCTCGGCCATCTCTTGGCGCAGCTCCGCGGCGTTGTAGGTCCGGCCGAGGGCGAGGGGCACTTCCTTGGCCGCGGGGACCTGCCCGGCCTTGGCCGGCTCCCACACGACGGCCTTCTTCTCGACGACGTTGCCCTTGAGCCCGCCGAGTTCCTGCACGGCCAGGAGGTCGAGGGCGATTTGCGCCTCGCTCTTGTTCATGCCGACGACGGGGATCGCCTGCTCGAAAGCCTGCAACAGGTTCGTGCAGTTCTCGAACGTGCCGGCCTTCTCCGCCCATGTCGCGCCGGGGAGCACCACGTCGGCACGCGCGACCAGCTCGTTCTCCAGCGTGTCGATCGCGATAATGTATTTGTGCTCAAGAATGTTGAGCAGGTCCGGCGTGATCCAGTCGCTGGGGTAGTTGCCGGTGATGATGAGTGCGCCGCAGTTGCCCACCTGGCTCTTGAACCCGGCGAAATCGAGCACGTTGCCAAAGGCTTCCAGCACGCGTCGCACGCCGCGGGCGTTGGGGGCTTTTTCCGCGGAGATGCGGAAGGCCTTGGGGTCGCTTTCGGCCGCGCCTTTGGGGAAGAACTGGTCGCCCCCCCCGCCCGTGCTCGGCACCGGGCCGACGCCGAGGATGGCTTGCGGGTCGAAGGCACGGGCCATCTCGGCGAGCGCGTACGCGTCCTCGCACGCGAGCATCGGGCTGACGAGCAGGGCGATCCGCTTGCCGGCCTCGACGGCCCTGGTCAGGCCGTCGTAGACGTCGGCGTAGGCGCGGTTCCAGTCGCTGGGGGTCTGCACGCCGAACTGGCGGCGGAGGGGCGTCGTGAGCCGCTGGTCGGAGTGGATGAACTTCCAGCCGTAGCGGACCTCGTCGGTGATCCACCACTTGTTGACGCGCATGTTCGTGCGAGGCTTAAGGCGGTAGACCTTCCCCTGGTTGTGCTCGATGGTGATGTTGTCGCCGGAGGCCGTGATGCCGTCGATCGACGGGGTCGTGCGCAAGAACCAGACGCGCTGCGCGAACAAGAAATCCTTGTCGAGCAGCGCGCCGACGGGGCAGAGGTCGATGACGTTGGCCGAGAGGGGGTTGTCGATGCCCTTGCCGGGAAAGACGTCGATTTCTTCTTTGTTGCCGCGGCCGGCGACCATGAGTTCGGCGGTGCCGGAGACCTCACGGGTGAAGCGGACGCAGCGGGTGCACATGATGCAGCGGTCGGCGTAGAGGTAGACGTGGCCGCCGAGGTCTTTCTTGGGCTGCTTGACCTTGGTCTCTTCGAAGCGGCTCTGCCCCCGGCCGTATTCGTAGGAATAGTCCTGCAGCGAGCACTCGCCGGCCTGGTCGCAGACGGGGCAGTCGAGCGGGTGGTTGATGAGCAGGAACTCCATGACCGCCTTCTGGTTGGCGACGGCCTTGGGGGAGGTGTACAAACAGAAACAGCCAGCACTAAAAAAATAACCAGTAG
>CAZZDW010000120.1:0-6951 GCA_964652945.1 uncultured Phycisphaeraceae bacterium
CCCCCCATCCCGCCCATGCCGAAGGATTCGAAATCGAAGTCGGTGCCGTTGACGCGGACCCTGCGCCCGCTTCCTCCGCCCGCCCCACTCCCCCCGCCGGGCCGGCCGCCGCGCGAGCCGCCCCAGCCGAAGGGGATGTCGTCGGGGTTGACGTTCTGCCCGGCCTTCCAGTTAGAGCCGAGCTTGTCGTAGAGCGCCCGTTTCTCCGGGTCTTTGAGCACCTCGTACGCCTCGGAGACCTCGCGGAACCTGCCCTCGGCGTCCTTCTCTTTGTTGACGTCGGGGTGGTACTGGCGTGCGAGCTTGCGGTAGGCGCGCTGGATCTCGTCGGCCGAGGCCGAGCGCTGCACGCCGAGGGTCTGGTAATAGTCGTGGTACTTGGGCATAGGGATGTGTGGCGGAAGGGTAGAGGTACAAATCCCGTGCCGCCGCTCCGAAACCGTGATGTGAGAGGGTTGCGCCCCTCTCACACGCTCCCCGCTGCAAACCCTTCAAAACGCTTGCGGAAGCGGAATCAGGCGATCCCCTTCCTGCGACATCTGCCAGCTTGACAGCCGGCTGTCGCTTGCATGTCCAACTCGGCAGCAAAGCCCGTGGTTTTCGGGCCAAAACCGGCGGTTTTGGGGGCAAAAGAGGCCGCCCCCGTCGCGGAACTACATGCTCGCCGTGACTGGCACGGCGTTTGTCTTCCTCACCTGCGTACACACACGAACGCACGAACCCGAAAAAGGAGCACACCATGAACTGCAGCATCACCCGCCCGAACCGTCTGAACCGTTCGCTCACCGGCGACCTCGACAAGGTCTTCAACGACCTGCGAACGGTGCTCGAACCGAGCTTCGTCTTCGGCCTGCCCCGGGGCGGCGCGAGCCGTGCGGGCGGCGCGTCGAGCGGCACGAGCGTCCCGCCGATCAACGTGTGGGAGGACGAGCAGAACGTCTACGTCGAGAGCGAGGTGCCGGGGCTGGCGATGAGCGAGCTCGACATCTCGCTGACCGCCGGCGAGCTGAGCATCCGCGGCAGGCGCGAGCCGCACGCCGAGCAGGAGGGCGTGACGTACCACCGACGCGAGCGGACCAGCGGCGAGTTCCAGCGCACGCTGCGCATCGGCGTGCCGATCGACCACGAGAAGGTCGGCGCTTCGCTCACGCAGGGCGTCTTGCTGGTGACGCTGCCCAAGGCGGAGGCGGCGAAGCCGCGGAAGATCGAGGTGAAGGGGGGGTAAAACCAAGTTTGCCCGATAGCGACCGACTGTTGTTCATACGAGACGCGACCGCCCCCCCCAAAAGAGCGTGTGCCTCACCAGATTTTCAACCGTCTACACGCTCGCTTCCGCTCGCGTCTCGTATGAGAGCGCCAAGTTTGACGTCTTGACTCACAGGAGCACAAACATGAATACCACGAACACCCAAGCAAGCGCGTGCTGCCGGAGCGGCACGATCGAGCAGAAGACCGACACGAACGCGCAATCATGCGGCTGCGCGCCGGCCGCCAAGCGGCGCGTCGTGTACACGCCCGCCGTCGACGTGACGGAAACGCCGGAGGCGTTCACCGTGATCGCCGACGTACCGGGCGCGGAGCCGGAGGGCGTCGACCTGACGCTCGACGACGGCGTGCTGACGCTGCGTGCCGAGGTCGCCGACCGTTGGCAGAACGTGCCGGGCTTTGTGCACCGCGAATACGGCGTGGGCTCGTACGAGCGGACGTTCCGCGTCGGCGAGGGCGTCGACGCCGCGGGAATCTCGGCCGAGCTGACCGAGGGCGTGCTGAGCGTGCGTCTGCCCAAGGCCGAATCGGCCAAGCCGCGGAAGATCGAAATCAAGACGAAGTAAGCGTTGTTGCTCATACGAGACGCGAGCGTGAGCGAGCGTGTACAACGTCAGGGCATAGAGACACGCTCCCTGACGGTCGCGTCTCGTACGAGAGCGGCAAGTTGATTCCCATGCAACCGCCGCCGAGCAGTAATCGGCGGCGTTGTCATGTGGTTGCCCGCGGCCTGATGCCCGCGCCCCGCGGCCTCATACCTTCGACAGCCCGAGCATCTTCGCCGTCACGCGGGCCAGGTCGGCGGCCGACCGCTTCGGCGGCGGCGAGGCGTTGTGGTGCAGCACGAGAAGCGTGAAGTCGTCCTCCGGCTCGGGCGAGCCGCGGTGCTCGTCGATGAGCGAGACGAGCCGGCGGCCGGCCTCGGTCGGCCGGGTCGCGTCGATCCGGCGGGCCGTCTCGAGCAGGCCGTTTTCGCCGAGCATCTCGCCGCTCGGCGACATCGCCTCCGTCAGCGAGTCGGTGTAGAGCATCACCAGATCGCCCTTGCCCAGGGGCACGGCGAACTGGTGGTACTCCGTCGGCTCGATGATGCCCAGCGGCAGGCCGCGGCAGCCGTCGACGTGGGCGCTGGCCTCGGGCGTCTCCGGGCCCAGCAGCGTCCACTGCCTGGTGTCGGCGTGGTACCAGAGCGGCGCGGGGTGACCCGCGTTGGTGACGATGAGGTGGTCGGTGGGCGCCCAGTAGGTCGCCAGCACGGCCGTCGCGAAACGCCCGGCGGTCGAGGTTTCCGAGAAGGCCTTGTTGAGCGCACGGGCCATGCGTGTCTGGTCGATGGTGTTGATGCTCCGCCGCATCTGGTCGCGGAGGACGCGGGCCAGCTCGCCGACGTCCTGCCCGTGCCCGGAGACGTCGGCAACGGCGAAGCGGGCGATCTTCCCCGCGGCACACATCGAGAGGTAATGGATGTCGCCCCCCGTGGGAGCGCCGTGGTAGGGCTGCGCGTAGACCCACACGTCGAGCCCCGGCACGGAAACACCCGCTTCCGCGGCCGAGTTGCCGCCCCAGATCTCCATGCACTGCATCGTGTGGGGCATGACGGATGGTAAGGCCATTGGCCATAGGCCGGTGGCCATTGGCAAGCACCATGAGCGGCATGGCACACACGCCTTGCCATCGGCCAATGGCCCATGGCCTTCGGCCTATTTCCGCAAAGCCGGCGGGATCGCCCACCGCATCTTGTCGATGAGCGTCGCCCAGTATGAACCCCTCGGGTTGCGCACGAACCGCACGGGGCGGCTGTGCCGGCGGACGAAGACCGTGTCGCCCTCATAGAGCCGTGTGACGGGCTGGCCGTCGAGCACGAGCGCCGTGCCGTCGTTGGGCGACCCCCCACCCCCACCGCCCTTTTCCTCTGCGCCAACGACGTCGCCGGGAAGCGGCGGCGTCGAGTTGGTGCGCTCCATGATGAGCCGCACCTCGGCGCTGCCCGGCACGACGACGGGGCGGAACGAGAGCGAATGGGCCGCGATGGGCGTGATGACCATCGCGTCGGTGTCGGGCGCGAGGATCGGCCCGCCCGCCGAGACGTTGTACGCCGTCGAGCCGAGGGGGGTGGCGACGATCATCCCGTCGCCGGCGATCGACGGCCCCGGGTCGCCGTCGAACCCGAGCGCCAGCGAGATCATCCGAAACGGCGGCCCGGCCGTCACCACCGCCTCGTTGAGGGCGTAACCCGCGTGGACCCACTCGGCCGCACGCGCTCCGGCACGCTCGATCCGCACCTCGAGCATCGGGCGGCTCTGCGTCGGCAGCTCTTCCCGGGCGAACAGCTCTTCCGCCTGCTCCTTGAGCGATTCGAAATCGAACTCGGCGAGGAAGCCGAGCTTGCCGAAGTTGACGCCGAGCATGGGCAGGTCGAGGTCCATGCACCGCCGCGCCTGGCTGAGGAGCGTGCCGTCGCCGCCGAGGACCATGACCAGGTCGGCGCTCGCCGCGCCCGTGGGGACTTTCTCCTCGACCGGGGCGTGGTTGGCGTCGAGCTCGCCGACGAGGCGTGCGTGGGCGTTGATGAGCGCCCGCACGTCGTCGAGTGCCGCGACGGCCTCCGGCTTGTCGTGGTTGACGATCAGCAGGACCGATCGGCGTGGAGCGTTGGAGGGCGTGCGGGAAGAGCGAGACATGGCGGGTCTTTTCTGAGAACGCGGAGCCGCGGAGGAATGCGGAGAACGCCGAGTTCAAACCATTTCAGCACAGCTCACGTTCAACCATGTCCTGATGGCTTGGTCTCTCCGCTCCTCCGCTGTTCTCTGCGTGCTCCGCGTTCTCGGAGTTTTTTTCAGCGAACGGCTCCGACAGCCGCGTTGGGGCTCATGCCGAGCTTCGGCTCCGGCATCGTCGCTTCGCCGCTTGCCGCCGCGACGCTGGCGCGGATCGCCCGCGTGACGCCGGCCTGGTCGATCCCCGCCTGGGCGAGCTGGCTCGAACGCGAATCCTGGATGATCCACTGGTCGGGGATGGCCAGGCGCGTGACGCGGGAGGCGTCGAGCCCGAGTTCCTGGGCGGCCTCGATCACCGCCGAGCCGAAGCCGCCGATCACGCCGTGGTCCTCCACCGTGATCACCGGCACCTGACGGCTGAGCAGCGCGGAGATCAGCGCCGTGTCCACGGGCTTGGCGAAGCGCGCGTCGTACACCGCGACGCGGTAGTCTTCCTTCGCCAGCTCGTCCGCCGCGGCGAGGGCCGCCAGCGCCGGCGTGCCGAAGCCCAGCACCGCGGCCTGCGGCAGGTCCTCCTCGCTCATCCCCTCGAGCTTCTCCACGCTCCACTCGGGCGTCAGCGCCCATGCCTTGCCCAGCTCGTACTTGGGCGTCGCGCCGAGCCGCTCGGCGATCGTGCCCGTCACGTTGTCGCGCGGGTATCGGCAGGCCGAGAGGCCTTCTTCGTAGCCGCGCATGAACTCGAAGGCCGCCACCAGCGACGCCTCGTCGATCGGCGCGACGAGCGCCGCGCTCGGCAGCGTGCGCAGGAGCGAGATGTCGCAGAAGCCGTGGTGGACCGCGCCGTCGCCGCCGACGAGCCCGGCCCGGTCGAGGCACAGCCGGACCGCAAGGCCCTGCAACGACACCTCCTGGAACGCCTGATCGAAGGCTCTTTGCAAAAACGTGGAATAGACGAAGAAGAACGGTTTAAAACCCGTCTTGGCCATCCCGGCCATCATGTCGAGGGCGTGCGACTCGCAGATCCCCACGTCGAACGACCGCTCGGGGAACTTGGGCAGCACCTTGTTCATGCCCGTGCCGTCGGGCATCGCCGCGGTGCAGGCGACGACCTTGTCGTCGCGCTCCATCAGCGCGACCATCGCGTCGCCGGCCGCCGCGGTGAACGACCGCCCGTCCTTCTTCAGCTCCACCCGGCAGCCTTCTCGCACAAACGGCGCAGGCGAGTGGAACGTGCTCGAATCACCCTCGGCGAAGTCGTACCCCTTCCCTTTGACCGTCTTGACGTGCAGCACCATCGGCCGATCGACGTCCCGCGCCTCGCGCAGGAACTCGACCAGCGTCGGCAGGTCGTGCCCGTCGATCGGGCCGAAGCTCATCAGCCCGAAGTGCTCGAACCACCCCCCCCCCCCGCCGCCCCAGCCGTCAACATGCCCGTGCCCGGCGAGCGCGCCGAGGGCCGGCTTGTCCTCAGCGACTATCGCCTTGGCGACCTCCCCGGCGCGGTGGTACGCCTCTTCGAGCAGCGAGCCGCCCGGCACGTGCTTGAGCATCTCCCGCGCGCGGCTCTTGAGGTCCGCGTAGCGATGGCTCAGCCGAAGGCGATCGAAGTACGACGCGATCGCGCCCTGCGGCTTCGAGATGCTCATGCCGTTGTCGTTGAGCACCACCAGGAACTGCCGCTTGAGCGTCCCCGCGCCGTTCAAGCCCTCCATCGCCACGCCGTTGACGATCGACGCGTCGCCGATGATCGTGACGACGCGGCGGCCGCTCGGATTGCTCTTCGGGTCGTACCCCTGCTTGGCGAGCGTGTCGCCCCGCGCCATGCCGACGGCCGTCGAGATCCCCGTCCCCGCGTGCCCCACGCGGAACAGGTCGTACGCCGACTCGGCCGGCTCCGGGAAACCCGACATGCCGGCGGAGGTGCGCAGGTTCTTCAAGAGCGGGAGGCGGCCGGTGAGCAGCTTGTGCGGGTAGCACTGGTGCCCCACGTCAAACAGCAGACGGTCGAAGCCGAAGTCGAAGACGTAGTGCAGCGCGATGGTCAGCTCGACGACGCCGAGGTTGGGGGCCAGGTGCCCGCCCGAACGGCTGACCTGCTCGACGATCGCCGCCCGGATCTCCGCGGCGACCTCCGGCAACTGCTCGACGCTCAGCGTGCGGAGATCGGCCGGCGTCTGGATGGTGGCGAGCAGGGACATCGAGGCTCCTGTGGCGGACAAGGGGTATGAAGAATCGGCCCCCGTAGTGTACGGGGTTTGCGGTAGCCCGGCTCTCCGAGCCGGGCGTGGGTTCACGATGGCGGAGGCCTGGCACGGTCGCAAACCTGATACGAACGTTTTTCCCGGCGTGCGTGTTCGGCAGAGCGTGACGGCGGCTATCGGATGTCCGTGCTCGGCTCGGAGAGCCGAGCTACCAAGAGCATCACTCGCTCACGCCGCCGGGGATGGAGACCTCGCCGTCGATGAAGCCCGAGAGCTTGCGGGAGCGGACGGGGTGCTGGAGCTTGCGGATCGCCTTGGCCTCGACCTGGCGGACGCGCTCGCGGGTGACCTTGAAGATCCGGCCGACCTCTTCGAGCGTGTAGGTGTACCCGTCGCCGATGCCGTAGCGGAGCTTGATGATCTCCCGCTCGCGGTAGGTGAGGCTCTTGAGCACCTGCTCGATGCGCTGCTTGAGCATGTCCTGCGTCGCGGTCTCGGCCGGGGCGGTGGTGTTGTCGTCCTCGAGGAAGTCGCCGAAGTACGAGTCCTCGCTCTCGCCGACGGGGCGGTCCAGCGAGACGGGGTGGCGGGAGATCTTCATCACGCGGCGGGCGTCGGCGACGCTCATGCCGGCCGCCTCGGCCAGCTCCTCCATCGTCGGCTCGAGCCCGGTGCGCTGCAAGAGCTCGCGCTGGATGGTGCGCAGCCGCCCCATCGTCTCGATCATGTGGACGGGGATGCGGATGGTGCGCGCCTGGTCGGCG
>CAZZDW010000120.1:6961-8198 GCA_964652945.1 uncultured Phycisphaeraceae bacterium
GGGATGCCGGTCGACTCGCTGAGCTCTTCGGGCGTCGGTTCGCGGCCGTACTCCTGGAGCAGCGAGCGGCTCATGCGCGTGAGCTTCTGGAGGCTCTCGTACATGTGCACGGGCACGCGGATCGTGCGGCCCTGGTCGGCGATGGCGCGCGTGATCGCCTGGCGGATCCACCACGTCGCGTACGTCGAGAACTTGTAGCCGCGCTTGTACTCGAACTTGTCGACGGCGCGCATGAGGCCGATGTTGCCCTCCTGGATCAGATCGAGGAGCTGGAGCCCGCGGTTGACGTGCTTCTTCGCGAGCGACACGACCAGGCGAAGGTTCGCCTCGACGAGCTCCGCCTTCGCGCGGTCGGCGGTGCGCCGCCCCGCGGCGATCTCCCCGAGCGTCGCCGCCGAGGTCTTCTTCGCGGCGGGCATCTCGCGCTGGATGATCCGGAGCTTCTTCTCGACGCGATCGATGACGCTCCGGTCGAGGCGCATCTCCTCGAGCGACGCGACGATGGCGTCGCGCGCGAGCTCGGCCTTCGTCTTCTTGCGCGCCTTCGGCTTCGCGCTCGTCTTCTTCGCGGCGGTCTTCTTCGCGGCCGGCTTCGGCGCGGCCTTCTTCACCGTCTTCGCGCCGTGCAGCTCCTTGAGGGGGCGCTCGAGAAGGCGCGCGATCTTCAGCATCGTCGCCTCGTCGAAGGCGTCTTCGTCGTCGACGTTGCGGACGATGTCGCGGACCTTGAAGCGGCCCTTGTAGAGGAGGCGCCCGATGTGGTCGAGCTCGGCGGCCGCGAACGGCGAGTCGACGATGGCCTGGATGATCCGGCGCTCTCCGTCTTCGATCCGACGCGCGAGCTCGACCTCACCCTCCCGGGTGAGCAGCGCCACCTGCGCCATCTTGCGGAAGTACATGTCGACCGCTTCTTCGGCTTCCGAAGGCGGCGTCGTCGTGGCGATGGGTGCGTTGGAGAGAGTGACGGACTTCTTCAAGGCAAACGCTCGGCTTCGCGTGGCACCCTTAGAAACCTCACCGTCGCTCGGACCCACGCTTCGGGGCGGCGGCGAGCAGCACTTCCTTAAGCACGTGTCTCGAACGCGTCCGATCTTGGGAATCGGTCCTCGCGGGCGACGAGGAGCGCGACGCGCTCGTTCGTAGTCGCACGTCGACAGGAGGCCCACCGAATCGCCCGATTTCGGCGGCCCATACGAAGTCTGGCACGTCCGCGTCGAACGGGCCAAAGTCGGCGCTT
>CAZZDW010000121.1:0-8053 GCA_964652945.1 uncultured Phycisphaeraceae bacterium
GCCCCCCGCCCACGCACTCACCCCTCCCCGCACGCGGCGTTTTTCACGCACCGCACCGCTCACAGCGCACGGACGAGATAGACCGAACCAAGCGGGTGCGCCCCCGTACCCGTTATCGTGACAAAGTTCACGGGCGATCAGCATTCAACCGATCTTCTGATCGCCCCCCCCTCCCCCCTTCCCCTTCCCGTTCCCACCGTAAAAAAAGTCCAAGCAGCAACCGGATCTCCCCGCGTGTCTTCCTCGCCTTCAAACCTTTCCGCCGGCGGATCGACGCCCGTCTCGGGCGGCCCGCTCGCCTGGCTTCGGCTGATGCGCCCCAAGCAGTGGCTCAAGAGCATCTTCGTCATGATCGGGCCGCTCTTCGCCTGGGCCGACCAGAGCCAGGCCGAAGCGCTCGGGGGCGGCGGGTCGATCACCGGGACGCGGCAGGCCTGGGAGCTGCTCTGGCCGGCGCTGCTGACGGCGGTCGGCTTCTCGCTGGTCTCGAGCGCCTGCTACATCGTCAACGACATCGTCGACGCCCCGCGCGACCGGCTGCACCCGCGCAAACGCCTCCGCCCCATCGCCTCCGGGGCCGTCTCGCCCGCGGCCGGCGTGACGCTGGCCGCCGTGGTGGGCCTGATCGGCTTTGCGATCCCGCTGCTGGGCGTGCCGGGCGACGGCAGGTGGTGGACGCTGCTGGCGCTGGGCCTGTACATGGGCAACGTGATGCTCTACTCCTACGTCCTCAAGCAGGCCGTCATCGGCGACGTGATGGGGTTGTCGCTGGGGTTTGTGCTGCGGGTGCTGGGCGGGTGTGCCGCGGCGATGGTCGCGCCGTCCTCGTGGCTGCTCAACGTCACGTTCTTCCTGGCGATGTTTCTGGCCTTCGGCAAGCGGCTGGGTGAACGGCGGACGATGGGCGAGGAAGCCGCGTCGGTGCGGGGGGTCCACGCGTATTACACCGACGATCTGTTGCGCATGAGCGTGGTCGTGACGGCGGTTGCGACGCTGATCACCTACGCCGGGTACGTGCAGGCGCACGAGGCGGCGTACCTGTGGTCGGTGCTGCTGGGCAATGGGGCGAGCGCCGTCGGCGGCACTGGGGCGGGGGGAGGGGGCGGGGGGCTGAACCTGCTGTGGCTGACGATGGTGCCGGCGACGTACGCCATGTTCCGGGCGATCGTGCTCCTCGAACGGGGGAGGCACGACGACCCGACCGAACTGGCGACCAAAGACCGGTCATTTCAGGCGGCGGCCGTGCTGTTTGCCGCGATGCTGGTCGGCCTGCTGGTCCTGCGCGTCCACGCGGGGCACGGCTGAAAAAAACGGACCTTCCGGGCGACTTCTTGTCAGGGTCGTAGCAATTGTGCAGCGGATCTTTATGGCCCCTGTATCAACCGCGTAACCGGAGGGACGAACCCCCTCCCCCTTCTACGGGTATCAATCCATACGGCCGAGTTCTTCGGACGACCGAAGAACAAGCAGCACGGCGCGCCGCCCCGCGGGCTTTGCCCTGGGGAAGCGGGCTCGGCCGGAGGGGCACGCAGCGTCGGAACATGCAAAGGAGCGGACACGATGAGCAAGCGAATGCGGACGGGACGGGGAAGCAGGATGTGGCTGAGCACGGCGACGGTGGCGCTGGCGGTGCTCGCCGGGAGCGTCCACTCGGTGGCGCTGGGGCAGGACGAGCGGCCGGAGTTCCCCAAGTTCGCCGACGTGTCGAAGGACTACACCAAGGTCATCTCGACGGCCGACGACCAGTCGCTGTACACCCTGTGGGTGCGGGAGAAGGACGGGCAGATCCTCGCCGAGCTGCCGCGGGGCTTTGCGAACCAGCGGCACTTCATGGCGATGACCGTCGCCGGGGGCGACGACTGGGCCGGGCTCCAGGGCGGGGACGTGTATTTCTACTGGAAGCGGTTCGACAAGAGCATGGCGATGGTCGAGCCGAACATCCTCACCCGCAGCTCGGGGGACAAGGAGTCGCGCGCGGGGGTCGACAACCAGTACACCGACCGCGTCTTGCTGGACGTGCCGATCGTGTGCATGGGGCCGAGCGGGCAGCCGGTGATCGACCTGGACTCGCTCCTGGCGGGCGGGGCGGGCAACTTCTTCGGCCGCCAGGCCTCGGGGGCCAACCCGCGGCTTGCGCGGGTCAAGTCCATCAAGGCCTTCCCGAAGAACATCGAGATCAGCATGGAGATGCCCGTGCAGGGCGGGCTGCTCAAGACGTTCCACTATTCGATCTCGCTGATCGAGTCGGACCCGTCGTACAAGCCGCGTGAGGCCGACGAGCGGGTCGGGTTCTTCACGACGTGGTACCGCGACCTGGGCAAGTTCCGCGACGACAAGAAGTGGGTCCGGTATGTGAACCGCTGGAACCTGGAGAAACGGGACCCGAGCCTGAAGATGTCGCCGCCGAAGGAGCCGATTGTCTTCTACGTGGACGCGACGACGCCGGTGCGCTACCGGCGGTGGATCAAGCAGGGCATCCTCGAGTGGAACAAGGCGTTCGAGAAGATCGGGATCACCGACGCGATCGAGGTGTATTACCAGGACGCCGCGACGGGCGCGCACATGGAGAAGGACCCCGAGGACGTGCGGTACAACTTCATCCGCTGGCTGAGCAACGACCAGTCGACGGCGGTCGGCCCCTCGCGGACCAACCCGATGACGGGTCAGATCCTCGACGCGGACATCGTGCTCAGCGACGGGTGGATCCGGTACTACTGGTTCCAGTACGAGTCGCTCTTGCCGGAGATGGCGATGGAGGGGATGAGCCCCAAGACCGTCGCGTGGCTGGACCGGCACCCGCAGTGGGACCCGCGCGTCCGCATGGCCGACCCGAGCCAGCAGCCGTCGCTGATTGCTGAGCGGCTGGCGCGCGGGCCGCAGGCCTCGGCGTTTGCCGACGCAGCGGACCACGAGCAGCACAAGCTCTACGGCGACGACGCCTTCGACGGCATCCGCGGGCAGCAGAGCCAGTTCAACGGGATGTGCATGGCCTCGCACGGCAAGGGCATGGACATCGCCGTCGCCCGCATGCACATGGAGATGGCCGGCCTGATGGCCGAGCAGGGCCTGCTGGAGGGTCCGGGCGGCCCGGGTTCCCCCGCCGCCCCCGGCGAGCCCGGCAAGGGCGAAGAGCCCAAGAAGGACGACTCGGACAAGCTCGACGGCATCCCCGAGTGGTTCATCGGCCCCATGCTCAGCGACCTGGTCTCTCACGAGGTCGGGCACACCCTGGGCCTGCGGCACAACTTCAAGGCCTCCAGCCTCTACAAGCTCGCCGACATCAACTCCGAAGAGTTCAAGGGCAAGAAGCCCTTCACCGGCTCGGTGATGGACTACACGCCGTCCAACTTCAACTTCGAATCCGGCCCGATCCAGGGCGATTACACGGTGTCCGGCATCGGCCCCTACGACTACTGGGCGATCGAATACGGCTACACGTTCGGCGACCCCAAGGAAGTCGTCAAGCGCGTCGCCAATCCCGAGCTGGCCTACCTCACCGACGAGGACGTCGGCGGGCCGGACCCGACGGCGCAGCGGTACGACTTCACCGCCGACCCGCTCGACTTCGCGATGAACCAGCAGCGCGCGGTCGACTTCTACCGCGCCCGCCTGCTGGACGGCTACGTCAAGGACGGGGACTCGTGGTCCAAGGCCCGGCTGGGCTACCAGATCACGCTGGGGCTGCAGATGCGGAGCATCTCGATGATGGCCCCGTGGATCGGCGGCGACTTCGTCCACCGCGACCGCAAGGGCGACCCCGACGGGCGCGCCCCCATCGAGGTCGTGCCGGTCGAGCAGCAGCGGGCCGCGCTGAAGTTCATCGTCGACTACGCCTTCCGCGACGAGGCGTTCGGCCTCAAGCCGGAGATGCTCAAGTACATGACCGTCGACAAGTGGTTCGACGAGGGCGGGATGAGCGGCATCCGCGCCGACTCGACCTTCCCCGTCCACGACCGGATCATGGGCATCCAGGCGTCGGCTTTGTCGCTGGTGCTCAACCCCACGACGCTGCAGCGGGTCTACGACAACGAGTTCCGCGTGCCCGCCGACGAGGACATGATCACCCTGCCGGAGGTCTTCGACACGCTCACCTCGGCGATCTGGGGCGAGCTGGACGCGGCCCCGACGCGGCAGTACACCTCCCGCGAGCCGATGGTCTCGTCGCTGCGGCGGAACCTGCAGCGCGAGTACCTCGAGCGGCTGATCGACCTGGCCGGGCCCGACGCCCTGCCGGGCGCGGCGGCCAAGCCGGTCTCCAACCTCGCCCTCACGACCCTGCGGAACCTCCGCCAGAAGATCAAGGACGTGACCGAGGGCAAGGCGCACGACAAGGTCGACGCCTACACGCTGGCCCACCTCTCCGAGGCCGGCGTGCGGATCGACCAGGTGCTCAGCGCCGAGTACATCTACAACACCAACGAGATCAGCTCCGGCGGGGGCGGGTTCTACCCCTTCATGGGCGGGCAGGGCGCGGGGCAGACGTCGTACGGCCAGCCCGCGCAGCCGCAGTGGGATCCCTACGCCACGCCGGCGAACGACCGGACGTTCGTCCCGCATCGTGACGACACCGCGGAGTAACGAGACACCCACCACGTGGAGACACACAGGAAGCCGAGGGACACGTCCCTCGGCTTCTTTTATATCGACTTACCACGTTGGTTGGTGATTCATCAGCAGCCGGCAAGCCGCGCGGTCAGGAAATCAAAGATGTCCTGCACCGTCACGCCGTGGAAGTGGTAGCGGAGGGCGAGCGTAAATACGGATAATGGTCTCCGCGGTCGCCGTTCGGCGGTTCACATCTCGGCGTTCGACTAACGGATCTCTCTCTGGAGAGATTCGGGATACAAACCCTTCGGTATGATTTTTGGTCCTATTTGGCGCCGCCGACCCCGTGAGCTGGGTGGGCCAGCGACTCTGTGCGCCCGATTGGTGCTGTTCTGGGCAGGTTCTTGAACCGTCTGTGCGGCATACGGTTCGGGTTGCCATGGAGCGGCCCACTTGAAAGAAATTCCATGGCCAAACCTTCTCCATGCCGCGCCGCCGAGCAGATCACGACCCTGTTCATGTGCGCCGCGGTCGAAGCCAGTTCGACTGGCACGCGCTCCGCCGCGAGCTCGACGGCCGACATCCTCTCTCGGTATACACCTATCACGTTGCAATCCGCCGTCACCCGCGAAGGATCCAACACGCCGGTGAAAACCGCGGCGACACCCGAATTGATTCCTCCTCCCGCTTGCTGCTGTAATAAGCGGACGGCATCATTCGCCTACACCCTCCGCTCGACCGCTACTCGCGCCGCCGTGTGCAAACGTAGCCGGAGGCCGTTTGCTCCCGCGCAAAGAAATGGTTAGCGTTCCGGTGCATCGATCTCGCGGCCGCCGAAGTCGATGCCGCCCAGTCCGCCACGTGTCCAGCGGTAATAGCCGGGGAGCACGCTGTCCTTGCCGAGGACCGGCGATTCAAAGCCCGCGTCGGGCGTGTAGGTGACGAGCGTTACCATGTCGCTCGCCGGGGCGTTGGCGCTCCAGCCGGGGTTGGCCTCCGAGGTCTTGCGGTTGGAGACCGAGCCGTCGAAGAACGCGAGCGGCTGCTGGGCCTGTTTGTACGCGTAGTACATGTCGATCTTTTCGCCGTGCCGCTGCTGAGAGTCGTACAAGGACACTTTCTGCGAAGGGAAGGCGACATGACTTATCTTGCGTCCGCCCATGGGTTTTTTGATAATATAATAATCATGCCGATCATACTGGCTTTGGTAATATCCCAGGTCTAACCCCGGCTCGGCGTTATAGCCGCCGTCCGATGCGGCCGCCGTCAACTGGTAGGACGAGCTGTAGGGGAACCACTGTAGGTTATCGATGTTGTGCTGGCTCTGCGGCTGGATCGCGTTCGACGCCATCGCGAACGGCGTCGAACGCCACGATAGACGGGCCTGATCTTCCGGGCACGCCGTCGCGGGCGAAAGCACCTCGCCGCCGAGATAGTCGGTGAGGACGATATGGGTGAACTGCTCGACGACAAAGACTTTGCTTGCCGTGCTCTTGAACGCGGGAAGGCTCCCCGCGCCGGTTGCGTTCCGCCCGGTGTGCTGGGTGATCATCCACTGCGCCTGCGCGTTCAGGTTCGGGCCGAGCGCAAAGGGGAACGTCCGCGGGACATAAGGCCACACCGCCCGGCCGTGGAAGACCGCGAGCAGGTCCTTGTTGTCGTTTGTGTAGGTCAGGTGGGCCGTCATCATCTGCTTGAGGTTGGCCTGGCAGACCGCCGAACGCCCGGACCGGCGTGCCGCGGCGAGCGCCGGCAGCAGAATGCTGATCAGCAGCGCGATGATCGCGATGACCACCAGCAGCTCGATCAGCGTGAAAGCACCAAGGAAGCGGGACGACTTTCGGATCATGGGAACTCCAGCGTCATACGTATGCGGCACCGCACGAAACACAAGCAAGTCGACCCGGCGCGGTCAGGCGACGAGCCGAGCAGAGGAAGCCTTGGCTCAGCACCCCGCGAGCCAGGCGGTGAGGAAATCGAAGATGTCCTGGACGGTGACCCCGTTGACGCCGTTGAAATCGGCCGAGGCGTTCCCGGCGAGCCACGCGGTGAGGAAGTCGAAGATGTCCTGGACCGTTACGCCGTTGACGCCGTTGAAGTCGGCCGTGCACGGCGAGCCGGTCACGGTGAACTTAACCCAGGAGACGCCGAAATATTCCGTGGTCGAGCCGGTTGCCATGACGTCAGACGTGCCGGCGTCCTCATCCGAGATCGTTACGCCGTAAAAGATATCAGGCGGCGTGAACGCATTGCCGCCGGTCACCGCACCGGGAGAATAGAAGATCAACCCGTCGCGGAAAGAGTCGTTCGCCGGGCTCAACTGATCGTTAATCAGGTCTTCCGTGGCGATCGCGAGGTAATAGTCGCCCGCGGGCAGGGACGCCGTGAAGATGCTCGGATCGGTCGGATTGCCTGAGGAATCGTCGTTGCCGGCCTGTGGGACCGGATCGAGATTCGAGTCGTAGAGCCACGTATCCATGTCGACAGACCCGTCGAAGTTGGCGCCTTGGACGGTGATAGTGACATTACCGCCCGTGACGTCGCCGAAAGCGGTAATGGGCGTCACCGGGGTCGAATTCAGCTGGAAGGTGTACAGCCCACGTCCATCTTCCCCTGGTTCTTCATCATCACCCCAGACGATCACCTGAACGCTTTCCTGCTTTCCGAAGCCGTACCAGATGATCGGCGGCACGATGGCGGTCGCCGAAAGCGTTGAGAGGTCATCCGAGTTGATCGGGCCGTTCGACACGCCGTTGGTCTGCGTGCCTGTAACCAAAATCATGAGGCGTTCACCTACCGTCGGCGCGATGACGTGCCGATAGATGCCCAGCGGCTGCGCGGTGGTCTGCACCGTCCAGATATCGCGTGTCGTTGAGCCGGTAAGGTCCGGGGGACCAAAGAAGACTTCGGTGAACTCGCGCTGAACACCGGAGAACGTATCGCCCGGGGCGAGCGTTACGACGTTCGGATTCTCAAACTTGTTGTTCGGTTCGGCCTCGAAGTTTTCCGGGCATCCCAACGGGTCGCACGTGGCGTCGGGGATCCATGCGGCTTCGAGTGTGCAGTCGGCCTCGAGCGTGACGGTGCACGTGCCGTCGTTGGGATTGCAGCACGCGCCCATCTGGGCGCTGGCGTGCGAGGAGACAACCAGACAAAGAGCCGCAAATACATAGGTATACATCCTCATCGAACCATTCATGCCGTCCTCCTTATGTGATACGTTAGACAATTTGGTTCATTGTTATCTCTCGCGCCTTCGGTAAGAAACATAATGTGGAAATTCCAGCGTTGTACACGTGCCGCGTACGGTCAAACAAGAAGTTCGACCCGTCGCTGTCAGGCGGCGGGTCGAGCAGAGGAAGCCTTGGCTCAGCAGCCGGCGAGCCAGGCGGTGAGGAAGTCGAAGATGTCCTGCACGGTCACGCCGTTGACCCCGTTGAAATCTGCCGAGGCGTTGCCGGCGAGCCAGGCGGTGAGGAAGTCGAAGATGTCCTGCACGGTCACGCCG
>CAZZDW010000122.1:0-8043 GCA_964652945.1 uncultured Phycisphaeraceae bacterium
ACCAGGCGATCGTCGGCAACATCGGGCACTTCGACAACGAGATCGACATGGCCGGGCTGGCCAAGTTCCCCGGCGTGAAGAGGATCAACATCAAGCCGCAGTACGACGAGTGGGTCTTCCCCGAGCACGACGGGCGGAAGAAGCACTCGGTGCTGGTGCTGGCCGAGGGACGCCTGCTCAACCTCGGCTGCGCGACGGGGCACCCGTCGTTCGTGATGTCGTCGTCGTTCACCAACCAGGTCATCGCGCAGATCGACCTGTGGCTCAACGCCAACAACAAGGAAACCCTCTCCGGGTACAAGTACGAGTCGGGCAAGGTCTACACCCTCCCCAAGAAGCTCGACGAAGAGGTCGCCCGGCTGCACCTGGAGAAACTCGGCGTCAAGCTCACCAAGCTGACCAAGGAACAGGCGGAGTATCTGGGTGTTCCGGTGGAAGGCCCCTACAAGGCGGACCACTACCGGTACTAAATCACACGTCGACACGATTCCGTGTTGATGGATGATGGATAACGATCAAGCCCAGGGACACCCCCCGTCCCTGGGCTTCTTTTTAGGAATTTTCGGATTGTGGCAAAAATAGAACGAAAAGTGGAGCGCAGCGGAATCGAACCGCTAACCCCTAGCTTGCAAAGCTAGTGCTCTACCAATTGAGCTAGCGCCCCGCAGGGGAAGGCAAGTATACGCACATCCAATGAAAAAGCCCCCTCCAGGAAAAGGGGCTTGAAAGGCCTTGTTCCGAAGGCGGCTGAGGCTCCGCGTTCTCGGACAATCGTTGCCGACAGACTCATAGGGATCAAAGATTTTTCATGATTCTGTCGTATAGTATTTGGCTATGGAACTGCACCAGCTCCGGTACTTCGTCGCGGTCGCCGAGGAGGGCGGCTTCTGCAAGGCGGCGGTCGCGATGCACGTCGCCCAGCCCTCGCTGAGCCAGCAGGTCAAGAAGCTGGAGGACTCGCTGGGGACGCCGCTGTTTGACCGGCTCGGGCGGAAGACCGTGCTGACCGAGGCCGGGCGGGCGCTGCTCCCCAAGGCCAAGCGTGTGCTGGCGGAGGTGCGCGAGATGTCGCAGCCCGTGCCGGCCGACTCGCCGGACGGGAAGCTGAGCGGCAAGCTGACGATCGGGGCGATCCCGACGATCGCGCCGTACGCGCTGCCGCGGGTGATCCGCGCGCTGGTGAAGCAGCACCCGGAGCTGGAGATCGAGATCCGCGAGGACGTGACGGATCGGCTGGTGCCGATGCTGGTCGACGCGGAGGTGGACGTGTGCGTCCTGAGCCCGCCGATCGCGCACCCGCTGGTGGAGGCGGAGACGATCGGCGCCGAGCCGTTGATGGTCGCGGTGCCGAAGGACCACCC
Organism: uncultured Phycisphaeraceae bacterium; assembly: GCA_964652945.1. Lineage (GTDB taxonomy): Bacteria > Planctomycetota > Phycisphaerae > Phycisphaerales > UBA1924 > CAZZDW01. Next base: position 1,362 of record CAZZDW010000122.1, read on the forward strand.
GTGGGCGAGCAAGAAGTCGGTGCCGCTGTCGGCCCTCGACGAGGAGCCGATGGTGGTGCTGCACGAGGAGCACTGCTTCGGGCGGCAGCTGGCGACGCTGTGCGCGGGGTCGAAGGTCTGCCCGAGCGTGCGGAGCGTGAGCGCGCAGCTCCGCACGGCGCTGGAGCTGGTGGCGGTGGGGGTTGGGTTCACGGTGGTGCCGGCGATGTGCGCCGCGGTGCCGCGGAGCTCGCAGTGCGCGATGGTGCCGCTGGACGGGGGCAAACGGGGGGGCGTGGTGCGCGAGATCGCGCTGGCCTGGCGCAAGGACCGGACCCGCGGCCGAGCGGCCCTGGCGTTCGCCCAGGAGATCACCGGCCTCGTGCGCACGGGCCACGCAGAACCGGAGAAGCCGCGCAACGTAGAGGAAAGGAAGCGGCGACGCTGATCCATGCGGCACAGGCGGGACGCCGCTCTGTTAAAGTCCTGGTAGCTCGGCTCTCCGAGCCGAGCGTGGGTGCTCGATTTCAGGCTTGCCCACGCACCGGTCTGGAGACTGGTGCCACCAAAGACAGGACGAGCTCAACAGAGCAGCGGGACGCCTGTGCCACACATACACGGGGGCTCGATGTCGATCGTGGGAACAACTGAGGCACGCGGCGTCCGTGACGACCTCATCGTCGGCACGGGCGATGAGCTGTGGTGCGCGGCCGGAGGTTTTCACGTCGACCCTCGCCGCCCCCCTGCTGGCGTCTCCGGCGGCGACGACAACCCGCTCGGCCGTACGAACGACCTGGCGGTCATCACGCACGCGCACGGGGACCACATCTGCGCGGGGTTCAAGAAGTATCTCGCCAGCCCGACGTGCACGCCGCTGCTGAGAGCACGGCTCGGACCGAGCGCCGTGGTGGAATCGGTCCCGTGGGGCGAGCGCGTGCGGATCGGCGGCGTTCAGGTTTCGCTGCACCCGGCCGGGCACATCCTGGGGTCGGCGCAGGTCCGCGTCGAAGGGCAGAGCGGCGACGTGTGGTGCGTCTCGGGGGATTACAAGGCGTCGCACGTCGGCCACGCGCTTGGCGACGCGACGTGCGAGCCGTTCGAGGCGGTGCGCTGCCGCGTGTTCATCACGGAGAGCACGTTCGGCCTGCCGATCTACCGGTGGAAGCCGACGGTGCAGCTCGCCGAGGAGATCAACGCGTGGTGGCGGCACTGCCGCTCGCACAACCGCACCGCGGTCGTCTTCGCCTATGCGCTCGGCAAGGCGCAGCGGGTGCTGAGCCTGCTCGATGAGTCGATCGGGCCGATCGGCACGCACGGCGCGGTGCAGCGGCTCGTCGAGGTGTACAAGCAGACGCCGCTGGGCGGGGCGCTGCCGGCGTGCGAGCGGGTGAACGCCGACAACCTGCGCGCGCTGCGGGGCAAGGGGATCGTCGTCGCGCCGCCGTCGGTCGACGGCTCGACGTGGGTGAGCAAGCTCGCGAAGGGGTGCGACGGCGTCGAGACGGCGATGGCGAGCGGGTGGATGGCCGTGCGGGGGAACCGGCGCAGGCGCGCGGTCGACCGCGGCTTTGTCCTCAGCGACCACGCCGACTGGCCGGGCCTGCTGCACGCGATCGGGGCGACGGGGGCCGAGCGCGTCGGCGTCACGCACGGCTACGCCGAGCCGATGGCGCGGTACCTCCGCGAACGCGGCACAGACTCGTTCACCATCCGCACACGCTACAGCGGCGAGGGCGAACGCGAAGGGCTCGACGAAACCGACGAGGGGATGAGCGAATGAACATCCTGATCGCTCATCTCATGATGCGCCATACACACGAGCCCGCAGCGCAAGCAAGGGCCGGCGCGGCACGCCGAACACCATGCCGCAGGCCCGCCCTCGCTGGCGCTTCGGGCTCGTATCGAGTGCTCTTGAGTCGGGGAGGAATTACGAGGTGAAACGCTTCGTGCGACTCTTCGACGAGCTGAGCCAGACGACCCGCACCGGCGAGAAGGTCTCCGCGGTCGTGCGCTACCTCGACTCGGTGAAGCACGACGCGCCGGAGGACGCCGCGTGGGCGGTGTACCTGCTCAGCGGCAAGCGGCTGAAGCGCGCGGTTAACTGGCGGGTGACGTACGAGGCGGCGCTGGAGGCGACGGGCGTGCCGGCGTGGCTGCTGGACGAGTGCCGCGAGGTCGTGGGCGATTCGTCGGAGACGGTCGCGCTGCTGATGCCGGAGACGGGGCGATCGTGGGAGGGCACGCTGAGCGAGGTGATCGACGCGCACCTGATGCCGATCGCCGCGGCGAGCGAGCACCGCAAGCGGGCGCTCTTGCTCGGCGCGTGGCGCGAGCTGTCGCCGGAGCAGGTGCTCGTCTTCCAGAAGCTCATCAGCGGCACGTTCCGCTTCGGCGTGCAGAAACTCCTGCTCGTGCGCGCGATGGCCGAGGTTTCGGGGACCGACACGGCGGAGATGTCGCGGAGGCTCGCCGGCGTGATCGAGCCGACGCCGGAGTGTTTCCACGCGCTGCTCACGGGCGAGGGGCTCGGGGAACAGACCCGGCCGTACCCGTTCTGCCTGGCGCACCAGCTCGCGGGCGAGCCGGAGCAACTCGGCGAGATCGGCGAGTACCTGATCGAATATAAGTGGGACGGCATCCGGGCGCAGCTCATCCGGCGGCGGGACGGCGAGGGACGCACGCACACGCTGCTGTGGTCGCGCGGCGAGGAGGTCGTGACGCAGCAGTTCCCGGAGATCGTCGATGCCGCGGCGGCGATCGCCGCGGGGACCGTGCTCGACGGCGAGATCCTGATGTGGAGCGGCGAGGAAGGGGCGCTGCCGTTCTCGGAGTTGCAGCGGCGGCTCGGACGCAAGGACGCGCAGCCGGGGCTGTTTGACGCGGGAGGCGTGGCGATGCTCTGCTTCGACCTGCTCGAAGAGGGCGGCGAAGACCTGCGGCAGCTCGCCCTCGACGAACGGCGGGAACGGCTCGTGCGCGTGCTGACGGACGCGAAGCTCGCGGGACGCGACGAGCCGATCCGGCTGGTGCCGACGATGTCGCCACGGACGTGGGAGGAGGCGGCCGCACTCCGAATGAACGCGCGGACGGGTGTCGGCGCGGAAGGTCTGATGATCAAGCGGCGGTCGTCGGCGTATCACGCGGGTCGTGTGCACGGCGACGGGGGCTGGTACAAATGGAAGCTCGACCCGTACACGGTGGACGCGGTCTTGATGTACGCGCAGCCGGGGAGCGGCAAGCGGTCGGGGCTGTTCACGGATTACACCTTCGGCGTGTGGGACGATGCGGGTGATGGGGACGCGCGGAAGCTGGTGCCGTTCGCCAAGGCGTATTCGGGGCTGAGCAACGACGAGATCGCCGTGCTGGACTCGTGGATCCGGCGGCACGCGACGGACCGGATGGGTCCGGTGCGCGGCGTAAAACCCGAGAAGGTTTTCGAGATCGGCTTCGAGGGGATCCGCGTCTCGGACCGGCACAGCGCGGGCGTGGCGGTGCGGTTCCCGAGGATCCTGCGCGAGCGCGTGGACAAAGCGGCGCACGACGCCGACACGCTGGAGACGGTGCGCGAGCTGCTGCCGACGCACGAGCGGGCGCTGCTGAAGCGGACGAGGAAGCCGCGGGTGAAGAGTGATCGGGGGAACGGATGACGGCGGCGGCGGGTGCATCATCGGCGACGGCGGATGGCGCCGCGGTGAACGGCGCGATGCCGGATGCGCACGCGCCGCTGCCGAAGGAACTCGCGGCGTACTTCGAGTCGCGCGGGTGGAGGCCGTTCGAGTTTCAGCTTGAGACATGGCGGGCGTATCTCGACGGGCGGGGCGGGCTGATCCATGCGCCGACGGGCGTGGGCAAGACGCTGGCGGCGTGGCTGGGGCCGGTGTGGGAGGGGCTCGATGAGCGTCAAGCTTACCCACGCACCGGTCAGGAGACCGGTGCCACCAAAGGCAAGACAACCAAGCGAAACGCGGCGGAGCCGATCCGCGTGCTGTGGGTGACGCCGATGCGGGCGCTGGCGAGCGACACGGTGGCGTCGCTCATCGAGCCGATCGAGTTCATGCGCGAGTGTGCGCGAGCGCGTGGCGAGCGGCCGCCGCTGCACTGGACGATCGAGAAGCGGACGGGGGACACGCCGGCGTCGCTGCGCAAGAAGCAGGCCGATCGGCTGCCGACGGCGCTGGTGACGACGCCGGAGTCGTTGACGCTGCTGCTCACGTACCCGAACGCGCGAGAGCGCCTGTCGACGCTCCGCTGCGTCGTCGTCGACGAGTGGCACGAGCTGCTCGGCAGCAAACGCGGCACGCAGACCGAACTGGCGCTGGCGCGGCTCCGCGCGTGGTTCGGCGAGTCGAACCGGCTGCGCACGTGGGGCCTGTCGGCGACGCTGGGGAACCTCGACGAGGCGCGCGATGCGCTGCTGGGGGTGCCGTCGGCACGTACGCGCACAGGCGAGACGCCTGTGCCACGACCGATCACTGTTCACGGCGTCCTGCCGAAGGACGTGGTCGTCGACACGATCGTGCCGGCGGACATCGAGCGGTTTCCGTGGGCGGGGCACTTGGGGATCAAGGTGCTGCCGCAGGTCGTGGAGGCGATCGAGCGGGTGGAGACGCGCGGGGGTGGCGGGGCGACGCTGCTGTTCACCAACACGCGGTCGCAGTCGGAGATCTGGTTCCGGCGGCTGATGGAAGCGCGGCCGGAGTGGCTGGGGCAGGTCGCGATCCACCACGGCTCGCTCGACAAGCGCGTGCGCGCCGAAGTCGAGCGGCTGCTCGACGCCGGGCGGCTGCGGTGCGTTGTGTGTACGTCGAGCCTCGATCTCGGCGTTGATTTTTCGCCGGTGGAGCAGGTGATCCAGCTCGGCAGCCCCAAGGGCGTGGCGCGGCTGATCCAGCGGGCCGGACGGAGCGGGCACCGGCCGGGCGTGGCGTCGCGGATCATCTGCGCGCCGACGCACGCGCTCGAGCTGGCGGAGTTTGCCGCGGCGAGGGACGCGGTGAATCAGCGGTGGATCGAGTCGCGCACGCCGCTGAATCGCCCGATGGACGTGCTGGCGCAGCACCTGGTCACGATCGCCTGCGGCGGGGGCTTTGTCGAGGACGAGCTCTTCGACGAGGTGCGCACGGCGTACTCGTACCGCGACCTGACGCGGCAGCAGTGGTCGTGGGTGATGGACTTTGTCAAGCGCGGCGGGCCGGCGCTGACGGCGTACCCGAGCTTTGCGCGGGTGAAGGAGGATGTTGAACTTCAGAAATCGGATGGCTTGGGTGGGGCGGGCGTCCCGCCCTACCCAGACCAATGCAATCCGAAATACGTCGTCGCGTCGCCGGCGATCGCGCGGATGCACCGGCTCGGCGTCGGCACGATCTCGTCGGACACCGCGATGCTCGTGCGCTTCGTCGGCGGCGGGGTGATCGGCTCGATCGAAGAGTCGTTCATCGCGCGGCTGGTCGTCGGCGATCGGTTCGTCTTCGCCGGGCGGGTCTTGGAGTTGGTGCGTGTCCGCGACATGACGGCGCACGTGCGGCGGGCGCGGAATAAGTCGGGGGCGGTGCCGCGTTGGAACGGCGGGAAGATGCCGCTGTCGAGCCAGCTCGCGCACGCCGTACGGCGGCGGTTGGAATCGGCGCGGCTCGGCGTCTACGACACGCCGGAGATGGCCGCGCTCAAGCCGATCCTCGAGTTGCAGAAACGCGTGAGCCGGCTGCCGTCGACAAGCGAGCTGCTGGTCGAGAAGCTGCGGACGCGCGACGGGCGGCACCTATTCATGTTCCCGCTCGAAGGACGGCACGTGCACGAGGGCCTGGCGCCGCTGCTGGCGTACCGGCTGACGAAGAAATCGCCGGCGTCGATCACCGCGTCGGTCACCGATTACGGGCTCGAGCTGCTCGGCGGCGAAGAACTGTCACTGGATGCAGACGAACTGCGGGCGCTGCTGAGCACCGAGCATCTCACGGAGGACCTGCTGGCGTGCCTGAACACGTCGCAGCTTGCGCGGCGGGCGTTCCGCGATATCGCGCGGGTCGCCGGGCTGATCGTGCCGAGCTATCCGGGCTCGCCGCGGCCGACGCGGCACGTGCAGGCGTCGGCGGACATGTTTTACGACGTGCTCAGCGAGTTTGACACCGAGAACCTGCTGCTCGACCAAGCGCGGCGCGAGGTGATCGAGCAGCAGCTCGAATACCGGCGGCTGCTGGAGTATCTCAACAAGGCCGCGTCGCTGGAGCTGGTGATGGTCGAGCTCGACGACCTGTCGCCGATGGGGTTTCCCGTGTGGGCCGAGCGGCTGCGCGAGACGCACCACTCCAGCGAGAAGTGGAGCGAGCGGATCGCCAAGGCGGCGATGCGGCTGGAGGAAGAACTGCGGGTGACGGCGTGATGCGTGCGCCCGCCCATCCATGAGATTCTTTTTGACACAGAGTTCACAGAGACACAGAGATGGGAAATGGCAAATAGCAAAGGGCCAAATAGCAAATTCAAACAACCGTTGCCTTTCTCTGTGAACGCTGTGTGCTCTGTGCCGCCGTGGTAAAAACCAGCACACGGCCGCGGAAATCTGATCGGACCGAAGGTTGTTATGTGCCGCAGCTGACCGGCACCTCGATGACGGCGTCGTCGCAGATCGCGAAGACGCGGTCGCCGGGGCACGGCGAGATCGGCGCAAGGCCGGTGAAGCAGCCGAAGGCCGGGAGAATCATGCACATCG
>CAZZDW010000123.1:0-7964 GCA_964652945.1 uncultured Phycisphaeraceae bacterium
CGGTCAACGGCGTGACCGTCCAGGACATCTTCGACTTCCTCACCGCCTGGCTCGCCGGCTGCTGAAATCGAAGGCATCGAGGCAAGAGGCAACCAGGCATCAAGTGTGGAGACACGAACGATGGATACTTCCCGAATGGACGACTCGACTCGTTCCTCCACTGGGCGCTCACAGCGACAAGGGTCTCGTCGTCCCTTGTTGCCTGGGCGCCTTGATGCCGGGATGCCTTCTCCCGCCTTCTCGTTGATCGAACTCTTGATGGTCATCGCGATCATCGCGCTGCTGGTGTCGATCCTGTTTCCGGGGCTGGCCGCCGCACGCCGGGCGGCTCGCGCCGTCGTCTGCCAGTCGAATATGCGGCAGATGATGGTGGGCCACGCGACGTACCAGAGCGATTTCAAGAACTACATCGCGGCCCTCAACTCGCCGGGCGGCGACGTGCCGCGCTCCGACAGCGCGGTGGCGCAGGTCGCCCGCGAGATCCTCTTCCGCACGACCGGGCGGCGCACCGGCGCCACGGCGATCCCGTCGTTCATCAACGGCAGCAACCGCACGTTTGTTCTCGAGCAGTTCAGCTGCCTGGCGCTCGTCGACCAGTTGGGCGGGCAGATGCCCATGCCGGCGACGGTCTGCCCCGAAGACGCGCCGCGGCTGGTGTGGCGCGCCGACCCCCTGCGTGTCGCCAAGAGTGCTTATGCCCTGGTGAAGAACGAGAACAAGATCAACAGCGCGTGGTGGCCGTTCAGCTCGAGCTACCAGCTCATCCCCGCGGCGTGCGTCCAGCCGCCGTCGACCGACCCCGCGCACAACCACGTCTATGCGCAGGACGCCCAGCACGACCGCTACATCATCGACCGGACCAAGACGTGGGAGATGGAGTTCGGCGGCCGCACGATCGACGAGGTCACCTTCCCGAGCATGAAGGTGACGCTCTACGACACGCAGCGCCGCCATTACGGCAAGTACGACCTGTTCTTCGGCTACAAAGACTGCCGGCAGCCGCTGGCGTTCTTCGACGGCTCGGTCTCGGTGCGGAGCACCGGCGACGCGAACATCGGATGGAATCCCAACTCCCCGGCCGCTACGAACGCCAAGAGTTTCCGGTACCTCCCGGATAGCGCGTTCGAATCGCCCGTGCCCGAGGGCCGAAGCGACGAGGTGTACGGGTATTACCGCTGGACACGCAGCGGCCTGGGCGGCATCGACTTCGGCGGCTCGGAAGTCTTCACGCAGAAAAAAGCCGGCGGCTGATTCGCCGTGGACTCCAATCGCCGCGGACCCGGGCATTGCGGACTCAACGGCATCGCCGTGAAATGTTCGACTTCCGCACCGCCTGCCCGTGTAAAAACCAAATATTCAAATACAACGCGTTGACACGCCCGAAAAGCGAACGCACACTTTTTTCAGCGTGAGCGTTGCGTTTTCTCAAACGGGAAGTAAACTCCTCCATAGACGTTGTTGCATTGAAACTTACAATAAGCATTCATTGCAATAAACGTCAGAGTGAGCGTCGTGCCGGCCTGTGCGTGACATGGGAGGAGCGCACAGGACGGCGGGTTCCAGGAGGTTGAGCGCACGCACCCGGCACGCCGGGGTCGATCGCGTGGGCTCGTTAAGAAGGAGAGAGAGATGTCGAGTTCTGTTGGCGCGTATGCGCGTGTCGTCGTAGCGGCCGCCGGTGTTGCCCTGGGCGCGGATGCGGCGCTGGGCCAGTACACCGACGGCGGCGTTTCCAGCAACACCCTGGCCAGCGCGACCGTGGCCAGCGGCGTCGGCAACGGGTCGACGTTCACCGGCGTGTTCAACGATCTTTCGGTGTTCGCCGGGGCCGTTGGCTACTACGACGATTACTGGAAGCTCCAGCACGCGGCCGGACCCGGGCTCGCCATCTACCGCAACGTCTTCACGATCAACGAAAACAGCACCGGGAGCGCCTCGAACCAGCGAAGGGGGATCGGGACGGCCATCGTTTCGGCGAACGACATCAACAGCTCGCTGACGAGGGATCGGGATATTGGTACGTCCCACACCACCACGTGGTACACCTTCGGCAAGGGCACCGAGGAGGTGAACCTGCGGCTTCAGAACGGCGCGTTCGCCGCCGCGGGCGGCGGGTACAGCGCCAACCTTGCGCAGGACCTTGTCGTGCCGGTCGCTCTGGGCTCGATCCAGGCCGGCATGCAGACCTTCACGCCCGGCGCTCAGTCGTCGCTGGTCGTCCTCGACAGCAGCTACAACGTCTTGTTCGACTCGACCTTCGAGCCCACGGGGCCGACGTCCAACAGCGTCAACCTGGCGGCGGGGACGTATTACGTCGGGCTGGCGTCCCGGCCGGTCATCACCGGCACGGCCAAGCAGATCCCGACGTCCATTGTCGATCAAACGCTCACGGCGGTCATGGACGTGCCGGGCGCCGTCGCCTCCTCCTACACCATCGGTTCGAGCGGGCCCAACCCGCTCTCCAACAGCTTCGATGTCCTGGATCCGAGCGGCACGCAGACGTTCTCGATGACACGGACCAACCCGTTCGATCTGTCCTGGGGCGTGCTCACGGTGAACGTCCCGGCCCCTTCCACGGCGGCCTTCGGCGCGCTCGCCACCGGCGTGCTCGCCGCCCGCCGTCGCCGAGGCCGCGGCAAATAGCGTCGGCTGTGTACGCGGCTCAACGCGCAACGATTGATGCCACGATTCAGCCGTGTTCTCTGTTCCCCTGACCACGCGGCGTCTTCCGACGCCACGCGGTTTTTTCAGCGAGTTGTATGAGATGATGGGAGGGGCAAGAGTGAGGGGCAGCGATGCCCACGCTCCCCAACAGCGGCGGGCCCGCGTGCCGCGTGGGAACAGCCGGGCATCAATCGCCGCACTACGACGTGTGCGGCTCCGACGGGTCGCCGCCGGGTGATCCGAAGGCCATGTAATACAGGGCGCCCCATATCGGATAGCGGCTGTCGCAGCGGTAGCCGCGAAAAGCCGTAGGATCCCACTGTCGTTGCGCACAAATGGAGTCGATCACCTCGATATACCGAGGGATCTCTGAGACACGGCAGCCGCGGCTTCCCGACCCGAGCGAACGGATGGTCTCGAGGACGTTAACCTGATCAAAATCCATTTCGTCAAAGTTCGGGCTGTCGTTCTCGAAAGGCGCCGGTGATCGCACGTATAACCGAGGAGTGCGTCCGCTCCAAACATCGCGGTGAATAAGCACATCGAAGACCTGTCGCTGGCTCGGAAAACGCGTGCCCGTGCTGACATACGGCTCTTTCCCCTTTGTCCGACTGGGAAGAGGCGTTCCGTCGTACGGGTTGTATTGGCAGACGTAGATATCGCACGCCGACGCCAGGCCGAAATCATCTCCCGCGAGTTGATAACAGAGGAATCGGCCGGTGACTGTGCTGAGGATCTCCGGCATCGGCTGGGAGCAGAACTCGCTGAGCAGCATCTGGGTCGCGGCGGGCTTCCAAGGCCGTCCGTTGAGTTGGCTCGCCGACGCGGGGCCGGATTGTTCGGAGGATTCCGACGCGGCGGCCAATCGGCTGATCGTGATCGGCTTGCCCGCACGCAGGCGGCGGAAGCCGATCATGCCGTTCAAGATCAGCACGTCCTGACCGGTGCCGTCCTTGGACGGATGGATGAATATCGTCAGGAGTTCGATGTCGCACGTCGCGCCGTAGAAGTTGGACGCGCCGCGGTACATGGCCTGGCGATTGGCCATCTCGAACCGTTCGCGGGCGTCGGGCAGCGCGGCGCTGGCGATCGCGTCGAGCCCCTGCTTGCCCCCCACCTCATGCTTGAGAAAGTCGTCGAGCAGATCGACCTGCTCGGTCCACTGCCGGATCGCCTCCGGGGCGGCCCCACGCTCGCGCGCGGCTTCCGTCACGCGGCGGAGAGTGTCCATCCCCGGCAAGTAGAACACCACGGCCATCGGGTCACGCTTGCCCAGCGCCGAGAGGAACCGGCTGGCGATGACCTTGTTCAGGCCCATCACCCGGACCAGCTCGCTGGGCGACCGTACCGGCTGCGGCAGAGACGCCAGCAACTGCTGGCCGGTCTCCCCCAGCCGAGTACCCAGTTGCATCATCCGATCTTCCAGCGATTCCGCATCACCACCGAGAGTCGGATTGTTTTCGCTTAATGTCTGGTGATCTGTCGAAGCCATTGATAAGGAGTATACGCCAGAAATCGCGTCGTGAGAACCATTGTTGTTTCAATGCAACTTTTTGACAACAATCATTGCATCGGCTCAAAGCGGATGTACCCTTTGGTCGGCTCGATACGGCCTTTGATTGACGACCTATTACCCCGGTTCATGGGGTTGACGTGTCTTTGGCAGTTCATGCACACAGGAAAGGGCTGATATGAACAAAATGCGAGTATTTTCTGCGCTCGTGCTGGGGGTGCTGGCAGGTGCCTCGACCGCGTCGGCCGGATCGTTGAAAACGACCTACGACGGCAACTTTACGACGTCGGTCAAAACCGACAACAACTCCACGGCGTTTTTCGACCTCACGCTTCACTCCGCCGCGACCATCACCAGCCTGGAGATGGCCACGAAAGGCGGCAGCGGCAACGCATTCACGCTTGAAGTCTTTGTGACAGCAGCGGGAGGGACCTATGTCGGCAATGCCAACAATGCTGGTGCGTGGACACAGGTCGCTACGGGCAGCGGCAACACTTCCTCTCTGCCGGCGCCTGTGGACATCACCGACTTCACGCTTCCCGCCGGCACCTATGGGTTGGCCATTCATATTGCCGGCCCGAGCATCAACAACGATGTCGGTTTCGGCGGCCGTTCCGGCGTGTCGCTGGTCTATCAGAACAACGACATGACCGTCAGTTGCGGGGCCTACACCAATGTCGACGGGTTGTTCAACGACAACGCGCCTGCCACGGGGTGGGTCTGGAGCGGCGAGCTCTTTTATTCGCTCGTCGGCACGGGGACGGGCGCGTGCTGCAAGAACGACGGTTCGTGCGCCGTGCTGACGGCCGCCAACTGTGCGGCCCAGTCCGGGCACTTCCAGGGCAACGCCACCGCCTGCGGCGCGGCCGTCTGTCCTGTCTACGGCGCGTGCTGCCTGCCCGGCGGGACGTGCGAGATGTACGTCTCCCAAGCCGCCTGCGTCTCGCAGATCGGCATCTGGAACGGCACGGGCGTCACGTGCGGCTCGGTCAACTGCAACTACGCCCCGCCGAACGACGACTGCGCAAACGCCGCGGTCCTCAACTCACTGCCACACAACTTCAATGTTGACATACGGCTCGCCAAAGCGGATGAGGCGCCCGGCAGCTGCACGTCGAGCCTGATTCCCGGCGCCTTCGGCGTGTGGTACCTCTATACGCCGCCCAGCAACGGGTACCTGAACTTCACCGAAACCGGCCCGAATGAGACTCTTGCGGCGATCTGGAGCGTCAATGGCGCTGCGAACCCGGGGAGCGATTGCTCGTCCTTCACGGCCGAGAACGGCGCGTGCGTCTCCGGCGGAAACTACGAGACGTTCAGCCGCTTTGTCGAGGCCGGCAAAGCCTATTACATCCAGGTCAGCACGTTGTCGGCGACCGGCCTGCTCAGCACAACGCCGATGATCCCTGCTAACCCCACGCTCTCCGGCTCGTTCAGCTTCACGCCGGAGGCGTCCGACGTTGTCAACACCCTGTACCACGGCAACGACGCGGAGCAGTCCGGCTCGACGGTCTACTTCGACCTGACCGTCTCCTCCGCGGTCACGATCACGCAGATCGGCGCCAACGTCGACAACTCACTCGTCCTGACGGCGGACGTGTACATCACCGATCCGGGCCAGTCGTACATCGGCAACACCGACAATCCCAACGCCTGGACCATCGTCGCCACGGGGCTGAATATCGCCGCCGGCGAAAACAGCGTGACGCTCTTTGACACCAACGATTTCACGCTCAACGCCGGGACCTACGGCGTGGCGATCCGCATCGCGGGCGGGGCTTCAAATGCTGCCACGGTGATCTATACCGTTGGCGACGGGGCGAACAAGACGTACGCGACGGACGAGCTGGCGTTCATCGCGGGCGCTGTCCGCAAGACCACCGCGCCCTTCACCGGCGGCACGCTGGAGACCAACCGGGTCTTCAACGGCACGCTGTTCTATACGCCGGTCAGCGTGGGGACCGGCGCCTGCTGCCTGCCGAATGGTTCCTGCTCGGTGCTCACCCCGGGCGACTGTGCCGCCCAGTCCGGCGGGTTCCAGGGTGTCGACGTGACCTGCGGCCCGACGGCGTGCCCGGTTGCGCCGCCCAACGACCTGTGCGTCAACGCGCAGCCGCTCGCTTCGCTGCCGGCCAACATCAGCTTCAGCAACTACGGCGCGACCGCGGACATCGGGCCGGGCCCCTGCAACACCAACACGAGCGACAACTACGGCGCGTGGTACGTCTACACGGCCGCGGCCGACGGCGTGCTCCACTTCTCCGAGACCGGCGCTCCCGACGTCAACTGCGGCGTGTGGGAGGTCTCCGGCGCGATCAACCCGGCGAGCAACTGCGGCTCGTTCACGCCCGCCAACGGCACGTGCTTCGAGGACGAGTCGTGGATGGCTCCCGTCGTCGCGGGCCGGAGCTATTACATCCTGATCGCCGCGGCCAAGCACCAGGGGCTCATCAGCGGGACGTTCTCCTTCACGTCGCTGATCCCCAACGACAACTGCGGCGGCGCGATCGAGATCCCGAACTCGCCCCTCGGCACGACCTACCCGATCGATGACCCCCTCGCGAACGACGACAACGGGTATGTGTCGGTCTGCAGCACGATCTACAAGTACGGCGTCTGGTTCAAATACACGCCGACGCAGAGCAACAGGGTTCTTTACGGGGTGACGTCGAACAGCGTCCTGTTCCGGGCCGCGACCGTGTGGGAAACCGATTCGGCCGGCGCGACCTGCCCCGCTCCCGGCTCGACGGCCGCCTTCTGCCAGATCGGCAACCCGACCCTTCAGTTGGACGTGAAGGTCGGCAAAACGTATTACATGCTGATCGCCAGGAGCGGCTCAACCCCGCCGACGCCCGCGACGATCACGTTCGCGGTGTTCCCTGGGCCGTCCAACAACATCTGCTCGGGTGCGACGACGGTCACGCTGGGCCGCACGACCTACAACAACCTTGGGGCCGGCGCGGACCTGCTGGGCGGCACGAGCTGCCTGGCGCCTTTCCCGTATGCCAACTCGGGCATCTGGTTCCGGTATGACGCTCTGTCGAACGGGACGCTGGATATCACCGAATACGCCGCAAGCCGTCAGGTGGCGATGAATGTCTGGGCGATGAACACGGCCGGGGCGACCTGCCCGACCTCGTACACGGGCGCGACCTGCTACGGCTATGACCAGAACGACCAGTTCCACGTGCCGGTGCAGGCCAACAAGACGTACTACATCCTGGTGTCGTCGCTCATCGGCACGACGGCGCCGAGCGTGCCGCTGGACATCGGGTTTGCGCTGAGCGCCCCGCCGTGCACGGCGGACTTCAACGGCGTCAACGGCGTGACCGTCCAGGACATCTTCGATTTCCTCACGGCGTGGCTGGCCGGTTCTCCTTCTGCCGACTTCAACCATGTCAACGGCGTGACGGTTCAGGACATCTTCGACTTCCTCACGGCCTGGCTGGCCGGCTGCTGACTCCTCTTCTTTGAAAGCCGCGGGGCTCAGCCCCGCGGTTTCCACGGACGTATGCAGAGAGTTCGCCGAGGGGCTTAGCCCCTCGGCTTTCAAAGACCGAGTTTTCGGATCGTTCGGGAGCGCTGTATGGTTGTGCGTCGTGGGTTTACACTCATCGAACTGCTCGTCGTCATCGCCGTCATCGCCCTGCTCATGGCGATCCTCCTGCCCGCTCTCGGCAAGGCGAGGCGGGCGGCCCGGCAGACGCTGTGCATGTCGAACCTGCAGCAGCTCGGCCGGGCGCATGCCGGGTACGCGAGTGATTTCAGGAGCTTGGTGGCGTCGTTT